>NZ_LAJE02000247.1 GCF_000970465.2 Devosia insulae DS-56
CAGTGATCCTCCCCCGCCACGCGGGGGAGGATCACTGAGAGTCCCGTGGAACCGAACGTGAAAAGCCCTAGCCCAACCCCCAACCGCGCCGCCGACCTCGACCTGCTCAAGACCCTGCTGGTCATCGGCATGGTCGGCGCCCACGTGGTCCAGCTCATCACCTTCCGCGCCAGGCCCGAGGCGGCGATCTTCGCCGAGTATGCCAACCTCGTCAGCTTTTCGGGCTTCCTGTTCGCCTTCGGCATCGGCCTCGGCCTGCCCAAGCCGGAGGGGCGACAGCGGAGCCTCTGGCGGCAGCTGCGGCCCTCGCTGCTGCTGTTGCTGGCGGTCTATGCCTCGTCCTTCGCCTTCGCTTTGCTGGTCGACCGCAAGAAGCTCGAGCCGCAGCTGATCCTCGACGTCGTCACCATGCAGCGGCTGTTCGGCTGGAGCGAGTTTCTCGCCACCTTCTTCATCTTGTCGCTGCTGACCCTCGTGGCGCGCCCGGTGCTGCTCACCATCGGCCGCAACCCCTGGCTGCTGGTCGTCGTGACGCTGGCCTGCCTCGCCACCACCTTCTACACCACTGGCGCCATCATCCCGCTGCTGCCGACGCTGGTCAGCCATACCGGCTTCGCCAATTTCCCGCTGCTCTGCTACCTGCCGTGGTTCCTCCTCGGCATCTGGTACGGCAGCCATCCGGTGCGGGCCTGGCACTTCGTGCCGGCGCTGGCGATCACTGGCTATCTCTACTGGGTGACGATCCAGACCGGGCAATTCCCCAACCGTTTCCCGCCGACCATCCTGTGGATCGTCGGCCCAGCGGCCATTCTCCTCGCCTATCTGGCGCTCTGCCGCTTCGTCGCGGCGCGGGTCAGTATCCCCGCCCCGCTGCTGACGCCCGGCCGGCACGTGCTGAGCTTCCTGGTGCTTTCCAATATCGGCTTCTTCGCCACCCGCTATTTCATGGGGAAGCCCGTGCGCAGCACGCTGATCGCCGTGCTGGTGACCGTCGGCGTGCTCGTGCTGCTGTCGGCGGGCTGGTACGCCTGGGAGCGGCTGCGGAAGGCTACTCGGCCGCAGCCCGCACCGGCACCGGCCCGATAGAGCCGCGGCTGATCAGCGGGCACTCGATCTTCACCCGCCGCGGCGAGGCAGCGGGGAGCTGTTCGTCGAGCAGCGTGCCGACGGCCCAGCGCGCCATCTCTTCGTGCGGCAGCACCACGGTCGAGAGCGGCGGATTCATATACATGCTGGTGTCTTCGTCATCGAAGCCGACGACGGACATATCGTCCGGCACCCGCAGCCCGCGCGCCTGCAACGCGCCATAGGCGCCGACCGCCATGCGGTCATTGAAGGCGAAGATGCCGGTGGGTGGGTTGGGCATATCGAGCAGCCGCGTGGTCAGGTCGCGCCCGCCATGGATGGTCCAGCCGCCGCGCATGATCAGGTTCTCGTCGACCGGCACGTCCCATGAGGCGAGCGCCTGGCGATAGCCGCGTTCGCGGTCGTCGGCCGCCTGGATCCAGCTCTCGCCGGCGAGATGGGCGATGCGGCGGTGGCCGGCTTTCAGCAGCGCCTCGGTCGCCGCATAGCCGCCGGTGACGTCGGCCGGCACCACCGAGGGGTAGTAGCGCTGCTTATCGTAGCAGTTGAGCAGCACGGTCGGCACGTCGCGCAGTCGCTCCGGTACGTCGACCGATCGGGTGACGAGGCTGGCATAGAGCACGCCGATGATCTGGTTGCTGAGCAGCATGTCGAGCGCCAGGCTCTCCAGCTTGGGATCGGAGCGGGTCGAGAAGGTGGCGACCACCACATCCTGCAGCGCCGCTTCCTCGCGCGCCCCTTCGATGAACGGCATCGCGAACGGCGTGGTGGTGACTTCGTCGAGCAGCAGCCCGATCACCCGGGTCTTGTTTTCGGGCACGTGGTGCTGCGGCCCCTTGCGATAGCCCAGCGCGTCCGCGGCTTCGAGCACCCGCGCCCGCGTCGCTTCGGCGACGCGCGCATTCGGCACCCGGTTCAAGACGAGCGACACCGTGGCCTGCGAGACCCCCGCACGCTCACCGATCTCGATCATGGTCGGCCGCTTTGCCACCACTTCCCCCAACACGTCTAAAGCGTTCGCTTAACGTCTTTGCGAAGCGTTCGTTTAACGTCTTCAAAGCGCAGCATTATCAGGCTTCGAGCCGTGTGCGCAACTTCGCTTGCTAAACTCATTAGCAACCGCAACGCTTGCCAGACCGCAGGAAAGCCGGTAGCCATAGCGAAACTGCTAATAAATATTAGCTCTGCGGGAGGACTACATGATCGGCGAGACTACGGCCACCAAGGCTGGCGCAAACGCACGCGAGGAGATCTCGCTCGACGGCGCGTGGCGCTTCCGGCTCGATGGCCATGGCGACTGGCGTAACGCCACTGTCCCCGGCCCCTGGCAGGCCGAATTCGCCGACCTGCGCCATGCGACCGGCAAGGCCGTCTATGCCCGCCAGCTGTCGATCCCGGCCGCCTGGCAGGGTCGCGAGATCGCCCTCCGCTTTGGCGCGGTGAACTATTTCTCCGAAGTCCGTCTCAATGGCCGCGTGCTCGGCACCCATGAAGGCGGCTACCTGCCCTTCGAGTTTGTCATCCCGGCGGGCACCCCGGCCGAGAGCGCGCTGGAAGTGCACGTGACCCTGCCCAGCGGCGATGCCGAGGCCTATCCGGACTACCCGTTCGGTGAAATCCCGCACGGCAAGCAGAGCTGGTACGGCCCGCTCGGCGGCATCTGGCAATCGGTGAAGCTGCTGTCGCGCGACAAGCGGCACGTCGCGCATGTGGCGATCGACGCCAACCCGGACAGCGGCGAAGTCGCGCTGACGCTGACCCGCTCGGCCGCCGCGGCCGGCGCCACGGTGCGCGCCACGGTGGGCGGCGTTTCCGCCGAAACCACCGGCGCGTCGCTGACCCTGAAGCTCGATGCCCCGGCCCTGTGGTCGACCGAGACGCCGAACCTCCATACGCTGAAGCTCGAACTGATCGCCGGCGGCGAAGTGGTCGACACCACCACGCATAACTTCGGCTTCCGGAAGATCGAGACCCGTGACGGCAAGTTCTTCCTCAATGGCCAGCCGCTCTACCTGCGCGGCGCGCTCGACCAGGACTATTACCCCGATGGCATCTGCACCCCGCCCTCGCTCGCCTTCCTCGAGGATCAGCTCAAGAAGGCCAAGCATCTCGGCCTCAACCTGCTGCGCGTCCACATCAAGGTGCCGGACCCGCGCTATTACGAAGTCGCCGACCGGCTGGGCGTCCTGATCTGGACCGAAATCCCCAACGTCCAGTACTTCACTGCCGCCGCCGCGCAGCGCATGCGCGACACCATGGCCGGCATCATCGCCCGCGACGGCAACCACCCCTCGATCATCGCCTGGACCATCATCAACGAGGACTGGGGCACCCGGCTGATCGAGAATGCCGATCACCGCCAGTGGCTCAAGGACACCTATGACTGGCTGAAAGCCAAGGATCCGCGCCGTCTCGTCGTCGACAACTCGGCCTGTATCCCGAACTTCCACGTCAAGACCGACATCAACGACTACCATTACTACCGCTCGGTGCCGGAACGCCGGGCCGAGTGGGAAAAACTCACCGAAGAGTTCGCCGGCGCCGCCGACTGGACCTGGACGCCGTTCGGCGACGGCGAGCGTCGCGGCGACGAGCCGCTGGTGGTCTCCGAGTTCGGCGTCTGGGGGCTGCCGCACCCGGACCAGGTGAAGACCGCCAAGGGCGAAGAGCCCTGGTGGGCCGAAACCGGCGGCAACTGGGGCGATGGCGCGGCCTATCCGCACGGCATCCAGAACCGTTTTGCCACCTACCACCTCGACAAGGTGTTCCAGAGCTTCGGCGACTTCATCACCAACGTGCAGTGGTACCAGTTCGCCAATCTCAAATACGAGATCGAGTCGATGCGCGCCCACGCACCGATCCAGGGCTATGTCATCACCGAAATGACCGACGTGCACTGGGAAGCCAACGGCCTGCTCGACATCAACCGCAACCCGCGCGCCTTCCACGATCGCTTCGCCGAGATCAACAACGACACGGTGATCGTGCCGCAGCTGGCCCATCACGCCATCACCTCCGGCGACAGCCTCGCTCTCAGCCTCAAGGTGGCGACCGGCGGCAAGGCGGTTCCAGCAGGCGCGACGCTGAGCTGGTCGGTCGAGGGCGCGAGCGGCAAGCTCGACGTCCCGGCGACGGAAGGCCTGGCGGTCGCCGACCTCGGCGCCACCACCATCACCCTTGGCGGCAACACCCGCGTCGCCAGCATCGCGCTGAAGCTCGAAGCCGGCGGCAAGCTGCTGGCCAAGAACGAGATCCAGGTCTCGGTCTATGGCAAGCGCGCAGCCGGCCCGGCGAAGATCGCTGCCGCCAGCCCCGAACTCGCAGCCTTCGCCAAGGGTCTCGGCTATACGGTGACCACCGATACCGCTGCCGCCGACCTGGTGCTCACCCATGCGCTCGGCGCCGACGACATCGAGGCGATGCGCCACGGCGCCCGCTACCTGGTGCTGGCCGACGGTTCGGTCGAAACCCACCGGAACCTTCGAACCGATCCACCGCGTGCCGAGCCGCCGACCATGCCGGCCGGCAAGGAGCGGGCCCGCCATCTCGGCTCGGAGACCCAGCTCCCCAATATCGGGCTGGTGCTGCGCGATGGCACGCTGTGGCGCGGCGACTGGATCGCCAACTTCTCCTGGATCAAGCGGACGGGGGCATTCGCCACCCTGCCCGGCGGCCCACTACTCGATATCTCGTTCGATCGCGTCGTGCCGCACCACGTGCTGACCGGCTTCCGCTCCTGGGAATATGAGGGGCTGATCGATGCCGGCGTGGTCATCGGCTGGATCAACAAGCCGGCCGCCACCATCGCCCGCCGCACCGTGGGCAAAGGCGGCCTGGTGGTCACCACTTTCCGCCTGACCAATGACGCGCCGGGCACGGATCCGGTCGCGGCGGCACTGTTCGACGGCCTTGTCACAACCACGGCAAATCTGGAGACGGACTGAAGGAAACTGAATCAGCTTTTCGGGTAGGAAACGCAGGAAACGCGTCCTAAGCGGATGATGTTTTCCGCTAACTATCTGAAACTTAAGCTGAATTTTCTGCTTTCTTTTGATACAGGATTGACAATATTGTCAGCCGCAATAGCATCAGCACCGGCCCGCGAGATCCCCAAGGGACGCGCGGGCTGGGGACGACCCGGGAGGAACGCGATTTGGCCGATATCAGGCTCGTAAACGTCAGCAAGCACTTCGGTCAGGTCCGGGTCATCGAGAACGTTTCGATGACCATCGGGTCCGGCGAGTTCATGGTCTTTCTCGGCCCTTCGGGCTGCGGCAAGTCCACGCTGCTGCGGATGATCGCGGGCCTCGAGGACATCGACGGCGGCGAAATCCACATCGGCGACAGGCGCGTCGACGAGCTGCCGCCGGCCGAGCGTGGCGTCGCCATGGTGTTCCAGAACTACGCGCTCTACCCGCATATGACAGTGCGCGAGAACATGTCGTTCGGGCTGCAGAATATCCGCACTCCCAAGCAGGAGATTGCCAAACGCGTCGCCGCCGCGGCCAAAACCCTCGAACTCGAACACCTGATCGATAGGAAGCCCGGGCAGCTCTCCGGCGGCCAGCGCCAGCGCGTCGCCATCGGCCGTGCCATCGTTCGCGACCCCAAGGCGTTCCTGTTCGACGAGCCGCTGTCGAACCTCGACGCGGGCCTGCGCGCCCGCACCCGCATCGAATTTGCGCAACTGCATCAACGCCTCAAGACCACCATGATCTTCGTCACGCACGACCAGATCGAGGCCATGACGCTGGCCGATCGCATCGTGGTGATGAACAACCGCAAGATCGAGCAGATCGGCACGCCGATGGAGATCTACTCCCGGCCGGCCTCGCGTTTCGTCGCCGCTTTCGTCGGCTCGCCCTCGATGAACTTCCTGCCGGTGCAGCAGCTCTCCGATCGTGACGGCAAGGCTGTGATCCGGCTCCCCGACAACTCGGAAATCCTCACCGGCATCGCTTCGTCCCGCCTGCCCAGTGACGGTCAGGTGACCTTCGGCATCCGGCCGGAGTCGGTGAAGGTGTCAGCCAACGGCGCCGTCAGCGGCAAGGCCGACGTGGTCGAGCGGCTCGGCGAGCGAACCCTTGCCTATGTGCGTCTGGCCGACAATTCGGTGGTGATCGCCGAGGACGAAGGCCAGTCGCGCATCAATGTCGGCGACCAGGTGAAGCTCGATTTCGACGGCGCCTCCTCGCACCTGTTTGACAGTAGGGACGTTGCCTACAGCGCCGGCTGAAACTCGTATCCATCAATAGGGAAGATACGCCCATATGCATCCGAATTTCTGATCCATATCATAAGATAGGTCAGTAATAATGTCCCGAACGGCCACCCCACTGCTCAATGCGTAGGGCCCCGGGACAGGGACGGTCCGCACCGATCCGCAATGCGCCTACGCATGGAGCTAACCCGATGGGAGGAAATGCAATGATGAAATCGTTTCTGAAGATGGCGCTGCTGTCGACGGCCCTGCTGATGCCGGCCGTGGCGCAGGCGCAGGAAGTCGTGACCTGGTGGGACTTCCTCGGCGGCGGCGACGGCGTCCGTATGAAGGCGCTGCTCGAGAAGTTCAACGCCGAGCACGCCGGCAAGATCGAAATCCAGGCCACCACGCTCGAGTGGGGCACCCCGTTCTATACCAAGGTCCAGACCTCGGCCGCCATCGGCGAAGGCCCGGATGTGATGACCTATCACCTGTCGCGCCTGCCGCTCGGCGTCTCCTCGGGTGCGCTCAGCGAGATCACCACCGACGAGCTGACCGCAGCAGGTCTGTCTGGCGCTGACTTCGCCGAGTCCAACTGGAAGGCCGCCCAGGTCGATGGCAAGCAGTATGCGGTGCCGTTCGATATCCACTCGGTCGTGCTCTACTACAACAAGGACAAGCTGGCCGCTGCCGGTCTCATCGGCGACAACGGCCTGCCCACCGGCCTCGACGGCGTCGACAACTTCAAGGCCGCGCTGCAGAAGCTGAAGGATGGCGGTTCCGAGTACGGCATCTCGATCCACTCCGCCGCCGGCGACAGCCAGTGGCGCATTTTCTACTCGCTGCTCGGCCAGCAGGACGGTCAGTTCCTCGATGCCGACGGCAATTTCCTGTCGGGCGACAACCTCGACAAGGCCGTCAAGGCGACATCAGTGGTTGCCGACTGGGTGAAGGATGGCCTCGCTCCGGCCGCCACCGAATACCCCGCCTCGATCGCGCTGTTCACCGGCGGCAAGGCGCCGCTGCACATCAACGGCGTGTGGGAAGTCCCGACCATGACTGACCTGAGCGCCAAGGGCGAGCTCGGCTTCGAGTGGGGCGCCATTGCGCTGCCGACCTTCTTCGACCATCCGGCCACCTGGGCTGACTCGCACGCCTTCGCCATTCCCAATCGCGTCGGCAATGAAGTGTCGGCCGAAAAGCGCGCCGCCGTGCTCCAGGTCATCGCCTGGATGAACAAGAACTCCCTCGCCTGGGCCGATGCCGGCCACATCCCGGCCTACTCGCCGGTCCGTGACAGCGAAGAGTTCAAAACCAAGCAGCCGAACGCCACCTACTCGATCCTCGCCGATACCGCCGTGTTCGACCCCTCGTCGGTGCTCGCCGGCGTTGCTTCCCCGGTCTACGACGCTGCCGGCAACTACCTGATGCCCGCCGTCAACGGCGAAATCGATCCGCAGTCCGCCATGGAACAGATGCGCGACGATCTGCAGGGTCAGGTGGAGTAATCTCCAACCGGCCGGCGCCCACCCGGCGCCGGCCGGATTTTGTTTTGACTGGGGAGGCCAGAACCAATGTCAGCCGCAGCTACCGCCACCGACGTGCCGTTGCCGGCGCGCAAGAAACGCTTCAACCGCAACGAGGTGCTGGCGGCGCTGATCTTCGTTCTGCCCTTTGTCGTCGTTTATGCCGTGCTGTTCATCTACCCGACGCTGCAGATGATCTGGCTCAGCTTCCACAAGGCGCCGCTGATCGGCCCGGGCACCTTCATCGGCTTCGACAACTATGTGAAGCTGTTCAAGGACAAGCTGTTCGGCGTGGCGTTCTGGAACACCGTCTATTTCGTCCTGCTCACCGTGGTGCCCGCCACCCTCACGGCGCTCGCCATCGCCGTTGGCGTCAACCGCCTCAAGGGCTGGATGCAGTCGCTGATCCTCGCCTGCTTCTTTATTCCCTACATCCTGCCGGTCTCGGTGGTGTTCCGCGTCTGGGGCTGGATGTTCGACAGCCAGTTCGGCATCCTGCAGCCGCTGATCGCGCTGGTCGCCGGCGACAACGTGCCGGTGTTCCGCACCCTGCCGCTGTTCATGCCGACGGTGGCCTTCATCACCGTGTGGTGGACCATCGGCTTCAATATCCTGTTGTTCATCGCTGGGCTGAGGAACATCTCGCCCGAGATCTACGAGGCGGCGGCGCTCGACGGCACCTCGAAATGGCGCCAGTTCACCCGCATCACCTGGCCGCTGATCTGGCCGGTGACCGTGCTGGTGCTGACCATCCAGCTGATCGCCCAGTTCAAGATCTTCGATCAGGTCTACCTGTTCGGCAATGGTGGCCGCTCGGACGCCACCATGGGGCTGGTGCAGCTGATCTATCGGAGCGCCTTCCAGAAGAACAATGGCGGCTACGGCGCCACCGTCGCGGTCGTGCTGTTCCTCATCATCGTGGTGTTCTCCGTCCTGCAGTTCCAGATGCTCCGCGCCCGAGGTGAGAAATGAGTTCCGTCGCCACCACCCCGGCTGCCGGCGAAATCGTGGGCATGAGCCCGCGTAAGCGCCGCATCATCAAGACGCTCGACATTGTCGGGCTGATCGCCACGGTCATCACCGTGCTGGGCGCCATCTTCTGGGCCTTCCCGCTCTACTGGGCAGTGGTGACGACGCTGAAGGTCGAGAACGACATCGTGCAGCCGGGCATCGACCTGTGGCCGAGGCGCTTCACGCTCGACGCCTATACCCACGTGCTGTTCAACACCAAGATCGGCACCTGGTACATCAACTCGCTGGTGACTGCGGTGTCGGTGACGGTGCTGGTGGTGATGATGTCGGCGCTCGCCGGCTACGCCATCAGCCAGCTGAAGTTCCCGGGCCGGCGGATCCTGTGGTGGATCATTCTTGCGAGCTTCATGATCCCGATCCCGGCGCTGATCGTGAACCACTTCGTGCTGATCAGCCAGTTCAAGCTGTTCAATACCTGGCTCGGGGTGATCCTGCCGCAGCTGGTCTACGGGCCGGTGACCGTCATCATCTACAAGCAGTTCTTCGACAGCGTGCCCAAGGAGCTGCGCGAGGCGGCCAAGATCGACAACGCCAACGAATTCCAGATGTTCTTCAAGCTCTATCTGCCGATGAACTGGGGCATCACCACCGCGCTCGCCATCATCACCTTCATCGGCGCCTGGAACCAGTTCCTGTGGCCCTTCCTCGCCGTCACCGACGAGAAGATGATGAACGTCACCGTCGGCATCACCCAGGTCACCGATGCCTTCGGCGTCAAGTATGCCCGCGATCTCGGCAGCGCCATCCTCGCCGGCCTGCCGGTGGCCATCGTCTACCTGATCTTCCAGCGCAAGGTCACCGAGGCGATCATGCTGTCGGCGGGGATCAAGGGGTGATCTGCTGCCCGGCCGGCTGCTGGCGCTGGTGGCTGTGGACCCCCACCCC
>NZ_LAJE02000248.1 GCF_000970465.2 Devosia insulae DS-56
CGGGGATACCGGGGCCGGAAAGGGCGGGGGCGGTGAGCAGCGCGTCGAGCGCCTGCTCGATATCGGTGGCGGTGCTGGCAAGTTCGTCGGGGAAGCTGTAGGTCACGGTCGGAGCGTCCGGGAGGGTCGAGCGCTTGTAGCGGATTTGCACTGGTGCAGGAACTGCGCTGCAAACCTTGAGATGAGCCAATTTCGCCCCTTCCCATCCGTGCGATTGTGCTCTATAGACGCCCCCAATTCCCGACAGACCCTGTCTGTTAGACGCCGGAACGCCTTCGGCGAAACGCTATTGAACCAGGAGTAACAACCATGGCAGTGCCAAAGCGCAAGACCTCGCCGATGAAGCGCGGGTTCCGCCGCTCCGCCGATGCGCTGGCCACCCCGGCCTATGTCGAAGACAAGGATTCGGGCGAGCTGCGTCGTCCGCACCACGTCGATCTGAAGACCGGTATGTATCGCGGCCGGCAGATCCTGCAGCCCAAGAGCTCGTAAGCCTTCGGGCTGGCGCTCCCCTTGCGCACCAAACGATAGATATTTCGCGGCCGGCTCCCAGACCTGGGAGCCGGCCGTTTCCTTTTGTTCCAGAGGTTTTCCGGCAATGGGCATGCGCGTCGAATCGGATTCCATGGGCACGATCAACGTGCCGTCGGAAAAGTACTACGGGGCGCAGACCGCCCGCTCGCTGGCGAATTTCGACATCGGCGGCGAGAAGATGCCGACCGAAATCATCCGGGCCTTCGGCATCCTGAAAAAGGCGGCAGCGCTCGCCAACCACAAGCTTGGGCTGATGGACCTGGCGACGCGCGACCTGGTGGTCGCAGCAGCCGACGAGGTGATCGCCGGCAAGCTCGCTGAGCATTTCCCGCTGGTGGTGTGGCAGACCGGCTCGGGCACCCAGTCGAACATGAACGTCAACGAGGTGATCTCGAACCGCGCCATCGAGATGGCCGGCGGCGTCATGGGCTCGAAGAAGCCGGTGCACCCGAACGACCATGTCAACATGAGCCAGTCGTCGAACGACACCTACCCGACGGCGATGCACATCGCGGCAGTCGAGGCGATCGAGAACTATCTGGTCGACCGGGTGATGCTGCTCCGCAATACGCTCGACGCCAAGGCCACCGAGTTCATGGGCGTGGTGAAGATCGGCCGCACGCACTTGCAGGATGCGACGCCGCTGACGCTCGGCCAGGAGATTTCCGGCTGGGTGGCGCAGCTCGACCTGGCGCTCAAGGCGATCCGCGCCACGCTGCCGCAGCTTTATGAGCTGGCGCTGGGCGGCACCGCCGTCGGCACCGGGCTCAATGCGCATCCCAAGTACGGCGAGACGGTCGCGGCAGAGATCGCGACGCTGACCGGGCAGCCGTTCATCACCGCACCCAACAAGTTCGCGGTCATGGCCGGGCATGATGCGTTCGTCGGTTCGTCCGGCGCGCTGAAGCAGCTGGCGGCAGCGCTGATGAAGATCGCCAACGACGTGCGCTGGCTCGCCTCCGGCCCGCGCTCGGGCCTGGGCGAAATTACCATTCCGGAGAATGAGCCGGGCTCGTCGATCATGCCGGGCAAGGTCAACCCGACGCAGGCCGAGGCGACCACCATGGTCGCGGTGCAGGTGATGGGCAATGATGCGGCGATCGGTATTGCGGCGAGCCAGGGCAATTTCGAGCTCAACGTGTTCAAGCCGGTGATCGCCTACAACTTCCTGCAGTCGGTACGGCTGCTCGCCGATGCGGCCAAGAGTTTCAACGATCACTGCGCCGTGGGCATCGAGCCTGATCGTGACCGGATCAAGCAGCTGGTCGATCAGTCGCTGATGCTGGTAACGGCGCTGAACCGCAAGATCGGCTACGACAACGCGGCCAAGATCGCCAAGCACGCGCACAAGAAGCGCTCGACGCTGCGCGAAAGCGCCATTGAACTGGGCCTCCTCACCGGCGAGGAATTCGACGCCGAAGTGAAGCCCGAGCAGATGGTCGGCCCGCTCAAGCTCTAGAAACAGTGCTGTCGGAGAGCTAGCCATTCGAGCATAGCTCTCATGGCCTTCTGGCCTCAAATCGCTCCACTGGAGCGATTTGCCCTCTCGGGACGGTTCGAAGAGTGCGAAAGCGCACGGCGGGGCTGGCGGGGGCGGCTCGGCTTTGGCATTGTGCCCCGCACTAACCGATCAGGGAACGCGCCATGTCCGACAATACGGTATTCATCCCCCAGGGTGGGCGCGCCGCGCGCAACGGCGCCTTCATTCCGCCGCTGCTGCTGATCCCGCTGATCGCCTATAACTTCTTTGCCTTCCTGTTCATGGGCGGCAATCCGGCGGGCTGGAGCCAGCAGCTGTTGACCATTCCGATGGTCTCGGGCGTTTCGTGGTCGCTGACCGCGGGCGACCTGATCCTCGTGGTCGGCCTCGTCTGCCTGTTCTTCGAGGTGCTGAAATCCACCAATACCGGGCGCAACTCGGTGATCGAGCACATGCTCTCGGTGGTGGTGTTCGTGATCTTCCTCGTCGAGTTCCTGCTCGTCGGCGCGGCGGCGAGCTCAGTGTTCTTCATCCTGATGATGATGGCGATTGTCGACGTGGTGGCGGGCTTCACCGTCTCGATCACCGGCGCCGGCCGCGACGTGACCATGGGCGGCTGAGGCCGCCCTTACGGAAGAGTGGCGGCTGCATACGCAACGCCTGAAGCATTCACCGGGTCATCCCCGCGAAGGAAAGCGGGGATCTCCGTTTGCGATCCTGCCGCGACCACGAAAACAGAGGTTCCCGCTTCCGCGGGAATGACTCCGTGCGTTAGGGCGCGGTCAATGGGTGGTGGTCAAAGCCGCCCAACAGCTCAGGTAACGATGGTCTTGCGGTAGCCGGCGGGCATACGCCGGACCGTGATCTTGCTGCCATTGGCATAGGCGTCGACTGCCTGGCCAAGCGGGGCGCGGCGACGCTCGCGCTGTGGCGCGAGGTGCTGGCGGGCGGCGATCAGCTGGCTGAGGAAATCGGAATGGGCAGGGGTGTGGACGAGCATCAGCCGCTCACGCGGTGCCTCTTGCACCACCGGCAGCTGGAAGATCTGCTTTGCCGTCCCGTTGTCGTCCATTGCCTCGGACCTGCTGCCGGTCCGGCGCGACGGCCTCGTTAGGCTGCCTCGCTCGGACCATGGGAGTAACGTCGCCATGACCGGGTGAGGTTGCACTGTTTCGTCGGCAGTTTCCCGTGTTTCATCAAGAAAGGGTTAACCGCATCACGTGCCGGCGCGTACCGGCTTTCCCCACTTCGACGAAGCCCAAACCCTCGAAGGCGGGGATAAACCCCATGAAGCGGTAGCTGGGGGACGAGGGGGCGACGGGGTAGGCCTCGAGGATATCGGCCTTGCGTTTCCGCGCATGGGCAATGGCGGCAGTGATGAGCTGGCGGCCGAGGCCTTCGCCGCGCAACCGGCGGCGGACATACATGCAGGTGAGCGACCAGACCTTCTCGCCCGGCTGCTCATCCGGTCCGCCAAGATTGCGAAAAGTGTCGCGCGGCGCGATCGAAACCCAGGCGACCGGTTCGCCATCGGCATAGCCGAGCAGCCCCACCGGCACGCCATCCTCGATGCGGCCGAGGATCTGTTTCCGCCGGGACGGACCCTGGTTATCCTTGATCTCCTCAGGCGTGGCGCGCCAGGTCATGCACTAGCAGGGTTTTGGCCCGCCGGGGCTGCCAAACAGCGCGTCGAAATCCTTGGCCGTTGATCGGGTCACCGGCTTGAAGGCCAGCTTGTCGGGCATCAGCTACCCTTTGAATTCGTCCTTGGCCTTGCGTAAAGCGGCAAACACCTTGGCGGGTTCCGCGTCGGCGGCAAGGCCCATGGCCTTGGCCAGTACCGGCTGATCGGCGCGGAGGAACGGGTTACTGGCCTTTTCGAGCCCGAGCGTCACCGGGATAGTGTACTTGCCGGCCTCGACCATGCGTTTGACCTCGGTGGCGCGGATGTTGAGGGCCGGGTTCTTCGGGTCGACGCTGAGCGCAAAGGCGGCATTCGAGGCGGTGTATTCATGGCCCGGATAGACCAGCGTATCGTCGGGCAGGGCGCGCAACTCTTCGAGGCCATTCCACATCGGGCCGGGCTTGCCTTCGAACATGCGGCCGACGCCGAGCGAGAACAGCGCATCGGCCGAGAACAGGTGCCGGCCGGACGGATCGTAATAGACGATATGCCCGAGCGTGTGGCCCGGCGTCTCGATGACGATGAAGTCGGTGTCGCCGAGCGACACGGTGTCGCTGGCCGAGACCAGCACCTCGAGCCCGAGGATCTTCTGCGCTTCGGCCTTGGGACCGACGACGCGCACCCCATATTCACGCTTGAGGGCGGGAATGCCCTCGACGTGGTCGGTGTGGTGATGGGTGATGAACAGGTCGGTCAGCTTCCAGCCGCGGCGCTGCAGTGCTTCCTTGATGGCCTTGGCATCCGGGGCGTCGATCGCGGCAGTACGGCCGCTGGCGACATCGTGGACCAGGTAGCCGAAATTGTCGGAACGGCAGAGAAAAACGTCGATCAGCAGGGGCACGTGGGGGAGTCTCCGGGTCGGGCGCGCCGCTCGGGTGGCATGCGGCAGCGAAGCATGACAGAAACTAGAGAAGGTTTTCGGACAACGCCATGACCTCGCATGTCGAGCGGCTGATCGGCTTCTACAAGTCGCCCCTGGGAAAGATCGCCCGCGCCCTGCTGCGCGAGGAGGTGCTGCGCTTTGCCGGCAACGTGCGCGGCCTCAGGGTGCTGGGGTTGGGGTTCGCGACCCCCTATATGCGCTTCACGCTGGAGAAGGCCGAACGGGTGATCGCCGTGATGCCGGCGCGGCAGGGCGCCTCGGCGTGGCCGCGCGAGGGCCCGTCGCACACCGTGCTCTGCGACCCGCTCGAACTGCCGCTCACCGATGCCGCCGTCGACCTGATCATCGCGGTGCACGCCTTCGAGCATGTGAGCGACACCGAAGAGCTGATGCGCGAGCTGTGGCGGGTTTCGGCGCCCAATGCGCGGCTGATCGTCGTGGTGCCGAAGCGTCGCGGCACCTGGTCGTCGATCGACACCACGCCGTTCGGCGATGGGCATCCGTTCTCGCGCGGGCAATTGGAGCGGTTGCTGCGCGACCACAGCTTCGTGCCCGAGCAGTGGCGCGACGCTCTCTATGTGCCGCCGTCGCAGCATGCGCTGGTGCTCAAATCGACGCGCTTTTTCGAGCGGGCCGGCCGGATGTTCGGGCCGACCCTGGCGGGCGTGCATTGCGTGCTCGCCCGCAAGGAATTGTTTCCGGCGGTGCCGCGGCGGAAGAAAGCCGAGCGGCTGATCAAGGTGCCGGCACTGGCGCCTCAGGCGGCCATGCAGATACCGAAAGAGCGGTAGCGTTACATCGCGCTTTCGGCGCTGACGTCGGGCCTCAGGTGCAGCGACACTTCACCCGACCAGGGCTCAGTGACGCCGCGACCGCCGCCAAGATCCTCGAGCAGCGAGCGCTGGCGGTCGAGACTGGCGATCATCTGCGGCCGGGCCTGCACCAGATCGGACATCTCGGTCCATTCGCCGACGACGATGAAGCTGCGCTCGCCGGTCTTGACGATCCAGAAGTTGCGCAGACCCTTCATGTTCAAGTTCTCGAAGTCGCGGTTGATGGCGAGGAACTCCTCCTCGCGGCCGGGCTTCACCCGCATATGCACGATGTTCATTGCCGTCATCGGATCCTCCTCCGTCTCGACATGTACGCCGCAGCCCTATCGTAGCAGATGTCCGGGCTGCCTGGGCCGGGATTCCTTTGCAAGCGTGGACGCCATCCCCTATGGTCCGGCCGATTTTTCGCCCCGGCTTCCCGAGACATGACCGACACGCCCAAACGCCCCGTCCCGCAGCCCGGCATCCTGAAGATCGCGCCCTATGTCCCCGGCCGTTCCGACACGCCCGCCGGCGTCAAGCTGGTGAAGCTCTCGGCCAACGAGTCGCCGCTGGGCGCCAGCCCCAGGGCGATCGAGGCGGTGCGGGAAGCGGCTGGCCGGATCGAGATCTACCCGGATGGATCGTCGCGCGAGCTGCGCGTGGCGCTGGGCGAAGTGCACGGGTTGGCGCCGGAGCGGATCGTCTGCGGCTTCGGCTCGGACGACATCCTCCACCTGTTGGCACAGGTCTATCTTGGTGAGGGCGATGAGGCGGTGATGAGCCAGTATGGCTTCAACGTCTATCCGATCATCACCCGCGGCGCCTCGGCCGAGATCATCATGGTGCCCGAAACGGATTACCGGGCCGATGTCGACGCGCTGCTCGCCGCGGTGACGCCGCGCACCCGGATACTGTTCCTCGCCAACCCCAACAACCCGACCGGCACCTACCTGCCGATCGCCGAGGTCGAGCGGCTGCAGCGCGGGCTGCGGCCGGACATCCTGTTCGTCCTCGACAGCGCCTATGCGGAATATGTCACCGCCGAGGATTACTCTGAAGGCATCGATCTGGTGAACGCCTCGGACAATGTGGTGATGGTGCGCACCTTCTCGAAGATGGGCATTGCCGGCGAGCGGGTGGGCTGGATGTATGGGCCCGACCATGTCGTCGATGCGGTGAACCGCATCCGTGGGCCATTCAACGTGTCGCTGTCGGGGCAGGCGGCCGCGGCCGCGGCGGCGCGCGACGTGGCGTTCACGGCCAAGCTCAGAGATCACAATGCGCGCTGGCGCAGCTGGCTCACCGCGGCCCTGCAGTCGAATGCCATCCGGGTGCCGCCGAGCCAGGGCAATTTTGTCCTGGCACTGTTCGAGGATGTGGCGACAGCGAAGGCAGCATTCGCCGCGTTGCGCGACAAAGGCCTCCTGGTGCGCGAAATGCATGGCTATGGCATACCCGACGCCTTACGCATCTCCATCGGGCTCGAGGAACATATGCGCGCCGTGGTCGAAATTCTGAAGGCGTTCGGGGCGCCGGGGGCAAGCAACTGATGTTCGAGAAACTGACGCTTATCGGCATCGGCCTGATCGGCTCGTCCATCGCCCGGGCGGTGAAGCTCAAGGGCCTCGCCAAAACCATCGCCATCACCACCCGCAAGTCGGCGACGCTGGAAGAAGCACGGGCGCTGGGGCTGGGCGACAGCTACACGCTCGATGCCGCGGAGGCGGTCGAAGGCGCCGATCTCGTCATCCTCTGCACTCCGGTCGGGGTCTATGCCGAGGTGATGCAGCAGATCAGCGGACACCTGGCGCCCGGCGCCATCCTCTCCGATGTCGGTTCGGTGAAGGGCCAGGTGATGAAGGCGCTGGAGCCGATGGTTCCTGCCGGCGTGCATTTCATCCCCGGCCACCCGATTGCCGGCACCGAGCATTCCGGCCCGTCGGCCGGCTTCCCCGACCTGTTCGTCGGGCGCTGGTGCGTGCTGACGCCGAAGCCTGAGGTGGATGCGGTGGCGGTCGACCGGCTGGTGTCGTTCTGGGGCGCGCTCGGTTCGAACGTCGAGGTGATGGATGCCGCGCACCACGACCTGGTGCTGGCGATCACCAGTCATGTGCCGCACCTCATCGCCTACAATATTGTCGGCACGGTCGCCGATCTGGAAGCGGCAACGCAATCAGAGGTGATCAAGTTCTCGGCCTCGGGATTCAGAGATTTCACCCGTATTGCTGCCAGTGACCCGGTGATGTGGCGCGACGTGTTCCTCACCAACCGCGAGGCGGTGCTGGAAATGCTCGGGCGCTTCCTCGAGGATCTGTCGAGCCTGCAGCGCATGGTGCGGGTCGGCGATGGCGAGGGCATGCAGGCGCTGTTCACCCGCACCCGCGCCATCCGCCGCTCGATCATCACCGCCGGCCAGGAAACCGCGGCGCCCGATTTCGGCCGCCCGCACGGCACGCCGGAAGCCGCCGTGGTCCCGCCGACCGATGTGTCGCCGGTGATGGTGCGCGAGCATGGCGGCGGCGAGGACGCCTGATCCGCATAGGTTGACCAACACCGGGTCATTCCCGCGGAAGCGGGAAACTCCGTTTGCGGCGTCTGTCGCACGATCGAAAACAGAGGTTCCCGCTTTCGCGGGAATGACTCCGTGCATGGGGCCAGCTTTCGCGCCCTAGAACAGCGGCAGCAACTGCGCAAAAGGCACGGCGAGCAGTTTCACCTGGCCGTCGGTGATGGTGAGGCTGTTGCGGAAGCTGCCATCGGCATTGGGGGCGCCGCGCAGCATGGCGAGCTGCATCACCGGCAGGAACTGGGCGAAGCGATCGAGCACACCCTTGGTGGTGTAGCTGATCTCGCCTTCCGGGTAGCCGCCGCCGTTGAGCTTCAGCGCGCCAGTGATTTCAAAGCGTTCTTCGGGCTGCGGCTGGCTGCCGGCCAGTTTGGTGAGGCTCAGCGCCCCACCGGCGGCCTGCCAGCGGCGCAGTGCATCGGGCTCGCCGAAGGCGCGAAGGTCGTCGGGCACGGCGGTGAGTTCGACTTCGGCACTGGTGTCGGCCGCGATAACCTGCAGCCCCGGCAGGTCGAGCGCTGTGGTCGAGAGGTAGCCGCGGAGCGCCGCGGTGCCGGCCGCCTTATCGTGCAGTTCGGGGACATCGAGCAGGTGCGCTTCGACATGCTTGGCACGCGCCTCGACGATCTCGCCGGCGACGACGTCGGTGACCGCCAGGTCGTCGGCGACCAGCGAGAAACGGGCGATGCGCCAGCCTTCGCCGCTGAGGCCGCGGACCAGGTCGGTCGAGGTGAGCCGCAGGCTGCCTTCCATGGCGCCGAAATCGAGCCGCCGCTGGCTGCCCGAGAAGGCGTCGGCAAGGCTGAACGGTGCCTTGGCCGAAAAGATCAGGTGCGATGGGGCGTAGACCAGTACCGAACCCTTGAGGCCGGCGAAGCTGGCCGTGAGGTCCTGATCGACGAGCGTGGCGTCGAGGCATTCGAGGTCGAAGCGGAACGGGAAGCCGGAGACGTCGAAGGTGCCGCAGGTGAGCTTCGGCGCGGTTTCGCCATCAGCTTCGGCCAGGAGCTTGACCTGCCGCGTCGCCTCGCCGGCGGCCCAGAGCCAGCCGGCGGTCCACAGCCCGACCACGACGACCACCGCGATGGCGAGCCACATGAACTTCCGCAACGTCAGGTCTCCCATTCCAGCGCATCGATTGCGCGGCGCGGACCGTATCGGTAGGAACGTGACCGCGGCAAGGCGAGTGGACGTTTCGTGCAGCAGAATTCAACGCATTGGGTGTTCGGCTACGGTTCGCTGATCTGGCGGCCGGGCTTTGCCTTCATCCGGCAGATGCCGGCGCTGCTGCGCGGCGTGCATCGCCGGCTCTGCGTCTATTCCTATCGGCATCGCGGTACCGAGGCGCAGCCGGGGCTGGTGTTCGGACTGATGCCGGGCGGCTCGTGCCGCGGCATGGCGTTCGAAGTGGCCGATGCGGCGTGGGGCGAGGTGCATGCGTATCTGAGCGAGCGCGAGATGGATCGCGGCGTCTACCGCGAAGCGACGCGACAGATCGAACTTGCCGATGGCGACCGGGTGCCGTCGCTGGCCTTTCTCGCCGACACGAGGCACCTGCAATATGCCGGTAAGCTCGCCATTGCCGAGCAGGTGCGGATCGTGCGCGCCGGAGTGGGCGAGTCCGGCGCCAACCCGGAATATGTGCTGGAAACGGCGCGGAAGCTCCATGAGCTGTCCCGTATACACATCTCCGAGCCCACGCGACACGCAGAACTCCACTCTGCCGTGTTCTGGCTGAAACA
>NZ_LAJE02000249.1 GCF_000970465.2 Devosia insulae DS-56
TCCGTACCCTGCTCAGGATCAACGTCCTAAACGCCTTCCAGCCACCACGACGACGACCAAACTCAATGCAAGGACAGATGGAACTCAGCCTCAATCCACCATCACCCAAAAATCCCGGACAGTAGTGCGCTTTCGCGGGGATGACACCGAGCTTGCGGCGCTTCTGGAGGCAAGCTCACCGATGGCCGAAGTTAAGCTTTGACCGGCCGGTCAATTTTCAAGGTGTGTCGCCTAAGCTTTGTCGAGCAAATACAAATCAGTAACCACGCGTAACATCGCCGCCAGGCAGCTACGCAGTTTTTGATATTGTTAACTCGGACCCGCTTAGGTGCTGTGGTCCAACCGCCGCTTTGGGGCTCAGCCGGTGCGTGTGCTTATCGTCGATGACTCGCGTTCGAGCCTGGCCTTCATCGGCCATGTGATCGGCGCACTCGAAGATGTCGAGATCGCCGCCTCGCTGCTGCCAAGCAAGGCGTTGGCGCTCGCCGCCACCACGCAGTTCGACCTCGTGCTCGTCGATCACGTCATGCCCGAGATGGATGGCGTCGAGTTGACCCGGCGCCTGCGCGCCGACGAGGCTTACCGGCTGGTGCCGATCGTCATGGTCACCTCCGACAACGCTCCGGCCTTGCGGGTCCGCGCCATCGCCGCCGGCGCCACCGACTTCGTCAACAAGCCGTTCGATTCCACCGAGCTGCAGGCCCGCGTCCGCAATCTCCTCGCCTTGCGCCGGTCGCAGAGCGAGCTCGCCGACCGCGCCGCCTGGCTCGCCCGCGAGGTCGAAAGCGCCACCCGTCACCTGGTCGAGCGCGAGGAAGAGATCATCTGGCGGCTCGCCCGGGCCATCGAGTACCGCGATGGTGACACCGGCGAGCACGTGTCGCGCGTCGCCCAGGTCTCCTCGATGATCGCTGCCGCCATCGGGCTCAGCCCCGAGCGCTGCCGCATGATCTACCTCGCGGCGCCGTTGCACGACATCGGCAAGATCGGCATCGCCGATGCCATCCTCAGTAAGCCCGGTAAGCTCACGCCCGATGAACTGCGCATCATGCGCACCCATGTTTCGATCGGCGCGCGCATCCTCGAGCACGGTTCGTCCGAGGTCATCCGCACCGCCGAGCTGATCGCCCAGAGCCACCACGAGCGCTGGGATGGCACCGGCTATCCCGACCGTCTCTCCGGCACCGATATTCCGATCGAAGCGCGCGTCGTCGCCATCGCCGATGTGTTCGACGCCCTCTGTTCCGAGCGGCCATATAAGCGGGCCTGGCCGATCGAAGAGGCCCGACGCGAGATCCTGTCGCTCGCCGGCACGCATTTCGACCCCGCCTGTGTCGCCGCGTTCGAGGCCCGCTGGCCGGAAATCCTCGCGCTGTTGTCGGCCGTCCCCGAGGATGCCCGCCTCGCCGGCTGAAACCGGCATCCTCTCCCTCACAAGTCATCGCTGTCTGCCGATTGCCGCTCGTCGCGGACGATATCAGACACGTTGTCGCGCCGACTTCTGTCGGCCGCCGATGGCATCGGAGTATCGGCAGTATTCGGCTTTCGACGCCCGCCGCCGATGACTCCCGGCAAGCATTCGACGACTCGCTCAGAGTCGCATGACGATTCCTATGAGTCATGGGCGTGACGTCCGCTGACTCAATACGTCGCACGTAATACTTGCGATTACTTAATCACCAGAATTCTACCAAATACTGCTTAGCGGTAATTGAGACTTAACACATAGCGCTGATCATCGTGGTCATCAGGGGCAAACAGCAATTCCGTGGACGCGGGGACTGTTTTGGGGCCGGGGCGACAGGATTGTCGTTTCGCCGAGGCTGCCGTTTTGCCTCTGAAAACAAGACGTTACGTATCGCAGAAGCATACTTGCCCGGGGCCAGAACGAACCCATGTCGCGACCATCAGCGCACCCGCTCCATCTGAGCGGCGACCTTTCCTTACGCAATATTTCCGAACTCCATTCTCGCCTGTTGCAAGCTTTGGCTGAGCATCGGGCCATCGATCTCGACACCACCGCGGTCGAGAGCGTCGATGCCGGTACGCTGCAGCTGCTGGTCTCGGCCACCAAAAGCGCGGCCGCCGACGATCGCACCCTCAGCCTTGCTGTCGATGCTGCGACCCCGATGGGTCGCGCCCTGCTGCGCGCCGGCTTCTTCACCGGGGACGGCCGGCCACTGGTCGCTACCCTTTCCTCCTGGACCCTGACGCGCGAGGCGGCATGAGCAAGACCATCCTCACCATCGATGATTCCGCCTCCATCCGGCAGATGGTCGCCATGACGCTGAAGAGCGCCGGTTTGACCGTGCTCGAGGCCGGCAACGGGCTCGAAGGCTACAACAAGGCCACCACCGAGACGGTCCACGCCGTGGTCACCGACCTCAACATGCCTGTCATGAACGGGTTGGAGTTCCTGAAGAAGTTCCGTCAGCACCCGGCCGGCAAGGGCATCCCGGTGATCCTCTTGACCACCGAGTCCGACGAGGAGCTGAAGCGCCAGGCCCGTGAGGCCGGCGCCACCGGCTGGATCGTCAAGCCGTTCAAGCAGGACCAGCTCTTGGCCGTGATCAGGAAGGTGACTGGCGCATGAGCTCCGATCCCACCGATACCTTCCGGCAAGAGGCCCGTGAGCTGCTCGAACAGCTCGAGCAGGGCCTGCTCGATCTCGAGCAAGATCCTGGCGATGCCGACCTGGTCAATTCCGTGTTCCGGGCGCTGCACACCATCAAGGGCTCCGGCGCCATGTTCGGCTTCACCGATGTGGCGGCGTTCGTGCATGAGTTCGAGACCGCCTTCGACAAGGTGCGCAAGGGCCTGTCGCCGATCACCCCCGAGTTGGTCGCCGTGGCGCTCGACGCCAAGGACCATGTGCATCACCTGATCGAAACGCCCGACGCGGCGACCGATGCCGGCGACGCCATCCTCGCCGCGCTGCGTGACATCGTCGAACCCGACCGCTTCCCCGCCGCCCCGATGGCGCAGAGCGCCACTGTCGCCGCCAATGTTGCGCCCGAGGCGACCGGCCGCTGGCGCATCCGCTTCAAGCTGCCCGAGGACGCGCTGGTCCACGGCACCAACCCGCTGCTGCTGCTCGGCGAGATCGCCGATCTCGGTCCCTGCGAGGTCACGGCGCTTATCGACAGCGTCCCCAACCTCGATGTGCTCGATCCCGAGGCCTGCCACCTCGGCTGGCAGGTCGATCTCACCCACCCCGACCCGACCGCGGCGCTCGACGACGTCTTCCTGTTTTTGAAGGACGGGATGGAGCTGTCAATCGAACCGCTCGCCGCGACCGCCGCACCGGTGTCCGTTTCCTCGCCGGTGCTCGACATCCTCGCCGAGGACGATCCGGTGCTCGAGGTCGATGAACCCATCGCCGAAGCAGCCCCGGTCCGCGCCCAGCGCGAACTGCGCGAACAAAAGACCGAAACCGCCGAGCGCGCCTCGACGTCGCTGCGGGTGCCGGCCGAGCGGCTCGACGAGCTGATGGATCGGGTCGGCGAGCTGGTCATTGCCCAGGCCCGGCTGTCGCAGATGGCGGCGCAGAGTTCGGACGGCAATCTGAAGACCATCGCCGAAGAGTTGGAGCGGCTGAGTTCAGGCCTGCGCGACACCACGATGGGCATCCGCATGGTGCCGATCGGCTCGCTGTTCTCGCGCTTCCGCCGGCTGGTGCACGACCTGAGCCGCGATCTCGATAAGGAAATCGAGTTCATCACCACGGGTGAGGACACCGAACTCGACAAGACCATGATCGAGCGGCTGGCCGACCCGCTGGTCCACCTGATCCGCAACTCGGTCGACCACGGTCTCGAAACCGCCGAGCAGCGCATCAAAGCGGGCAAGCCGGTGAGGGGCACCGTCCGCCTCTCCGCCGTCTATGCCGGCGCCGAGGTGGCGATCTCGGTCACCGACGATGGCGCCGGCCTCAACGCCGCCCGCATCCGGCAGAAGGCGGAAGAGCAGGGGCTGCTGACGCCGGACTCGCGTATCGCCGACCACGACCTGTTCCAGCTGATCTTCGCTCCCGGCTTCTCGACGGCGAAGGAAGTGACTTCGCTCAGCGGCCGCGGCGTCGGCATGGATGTGGTCAAACGCACCATCGATGGCCTGCGCGGCAAGATCGAGCTTTCCACCAAGCCCGGCGAAGGCACCACGGCGACGCTGCGCCTGCCGCTCACCCTCGCCATTATCGAGGGCATGTTGGTTCGCGTCGGCAATGGCCGCTACTCGATCCCGCTCTCGGCGGTCGAGGAGTGTGTCGAGCTGCCGGCCGACGTCGCGACCCACTCGCGCGGCCGCAATTTCCTCGATATCCGCGGCAGCCTGGTGCCGTTCCTGCGGCTGCGCGACCTGTTCAACACCCCGGGCGAGGCCGATACCCACCAGAAGGTGGTGATCATCTCGTCGGGCGAAGGCCGGGCCGGCCTGGTGGTCGACCAGATCATTGGCAACAACCAGACCGTCATCAAGCAGCTTTCGAAGCTCCACACCGACCTCGAGACCTTCTCGGGCGCCACTATCCTCGGCGATGGCACCGTGGCGCTGATCCTCGATACCTCGCGACTGGTCTCCTATGGCCAGGCGCATGAGGAGAAATATCGCAACACCGAGGGAAGGGCCGCGGCATGACCGCCTTCACCGAACCGATGCGTGCCCTGACCCTGAGGCTCGACGACGAGCTGTTCGCCATCGAGGCGCAGAGCGTGCGAGAAATCCTCGATCTGGTGCCGGTCACCGAGGTCCCCAACGCCTCGCCCTTCGCCGCCGGACTGATCAACGTGCGCGGCCGCGTCGTGCCGCTCACCGATCTCAAGGTGGCGTTCGGCATGCAGGGCGCCGAGCCTGACCAGGACACCCGCATCGTCGTCATCGAAACCGAGATCGAGGGCGAACCGAGCGTCGTCGGTATCCTTGCCGACAAGGTCTACGACGTCACCGACATCGAGCCTGCCGCCATCGAGGAGGCGCCCCGCGTCGGCATGCGCTGGCGGCCCGACTACGTGCGCGGCATCGGCAAGCGCCGGGGCGATTTCATCATCATCCCCGATATCCACCGCATCTTTGAATTAGAGGGCCGCAGAAGCGGCTCGCCTAACGCATCAGAAGAAAGGGCCGCATCGTGAGGCTAACTATCAAGGCAAAGCTGGCGGCGGTGTTCGGCGCCGTCATCGTCATGTCGGGCGTCAGCATGCTGATCGCCTTGCAGAATCTCGACAAGCTGAACCAGTCGCTCGACACCATCGTCAATGTCCGCGCCGCCAACACCATGGCGATGATGGAAGTGCAGACCCATCTCGAGTCGATCGGTTCGCGCCTGCGCGCCATGATCATCAGCGACGATGCCACCGAGATTGCCGACTATGTCGGCAAGATCGAGGACGAGGGGGCCGAGATCGACAAATATGTCGCCGAGCTCAACGAGAAGGTCGAGGACCCGCAGATCCGTGACAGCCTCGACGAGTTCGCCGCGCAGACCGATGCCTATCAGGCCCAGGCGCAGAAGGTCATGCAACTCGCCGGGCTCAACACCGATACCGAGGCGCTGTCGATCACCAGCACCGATGGCAGCGGGGCGCTCGGCACGCTCGAGCAGGCGATGACGGCGCTCGTGACCGCGCTTTCCAACCGCGTCAGCGCCGGCGACCTCTCGGCCTTTCCCGCCTTCAAGGCGGCGTCGGAAGCCTTCATGACCATCACCGATGCGTTCCGCCAGCAGCGCAACGTCTTGCTCGCCTCCTCGCTGCCGGCCAAGCAGGACGAGTGGTATGCCGACTACAAGGCCGGCATCGAAAGCCTCGCCCAGTTATTCCCCTCGCTCGAGCGGACCGTGCCCGCCACCGAGGCGGGCCTGCTGAAGGCGGCGCACGAGGCCTATGACGGGTTGGTCGTGGCCATGGACAAGGCGGTGGACGTCTCGATCCAGCGCGGTGACTACAACGCCCTGCTGGCCGCCAATGAGGCGGCTGAACTGCGCCGCGTCGCCAACGCGACGATCACCGCCATGATCGAGCGCAACAAGCAGGTGCTGAACGCCGCCGACGACGAGGCCAAGCAACTGTACAGCGACGCCATGACCCTGCTCATTGCGCTGCTTGTCGGTTCCGCCGTTGTTGCCATCGCCGCCGCCCTCTGGATCATCCTGTCGATCTCGAAGTCGCTCGGCGCTGCCCTCGGCCTCGCCAATGCCGTCGCCGGCGGCGATCTCAGCGCCGAGGCCAAGGTCAAGTCGAACGACGAGATCAAGGATGTGATCGATGCGCTGAACACCATGACGCGGAAACTCCGCGAAGTGGTCAGCGAAGTCACCGCCGCCGCCCGCAACGTCGCCTCCGGCAGCCAGGAACTCTCGGCCACCGCCGAGCAGCTGAGCCAGGGCGCCACCGAGCAGGCCTCCTCGACCGAAGAAGCCTCGGCCTCGATGGAAGAGATGGCCTCGACCATCAAGCAGTCGGCCGACAATGCCAGCCAGACCGAAAAGATCGCCCGTCAATCGGCCGCCGACGCCAATGCCTCCGGCGAAGCCGTGGGCAACGCCGTCAACGCCATGCAGACCATCGCCGAAAAGATCATGGTGGTGCAGGAAATCGCCCGCCAGACCGACCTGCTGGCGCTGAACGCCGCGGTGGAAGCGGCCCGCGCCGGTGAACACGGCCGTGGCTTCGCTGTGGTCGCCTCCGAGGTGCGGAAACTCGCCGAGCGCAGCCAGGCTGCCGCCGCCGAGATTTCCACTCTCTCGGTCGACACGGTGAAGGCGGCGCGCTCGGCCGGCGACATGTTGAGTAAGCTGGTGCCCGATATCCGCCGCACGGCCGAACTGGTGGAAGAAATCTCCGCCGGCTCGCGTGAGCAGAATGCCGGTGCGGCGCAGATCAACACCGCCATCCAGCAGCTCGACAAGGTGACCCAGCAGAATACCTCGGCGGCCGAGGAAATGTCGGCCACCTCCGAGGAACTGGCCAGCCAGGCCGAGCAGTTGCAGAGCGCCATCAGCTACTTCCGCATCGACCAGGGCCAGCTGGCCCGCGTCGATGCGGCCAACGACCGCGCCCCGCAGCGCGCCCGTCGCACCGCCCAGCTGCAGGAGGAGATCCTGAGCAAGGCGCCGCACCTGACGCGCAAGAAAGCTCCGGCCCGCGCCACCGGCGGCGGCTTCGACCTCGAGCTCGACGACATGGGCGACGAGCTCGACAGCGAGTTCACCCGCCGCGGCGCCGCCTGAAGCATCTCGGGCGCCGACCAACGACTGCCGGGGCGCCCACTCGCCCCGGCCCATCGCAGAAGCCGACTTTACTGACTGCACGTTTTGGGCAGAGGACCGCAGAAAGCGGTCCGTGGGCTAGGGGGCCACGCCAAATGAGATTGACCATCAAGACCAAGCTGATCGCGGCTTTTGCCACGGTCATCGTGCTCAGCGCCATCAGCATGGCCGTCGCGCTGCTGAACCTCGGCGCGCTCAACACCTCGTTCAGCGCCGCCATGGAAGGCAACGTCAAGCGCATCCAGCTCGCGGCCGATCTCGAGGTTGCGACCCTCAAGGTGGCGCGCGACGAAAAGAACCTGATCCTCACCCAGGACCCCGGCGCCATCACGGCGCTGGTCACCCAGATGGATGCCGAGATCGACGCTGTCCACGCCGATACCGCAACGCTGCGCGAGCTCTCCAGCGAGGCCGGCAAGCCGTTGGTCGACAAGTTCGGCGCCGATTACGACGCCTACCTCGTCCAGCACGCCGAAGTGCGCCGCCTCTCCACCCTCAACCTCGATGCCGAAGCTTTCGCGCTCGCCTCTGGTAAGGCCGCCGAAGTCCGTGCTGCTTCGGTGGCCCAGCTCGACGAGATCGTCGCGCTCAACAACACCCAGCTCGACGAAGCCATCGCCAATGCCGAAGCTCTCTACGGCTCGTCCTCGCTGCTGCTGACCGCCCTGCTGGTCGGCTCCACCATCATCGCCGTCAGTGCCGCTGCCTTCATCATCGCCGGCATCAGCCGCGGCCTCGGCAAGATCAGCCATGTGGTCAGCGCCGTCGCCATTGGCGATCTCGATCAGAACATCGAGATCAAATCCAATGACGAGATCAAGGATCTCGTTGCCACCGTCAACGTCATGACCGCTAACCTCCGCGCCACCGCCGGCATTGCCGACCGCATCGCCGATGGCGACCTGACCGTCGAGCCCAAGCCGCTGTCCGACCGCGACACGCTCGGCCTCGCCTTGCAGCGCATGGTCGAAAAGCTCCGCGACGTCATCGCCGAAGCCATTTCGTCGGCGAACAATGTCTCGGCCGGCAGCCAGGAGCTCTCCGCCACGGCCGAGCAGCTGAGCCAGGGCGCCACCGAGCAGGCCTCCTCCACCGAAGAGGCATCCGCCTCCATGGAAGAGATGGCGGCGACCATCAAGCAGTCCGCCGACAACGCGCTGCAGACCGAAAAGATCGCCCGCCAGTCGGCTGCCGACGCCATCGCCTCGGGGGCGGCGGTCAACGATGCCGTCAGCGCCATGCAGACCATCGCGCAGAAGATCATGGTGGTGCAGGAAATTGCCCGCCAGACGGACCTCCTGGCCCTCAACGCCGCGGTGGAAGCGGCTCGCGCCGGTGAACACGGACGTGGCTTTGCGGTGGTGGCCTCCGAGGTGCGGAAACTTGCCGAACGCAGCCAGGCTGCCGCCGCCGAGATCTCGACCCTCTCCGACACCACGGTCAAAACTGCGCAGTCGGCCGGCGAGATGCTGACCCGCCTGGTGCCCGACATCCAGCGCACTGCCGAGCTGGTCGAGGAAATCACCGCCGGGGCCCGCGAGCAGAATGCCGGCGCCAGCCAGATCAACACCGCCATCCAGCAGCTCGACAAGGTGACCCAGCAGAACACCTCGGCGGCCGAAGAAATGTCGGCCACTTCCGAGGAGCTGGCGAGCCAGGCCGAGCAGTTGCAGAACGCCATCAGCTACTTCCGCATCGAGGCGAGCCGCGAGGTCGCCACCGAAGCGCCGAAGAAGCCGGCGGCGAAGCGCAGTGTCGCCATCCGCAGCGAGCTGATGGCCAAGGCTCCGCATCTGAAGCCGCGGGCCCGTTCGGCCGGCGGGCTGACCGGCAGTGGTGGCTTCGATCTCGATATCGACGATGCCGGCGACGAACTCGACAGCGAGTTCACCCGCCGCGGCGCAGCCTGAGGAGAGCCTGCAATGGCCGAGAAAGCCCAGTACGTGACGCTCGGGGTCAACGGCGAACTGTTCGCCGCCCCGGTGGACAAGGTCCAGGAGATCCTCGACATGCGCCCGGTGGCGCGCCTGCCGCAGGCGCCCGCCAACCTGCTCGGGATGACCGACGTGCGGGGCGAGGGCATCCCGGTGCTCGACCTGCGCCTGACCCTCGGGCTGCCCGAGGCCGACGACACCGAGAATACCCGCATCGTGGTGCTCAACGTCAGCGGCAGCACCGGCCCGATGACCGTTGGCCTCCGCACCGACCGGGTGTTCGAAGTCACCGTGCTCGACGCCGGGGAACTCGAACCGCCTCCGGCCATCTCGGGCAACTGGCGCGGCCCCGCCGTCGCCGGCATCGGCCGCCGCAACGGCAGCTTCGTCACCGTGCTCGATCTCGACCGGTTGTTGGGCAGCGTGGCTGAGGCGGCGTGATGTTGGTGCTGATCGGACCGCCGGCGCGGGCTGACCCCCACCCCTGTCCCC
>NZ_LAJE02000250.1 GCF_000970465.2 Devosia insulae DS-56
CCTGTCACTGGCCTCTCCATGATCCTCCCCCGCCACGCGGGGGAGGATCATGGAGAGGCCAGTGACAGGTGCCCAAATTTTCACCATGCACTATCAGTGGTCAAATTGTGTGCATCCAATCGCCCACTCTGGACTCAAATTAGTCAGCGCTGCTGCCGGATCATTTTCGCTGCACCTGCCTAACTAACTGCCAAACCTAGCGTTTTCGCCGCAACCCCAGTTTGGCACGCTACGTGCATTACTGTTCTCATGAGACGCGGTTTCCGCGCTTCTCATCCGGCGTCCAACGGTGGGCGCACCCCCAACAGGCAAAGTCGCCCTCAGAAGCACGGTCCACGACGGACTGCGCCTCCCAGGAGTTTTTTGTTTTGGCTCTCATCCCAGCGGAGAGAATTCATGAGCGCCCCTGATGCTCAAATCGCCTCGCAGCGCCGTGCGCTGACGCTGTCGACCATCGCCTTCACCGTCTGCTTTGCCGTCTGGACGATCTTTTCGATCATCGGGGTGGCGCTGAAGGATCAGCTCGGCCTGACCGAGACGCAGTTCGGGCTTTTGATCGGCACCCCGGTGCTGACCGGCTCCTTGGTGCGCATCGCGCTCGGCATCTGGACAGACCGCTATGGCGGGCGGCTGGTCTACACCATGACCATGCTGGCGGCGGCGGTTGCCACGTCGCTCCTCGTCTTCGCGCAGACCTACGAGCAGTTCCTTATCGCGGCGCTCGGCGTCGGGCTTGCGGGTGGTTCGTTCGCGGTTGGCGTCGCCTATGTGTCGCGGTTCTACCCGCAGAAGCAGCAGGGCACGGCGCTCGGGATCTTCGGCGCCGGCAATGTCGGGGCGTCGGTGACCAAGTTCGTCGCGCCGTTCGTCATGGTGGCGTTCGGCTGGCAGGCGGTGGCGCTCAGCTGGGCCGCGGTGCTCGCGGTGATGGCGGTGGTGTTCTGGTTCACCACCGAGGACGATCCTGTGCTGATCAAGCGCCGCCAGGAGGGCGCGCCGCAGCGCAGCCTTGCCGCCGAGTTCGCGCCGCTGAGGGATATCCGGGTCTGGCGCTTCGGGCTCTACTACTTCTTCGCCTTCGGGGCGTTCGTAGCCCTGACGCTGTGGCTGCCGCGCTACCTGATCGGGGTCTACGGCTTCGACATCAAGACCGCCGGCATGGTGGCCGCCGCCTACTCGATCCCGGCCAGCCTGTTCCGCGCCTATGGCGGCTCGCTCTCCGACAAGATCGGGGCGCGCACGGTGATGTACTGGACCTTCGGCGTCTCTGCCGTGGCGACCTTCATCCTCGCCCTGCCGCCCAGCGACATGGTGGTGCACGGCATCAGTGGCAGCTTCACCGTCAATTTCGGCATCAGCCCCTGGGCCTTTATCGGGCTGGTGTTCGTCCTCGGCTTCTTCATGAGCCTCGGCAAAGCGGCGGTCTACAAGCACATCCCGGCCTATTACCCCGAAAATGTCGGGGCAGTGGGCGGTCTCGTCGGCATGATCGGCGGGCTCGGCGGCTTTATCCTGCCGCTGCTGTTCGGCTGGCTCAACGACGCGACAGGGCTGTGGAGCAGCTGCTTCATGGCGCTGTTCGTGCTCGTCGTCGTGTCCCTCGCCCTCATGCACATCGCCGTGCGCCGCATGAGCCGCGCGCAGCCGGCTCCCCACCTTCAACTGGAGACGGTTCAGTGAAAGAGAAACTCGTCATCATCGGCAACGGCATGGCGCCCGGACGGGCGCTGGAGAAGCTGTTCGAGACCGACCCTGACCGCTACGAGGTGGTGATCTTCAACGCCGAGCCGCGGGTCAATTACGACCGCATCATGCTCAGCCCCGTGCTGTCGGGCGAGAAGAGTTTTGACGACATCGTCATCCACGGCGACGCCTGGTACATCAAGCACGGCATCACCCTCTACAAGGGCTGCAAGGTCGAGACCATCGACCGGGTGAACAAGACGGTGACCTCGGTCAACGGCATCACCGAGAGCTACGACAAGCTGGTGATCGCCACGGGTTCCGTGCCGTTCATCATCCCGGTGCCCGGGGTGAACCTTGCGGGTGTGGTCACCTATCGCGACCTCGACGACGTGAACGTCATGATGCTGGCCGCCAAAGCCAAGGGCAGGGCGGTGGTGATCGGCGGTGGCCTGCTGGGCCTCGAGGCGGCAGCCGGGCTCAACGAGCAGGGCATGGACGTCACCGTGGTGCACGTCATGCCGACGCTGATGGAGCGCCAGCTCGATCCGGCGGCCGGTTACCTGCTCGGGGAATCGATGAAGGCGCGGGGCATCAAGGTGATGACTTCGGCCAATACCAAGCAGATCCTCGGCGACAAGCGGGTCACCGGCGTCGAGTTCGCCGATGGCTCGGTGATCCCGGCGGACCTGGTGGTGATGGCGGTCGGTATCCGGCCGAACGTCACGCTGGCCAAGACCGCCGAGCTTGCCGCCAATCGCGGCATCGTGGTCGATGCGCAGATGCGCACCTCGGACCCCTCGATCTACGCGCTGGGCGAATGCGTCGAAGTGAGCGGGGCGACCTTCGGGCTGGTGGCGCCGCTCTACGACATGGCCAATGTGCTCGCGGCGCAGCTCTGCGGCGACGAGAAGGCGACGTTCACCCCGGTCGCCACGGCGACCCGGCTCAAGGTCACCGGCGTCAACCTCTATTCGGCGGGCGATTTCGCCGAGGGTGACGACCGCGAGGAGATCGTGCTGCGCGATGCCAGTGCCGGCGTCTACAAGCGGCTGATCCTCAAGGACGACAAGATCATCGGCACGGTGCTCTACGGCGACACCGGCGACGGGCCGTGGTTCTACGACATGCTGAAGCGCAACGTCGATACGCGCGAAATGCGCGACACGCTGATCTTCGGCCAGAACTACCAGGGTGGTGCCCCGCTGGACCCTACGGCGGCCGTTGCAGCCTTGCCGGATGAGGCAGAGATCTGTGGTTGCAACGGCGTATGTAAGTCGAAGATCACCGGCACTATCACCGCCAAGGGCCTGACGTCGCTCGACGATGTCCGCGCCCATACCAAGGCCTCGGCGAGCTGCGGCTCGTGCACCGGGCTCGTCGAAAAGCTGCTGCTCTTGACGCTGGGCGACAGCTACAACCCCGCCGCGGTGCAGCCGATGTGCAAGTGCACCGATCTCGGCCATGACGATGTGCGCCGGCTGATCATCGCCAAGGAATTGCGCTCCATCCCGCAGCTGATGCAGGAGCTCGAGTGGAAGACCTCGTGCGGCTGCGCCAAATGCCGGCCGGCATTGAACTACTACATGATCGCCACCTGGCCGGGCGAATACGAGGATGACGGGCAGTCGCGCTTCATCAACGAACGCGTGCACGCCAACATCCAGAAGGACGGCACCTATTCGGTGGTGCCGCGCATGTGGGGCGGCATGACCAGCCCGAACGAGCTGCGCGCCATTGCCGACGTCGCCGACAAGTTCAGGATCCCGGCGGTGAAGGTCACCGGCGGGCAGCGCATCGACCTGCTCGGGGTGAAGAAGGAAGACCTGCCCGGCGTCTGGGCCGACCTCAACGCCGCCGGCATGGTTTCGGGCGCTGCTTATGCCAAGGGTCTCAGGACGGTGAAGACCTGCGTCGGCTCGGACTGGTGCCGGTTCGGCACGCAGGATTCGACCGGGCTCGGCATCAAGCTCGAAAAGTTCATGTGGGGCAGCTGGACCCCGGCCAAGGTGAAGATGGCGGTCTCGGGCTGCCCGCGAAACTGCGCCGAAGCGACCTGCAAGGATGTGGGCGTGATCTGCGTCGACTCCGGCTACGACATCGTCTTTGCCGGCGCCGCCGGTCTCGACATCAAGGGCACCGAGCCGCTCTGCCACGTCGACACGGAGGAAGATGCGATCGAGGTGATCGCGGCGCTGACCCAGCTCTATCGCGAGCAGGGCCGCTATCTCGAGCGCATGTACAAGTGGCTGAAGCGGGTGGGGATGGAGTCGATCCAGGCCTCGATCGTCCGCGACCTCGAAAAGCGCCGCTTCTACTACGACCGGTTCGTCTTCAGCCAGAAATTCGCCCAGGTCGATCCGTGGGAAGAGCGGGTCAACGGCAAGGACGCGCACGAGTTCGCTGCGCTGGCGGAATTCGGCGTGCCGCAGGCAGCGGAGTGAGCCGGTGATGATTGGTTCGATCGAGTACTGCCCCTCACCCCGACCCTCTCCCCGGCGGGGAGAGGGGGCGATGGGGCACCGGCAGTGGTCTTGCGTCCCCTCTCCCCTCTGGGGAGAGGGTCAGGGTGAGGGGAAGGACAGCAGGAAATGTCTCTAATGAACGACTGGATCGAGATCGGGCGCCTTGAGCAGGTTCCGCTACGCGGCGCGCGTTGCGTCAACACGCCAGCCGGCAAGATCGCGGTGTTCCGCACTGCCGAGAACCAGGTCTACGCCATCGAGAACCGCTGCCCGCACAAGGGCGGACCGCTCAGCGAGGGCATCGTCCATGGCGGCTCGGTGACCTGCCCGCTGCACAACTGGGTGTTCGATCTCGCGACAGGCGAGGCGCAGGGCGCCGACGAGGGGCAGGTCAGGACCTTTGCGGTGAACGTGGTCGATGGCCGCATCTTCATGGCGGCTGAAGTCATGCTGATGGCGGCGGAGTAGGCTGGCATCGTGGCTAACCTGCCCCTCATCCGCCCTTCGGGCACCTTCTCCCTCAAGGGGAGAAGGACGACCGCTTCGACATCTCAGTCGGGATGCCCTTCTCCCCTTGAGGGAGAAGGTGGATCGGCCGCAGGCCGAGACGGATGAGGGGCAGGGAAGCCACGATGTCAAAATCCTCCTCAACCATCCGCACCACCTGCCCCTATTGCGGCGTCGGTTGCGGGGTGCTGGCGACGCCGCAGCCGGATGGCTCGGTGATCATCGCCGGCGACCCCGAGCATCCGGCCAATTTCGGCCGGCTGTGCTCGAAGGGCTCGGCGCTGGGCGAGACGCTGTCGCTGGATGGACGGCTGCTCTACCCGGAGATCGGCGGCGAACGGGCGAGCTGGGAAAGGGCGCTGGACCTCGTAGCGAAGACCTTCGCCGAGACGATTGCCGAGCATGGACCGGACTCGGTCGCCATCTACGGCTCGGGGCAACTGCTGACCGAGGACTATTACGTCGCCAACAAGCTGATGAAGGGCTTCATCGGCTCGGGCAATATCGACACCAACTCACGGCTCTGCATGGCCTCGTCGGTGGCCGGTCACAAGCGGGCCTTCGGCTCGGACACCGTGCCGGGGAATTATGAGGATCTCGAGCTCGCCGACCTGATCATCCTCGTTGGCTCCAACCTCAGCTGGTGCCACCCGGTGCTGTACCAGCGGATCATCAAGGCCAAGGCCGAACGGCCGGGGATGCGGATCGTGTTGATCGACCCGCGGCGGACCACGACCGCCGACCAGGCCGACCTGCATCTGGCGATCAAGCCGGATGGCGACACGGCTTTGTTCGTCGGGCTGCTGAAATCGCTGGCCGAGCGGAACGCCGTCGATGCCGAGTTCATTGCCGAGAGCACCAACGGGTTCGGCGCGGCGCTCGACGTGGCGCGCAGCTGGAACCTCGAGCGGGTGGCGGAGGCGACCGGGCTCAGCGTGCGCGACATCGCGGTGTTCTACGATTGGTTCGCCGAGACGACGCGGACGGTGACGGTCTATTCGCAGGGGGTGAACCAGTCGGCGACCGGCACCGACAAGGTCAACGCGATCGTCAATGTGCATCTCGCCACCGGCCGGATCGGTATGCCCGGGATGGGGCCGTTCTCGGTGACCGGGCAGCCCAATGCGATGGGCGGACGCGAGGTCGGCGGGCTCGCCAACATGCTCGCGGCGCATATGGACTTCGAACCCGCCAATATCGACCGGCTGAGGCGGTTCTGGCGCTCGGAGCGGGTGGCGCAGAAGCCGGGGCTGAAGGCGGTCGAGCTGTTCGAGGCGATCGCCCAGGGCAAGGTGAAGGCGCTGTGGATCATGGCGACCAACCCGGTGGATTCGATGCCCGAGGCCGACAAGGTGCGGGCGGCGATCCGCGCCTGCCAGTTCGTCGTGGTGTCGGACATGAACGCCGCGACCGATACGGCGGTGGAAGCCCATGTGCGGCTGCCGGCGGCGGGCTGGGGCGAAAAGAACGGCACGGTGACCAATTCCGAGCGGCGGATTTCGCGGCAGCGGCCGTTCCTCGCTGCGCCAGGGGAAGCCAAACCCGACTGGTGGATCGTCACCCAGGTGGCGCGCCGGATGGGACATACGGCGGCCTTCGCCTACGAGCGGCCGGCCGATATCTTCGCCGAACACGCGGCGCTGTCGGGGTTCGAGAACGAGGGCAATCGCGACTTCGACCTGAGCGGACTGATGCATGCCGAATATGACGGGCTGCAGCCGGTGCAGTGGCCGGTGCGGGCGGTGCGCAGCACGGCGCGGATGTTCACCGATGGGCGGTTCTTCACGCCTGACAGCCGCGCCCGTTTCGTCGCGGTGGCGCCGCCGCCGCCGCTGACGCCGCCGCCCGGCATGCTGGTGCTCAATACCGGCCGGGTGCGCGACCACTGGCACACCATGACGCGCACCGGCAAAGCGGCGCGGCTCTCGGCGCATATGGCCGAGCCGTTCGCCGAGCTGCACCCCGACGATGCGATCGAAAAGAGCATCCGGCACGCCAGCCTGGTGCGGCTCGAGAACCGGCATGGGAGCGTCCTGGTGCGGGCGCTGGTGACCGAGCGGCAGCAAAAGGGCTCGGTGTTCGTGCCGATGCACTGGACCGACCGGTTCTCGGCACAGGGCCGCATCGATGCGCTGGTGGGCGGGCAGACCGACCCGCAATCGGGGCAGCCGGCGCTCAAATCGGCGATGGTGGTGGCAGGGCCGGCGCTGGCGCGGCGCTACGGCTTCGCGGTCAGCCGGGCGCGGCCGCAATTCGCCGGCACCGACTACTGGGCGATCGCCGAAACGACGGGCGGCTGGCGGGCGGAGCTGGCCTTCATCACCGAGCCCGAGGATTGGGTCGGCTGGGCCCGGTCGGCGTTCGGGGTGGGAGAGAAGGTCGAGCTGCTCAGCATCGCCGACAAGGCGAGCGGAAGGCAGAGCCTCGCGCTGTTCGAGGGCGGCAAGCTGATCTTTGCGCTCTACCTGTCGCCCGACCCAGTGCTGGTGTCGCGGCAATGGGCGGTGTCGCTGCTGACCGAGACGATCAAACCGGCCCGGCGGGCCGATATCCTGGTCGGACGGCCGGGCGCCGATCGACCCGATCCGGGCCCGATCGTCTGTGCCTGCTACGGGGTGGGTGCCAACCAGATTGCCGAGGCAGCGCGGGGTGGCTGTCACACGGTCGAGGCGATTGGGGTGGCGCTGAAGGCCGGCACGAACTGTGGCTCATGCCGGGCGGAGATTCGCGGGATCATCGAGGTGAACAGGTTGGAGGCGGCGGAGTAGGGAGAAGCCACCGTGCCGGCTGTTAGGCCGGTGCGGGAAGAGCACCCCCCACCCTGTCCCTCCCCCGCAAGGGGGGAGGAGACCAAAACACTGGCGCTAGAGACAG
>NZ_LAJE02000251.1 GCF_000970465.2 Devosia insulae DS-56
TATAGGAGACGAGGTAGGGCGGCGGCGTTCAGGTGGCGAGTCTGTGCCCGAAACGTCCCCCCTCCTGCGATTTCTAAGGCTTAGCGAAGGGCGCTAAGCCCAAGAAATCGCTTTCTCCCCCGCAAGGGGGGAGATGAGGCGAGGTCGAGCCTGGATCAGACGTTGGCCCAGGCGCCGGTTTTTTCGCTTTCGAACACCGCGTCGATGACCTTCATCGATTTGATGGCGTCTTCGACGCCCCATTCGAGCGGCTTGTTGTCGAGGATGGCGCGGCAGAAGGCGTTGGCCTGCTCGGTATACTGGTCGCAGGGCGCAATGATCTCGCGGCGGCTGAGGTGGCCGTCGGGTGAAAAACCGTTGTCGATGATGATGGCGGTGGCGGTGTCAGCCGGAGCGTTGAACGGGATCACCAGTTCGACCCGGCCCTTGGTGCCGATCACCTCGAGCGACTGATGGCTGACCGACTGGGTGGAGCAGACGAAGCTTGCCTGCTTGCCACCGCCGAAATCGAGGATCACCGAGGCGAGGCGGTCGGTCTTCATCACCGGGTCGCGGTCGACCAGCGACACGGCGCGCTTCGGCTCGGCCCCGAACAGGAAGCGCGAACCGGTAATCGGGTAGCAGCCGACATCGTAGATGCCGCCGCCGCCGATATCGGCCTGGTTGCGCACGTTGCTGGGGTCGGTGAGGAAATACTCGAAGATGCCACGTACGGTGCGCAACTCGCCCAGCTCGCCCGAGCGGACAATCTCGCGGGCGCGCTGCCATTGCGGGTGATGGCGGACCATGAAGGCTTCGTGGAAGACGATGCCCTTGGGCAGTTGCCGGAGTTGCTCGGCCTCCTTGGCGTTGAGCGCGATCGGCTTTTCGCACAGCACGTGCTTGCCGGCTTTCGCCGCGGCCAGCGTCATCGGTACGTGCAGGTGGTTGGGCAGCGGGTTGTAGATGGCGTCGACATCAGGATCGGCGAACAGCGCCTCGTAGCTGCCTTGCGCCCTGGCCTTGCCGGTCAAACCGAGCTCGGCGATGTACTCTTCGGCTTTCGCCACGTCGCGCGAGGCAACGGCGACCACCTCACTCAGCGGCGACTTCATGATCGCCGGGGTGACCTTTTTCAGCCCGATATTGGCGGTGCTGAGGATGCCCCAGCGAATCTTCTTTTCAGCCATGATGTGTCTCCCTCAAGTTGCCCTATTGGTAGCGGATGGACAGCGTCGCTGCCATAAGACTTCCGCGAGTTTTGGCGCCGCAGGCAAGGAGGAACCCGATGACGCTGACCTATCTGCAAACCGTACCGATCCTCCGCTCTTTCGATGAGATCAAGGCGCGGGAGTTCTATGTCGACTGGCTGGGCTTCACGGTGGATTGGGAACACCGGTTTGAGCCGGGGCTGCCGCTTTACATGCAGGTGAGCCGGGATGGCATTGCGCTGCATATTTCCGAGCACCACGGCGACGGCTCGCCCGGCGTGCATGTGCGGGTCAACTGCACCGGGGTCGCCGAGCTGCGGGCCGAGCTGATCGCCAAGCGCTACAAGAACAACCGGCCCGGGCTGGAGCGGCCGGAATGGGGCGGGCTCGAGTGCACGGTGATCGATCCGGTGGGCAACCGGATCACTTTCGCCGAGGCAGATGGCGCCTGATCGGGCCGTTGTGGTGAGCAGGCGACAGGCATAGGTTGTTTACCGGGTTCGGTGAGGCAGTCCCCAAGGGAGGTCCCAATGAGGAGACTTCGCATTCTGCTGCTGGCCATGGCGCTCGGCGCCGCAATGCCGGTGTTGCCAGCGCTGGCGCACCATGGCTGGGCATGGACCGAGGAGGAGCTGTTCGAGCTCACCGGGACGGTCAAATCGGTGTTCGTCGGCAACCCGCATGCGACGCTCGACCTCGAGGTCGAGGGCGTGGTCTGGCGGGTGGAACTGGCGCCGCCGGGACCAACCGTGGCCTCGGGGTTCACCGAGGAAACGGTGAAGCCGGGCGATGAGGTGGTGGCGCTGGGCAATCGGTCGCTCGATCCGAACGAGAAGCGGATGAAGGCGGTGCGCGTCACCGTGGGCGGCAAGGCTTACGATATCTATCCCACGCGTGTGCCGGCCAACTAGGTGGAGACGCTGCTCGGCAGTATCGAGCAGCTGGCGCTGATCAAGGCGCTGAAGACCTCGTTTTTTGCCTATCCGGTGGTCAACGCACTGCACATCCTGGCGGTGGGCGGGCTGGTGACCAGCGTGATCCTGATGGATTTGAGGGTGATCGGGGTGATCCGCAGCATCGACGAGCAGTCGTTGATGCGGCTGCTGCGGCGGGTGGCGCTGGGCGGCTTCGGGCTGGCGGTACTGACTGGGGCGCTGATGTTCGCGGTGCGAGCGACAGACTATGCGGGGATGCCGCTGTTCTGGATCAAGCTCGGGCTGATCGGCGTCGCGGGCCTGAACTTTCTGGCCTTCAGCCTGCTCAGGGCCGAGGGCATGAGGCGGATCCTGGCGGGGGTGTCGATCGTCTTATGGCCGACAGTGCTGCTGGTGGGGCGGTTCCTGGGGTTCGTGCTCTGAGGGTCAGCCGAGCAGCAGTTTCAGGGCGATGGCCCACATCACCAGCGCGATGACGGCTTCGAGCAGGCGCCAGGCCTCAGGTTTGGCGAAAAGCGGGCGCAGCCAGATGGCGCCATAGCCCAGGGCAAAGAAGAACAGGAATGAGCCGAGGATGGCGCCCGAGGCGAACCACGCCTCGGCGCCGGCGAACTGCGTCGAGACCGTGCCGAGCAGCACCACGGTATCGAGATAGACATGCGGGTTGAGCCAGGTGATGGCGAGGCAGGCCAGCAGCGTCGCCGCGAGACCGCTGGGACGGGTCGAGGCGCCGACGCTCAGCGCAGTGCCGGAGTGGAGCGCGGAGCGTGCGCTTCCCACGCCGTACCAGACGAGAAAGACGGCGCCGCCATAGCGCATCACCGGATCGAGCCATGGCAGCCAGCTTGCGACCTTGCCGAAGCTGGTGACGCCAAGGGTGATGAGCACCGCATCGGACAGGGCGCAGGTGAGGCTGACGACGAAGACGTGCTCGTTGCGCAGGCCCTGCCGCAACACAAAGGCGTTTTGCGCGCCGATGGCGACGATCAGGCTGAGGCCCATGCTCATGCCGGCGAAGAAGACTGGGAGATTCATGGCGCTGCCGTAGGTGGCGCAGCCGACTCAATCCAGTTAACTTTCATCACCTGGAATTAGCGGAACTAATCCGATGATCGACTATCCCGCCGCGCTGGCCGTCGCCATGGTGGTAGAGACCGGCAGCTTCGAGCGGGCGGCGCGGGCGCTGAACATCACGTCGTCAGCCGTGTCGCAGCGGGTGAAGCAGCTCGAGGAGCGGCTGGGCGTGGTGCTGATCGAGCGCGGCACCCCGTGCACGGCGACCGAGAAGGGCGCCTGGCTCTGCCGGCACATCGAGCATGTCGGGATGCTCGAGCGCGAGTTGCTGCAGCAGATCCCGGGGCTCGCGGGTGCGGCCGAGCGGCGGGTGACGCTCAGCATCGCGGCAAACGCCGACAGCGTCGGGACCTGGTTCCTTGAGGCGATCGCGCCGTTCACCCGCGACAGCGATTACCTCATCAACATCGCCATCGACGACGAGGGGCACACGGCCGAGTGGCTGGAGCGCGGCCGGGTGCTGGCGGCGGTGACGGCGTTCGGCGAGCCGGTGCGCGGCTGCCGGGTCACCCCGCTCGGCGCGCTGCGCTATCAGGCGACAGCGAGCCCGGCGTTCTTCGCGCGCTACTTTGCCGATGGCGTAACGGCGGCGTCGATCAAGGACGCGCCGGCACTGACCTTCAACCACAAGGATCGGCTGCAGCAGGACTGGGTACGGCTGGTGACGGGCCAGGCGGTGGCGTTTCCGACGCACTGGCTGCCCTCGACGCAGGGCTTTGTCGACGCCTCGGTGGCGGGGATCGGCTGGGCCCTCAATCCGGTGCCGCTGGTAGCCGGCCATCTCGAGGCGGGGCGGCTGGTGGAGATCGTGCCCGGGGCGATGCTGGATGTGCCGCTGTTCTGGCAGGTGAGCCGGTTCGCGGCGGATCGGCTGCCGGAGCTGACGCAGAGCGTGGTGGCGGCCGGGCGGCGGGAGTTGGTGCAGTAAGGCGCTGCGCCGGCTTCGGGTTATGCAACCTGTCCTGCGGCCCAGCCGGAAGCCCAGGCCCACTGGAAATTGTAGCCGCCGAGCCAGCCGGTGACGTCGACGGCTTCGCCGATGAAATAGAGGCCCGGGACATTGCGGGCCTGCATGGTGGTCGAGTCGAGGCCGTCGGTGTCGATACCGCCCAGCGTCACTTCGGCGGTGCGGTAGCCTTCCGAGCCGGTGGGCTTGATGGTCCAGCGGCGGAGCGAGTCCTCGATCTTCTGAAAGCTCCTGTCGCTCATGTCGCCCAGCATGGTGGTGATGCCGATCTCTTCGGCCAGCATCTGGGCGAGCCGCTTGGCGAGGTGCTGCGACAAGACGGTCTGCAGCTGCAGTTTTGGCGAGCTGCTGCGCGCCTCGCGGAGGATGCCACCGAGATCGCCTTTGGGGAACAGGTCGATGACGATGGCGTCGCCCTCACGCCAGTAGCTCGAGATCTGCAGGATCGCCGGACCCGAGAGGCCGCGATGGGTGAACAGCATGGCTTCGTCAAAGCTCTTCTTGCCGACGGCAATGCGGGTGGGGTCGACGGCGATGCCCGAGAGCGGCGCGAGGCGCTCGAGGATACGCGGCTCGAAGGTCAGCGGCACAAGGGCGGGGCGGGTCTCGGTGACTTTCAGGCCGAACTGGGTGGCGAGCTGATAGGCAAGGCCGGTGGCGCCCATCTTGGGGATGGATTTGCCGCCGGTGGCGACGACCAGTGCTTTGGCGATCAGCGTCTCGCTCGCAGTCATCACGGTGAAGTTGCCATCGGCGTGGCTGACGCCGTCGATCGGCGTGTCGAGCAGCAGGTTGCCATGCGCCTTCTTCAGCTCACTGAGCAGCAGGTTGACGATCTGCTGGCTCGAGCCATCGCAGAACAGCTGGCCCAGGGTCTTTTCGTGGAAGGGGATGGCGTATTGGTCGACCAGCGCGATGAAGTGCTCTGGCGTGTAGCGCGACAGGGCGGAATAGGCGTAGCGCGGGTTGCTGGAAAGGAAGCGGTCGCGGCCGGCTTTCACCGTGGCGTTGACATTGGTGAAGTTGCAGCGCCCGCCACCGGAGATGCGGATCTTCTCGCCGGCATTCTTGGCGTGGTCGAGCACCAGCACCGAGCGGCCACGTTTGCCGGCTTCGATGCCGGCCATGAGGCCGGCCGCGCCGGCGCCGAGAATGATCACGTCGTAGCTTTGCATGGGGTGGGAGATACACGGTGGCTGAGGCGGTGAACAGGGTGCGATCCTTTCACCGGGTCATTCCCGCGAAAGCGGGAACCTCTGCTTTGTCGCCAGCCGCACCATCGCAAACGGGGGGCGGCGCTTTCGCGGGGATGACCCGGTGGGCGGGGCCCACCCGGCGTGCTCCGAACCTACACCAGTAGGCGATGTCCTATAGGTGATTGACTATTTGCGATTTCGGCGTAGAAACGCGGCGCCGGACAAGAGGATCGGGTTGCGGGATGCGCAAGACCCACCACATCACAATGACCAAAGCGGAGACCATGAGTCTTCGTGGTGTCGTTGTTACGGCGACCAAAACCACCAAAACCCCCTGAGCCGATCCCCGGGCAACTCCCGCCGGGGAGCGGCCGGATGCCATGTGCCGCGGACCGAGCCGGTCCAGCGCGGGGGAAATGAAGGCAAAGAGGACTTTCCAAAATGGGTTATCGCGTCGCCGTCGTCGGGGCCACAGGCAATGTGGGCCGGGAAATGCTCAACATCCTCGCCGAGCGGAAGTTTCCCGCCTCGGAAGTGATCGCGCTGGCTTCCGCCCGCTCGCAGGGCCAGGAGATCAGTTTTGGCGACAAGCGGCTCAAGGTGCAGAACCTCGAGCATTTCGATTTCAAGGGCGTCGATTTCGCGCTGATGAGTGCCGGCTCGGCCATCGCCAAGGAATATGGCGAGAAGATCGGCGCGACCGGCTGCATCGTCGTCGATAATTCGAGCTTCTGGCGCTACCACGCCGACGTTCCCCTCGTCGTGCCCGAGGTCAATGCGCATGTGCTCGACGCGTATATGGCGCGCAATGACCGCAAGAACATCATCGCCAACCCGAACTGCTCGACGGCGCAACTAGTGGTGGCGCTGAAGCCGCTGCACGATCTCGCGACGATCAAGCGCGTCGTGGTCGCGACCTACCAGTCCGTTTCAGGCGCCGGCAAGGAAGGCGTCGACGAGCTGTGGGACCAGACCAAGGGCGTGTTCGTCAACGACAAGCCCGAGCCGAGGAAGTTTTCCAAGCAGATCGCCTTCAACGTCATCCCGCACATCGATGTGTTCATGGAGGATGGCTACACCAAGGAAGAGTGGAAGATGGTGGCCGAGACCAAGAAGATCCTCGACCCCAAGATCAAGCTCACCGCGACCTGCGTGCGCGTGCCGGTGTTCGTCGGCCACTCCGAGGCGGTGAACCTCGAGTTCGCCAACCCGATCAGCGCCGACGAGGCGCGCGAGGCTTTGCGTGAGGCGCCGGGGATCTCGGTGATCGACAAGCGCGAGGCCGGCGGCTACTCCACCCCGGTGGAAGCGGCAGGCGAGTACGACACCTATGTCAGCCGCATCCGCGAGGACGTGACGGTGGAGAACGGGCTCAGCCTCTGGGTGGTGAGCGATAATCTTCGCAAGGGCGCGGCGCTCAACACCGTGCAGATTCTCGAGACGCTGATCGAGCGGAAGCTCGTGGAGAAGAAGGCGGCCTAACGTCGCTCGTCGCTTCGCTCCAAGCGCGCAACCTACGGCTGCGGCACCCCTCATCCGGCGCTGCGCGCCACCTTCTCCCTCAAGGGGAGAAGGCCGCCGACTGAGAAATCGCGGTTCCGTTGCCTTCTCCCCTTGAGGTCAGCGGACGAGGGCGTAGCCCTCGCCGCGAGGTGCCCGAAGGGCGGATGAGGGGTATCACATCGCATGGCGATGTGCGGTCCGAGCAGCAGCGAGGAACGGGATAACCGCCGCAGGAACCGTCCGATGCCCATCCGCCACATCGTTCTCGCCCTCTCCGTCGCCGTCGTCTGGGGGCTGAGTTTTGTCGCCATCCGCTGGGGCGTTGATGAGGTGGCGCCGTTACTGCTGACGGCGCTGCGCTACATCTTTGCGGCCTTGCCGGCGGTGTTCTTCGTCAAGCGGCCGGCGGTGGGGTGGCCGCTGCTGATCGGCTACGGGCTCGCCATCGGGGTGGGGCAGTTCGGGCTATTGTTCCTTGCCATCAAGCTCGGCATGCCGGCGGGTCTGAGCTCGCTGGTGATCCAGCTGCAGGTGTTCTTCACGATCTTTCTCGCCTTCGCGTTCTTCGGCGAGCGGCCGGGCCGCGCCCAACTG
>NZ_LAJE02000252.1 GCF_000970465.2 Devosia insulae DS-56
CCATATACGACGCCGGCGCATCGGGTGCGCCGGCGGGGTATATGGTAGGTTCAGGCGACCTTTGCCAGCGCCTGTTCGACATCGGCGATGATGTCGTCGATGTGCTCGATGCCGACCGAGATACGGACCAGGTCTTCCGAGACGCCCGCCTTGGCCAGTTCCTCGGGGCCGAGCTGGCGGTGCGTGGTCGAGGCCGGGTGACAGGCCAGCGACTTGGCGTCGCCGATATTCACCAGCCTCAGGATCATCTGCAGTGCGTCGATGAACTGCCCACCGGCAACCGCGCCGCCCTTGATGCCGAAGCTGATAATGCCCGACGCCTTGCCCTTGGTGATCTTCTTGGCCGTCGCGTTGTACTTGCTGTCCGGCAACTGGGCGTAGTTCACCCAGTTGATCTTGGGGTGCTGCTTCAGCCAGGCGGCGAGCTTTTCGGCATTCTCGCAATGCCGCTCCATCCGAAGCCCGAGCGTTTCGAGGCCTTGCAGGAACAGGAAGGCGTTGTGCGGCGACAAAGCCGCGCCGGTATTGCGCAGCGGCACCACCCGGCAGCGCCCGATATAGGCCGCCGGCCCCAGCGCCTCGGTATAGACCACGCCGTGATAGGACGGGTCGGGCTCGTTGAGGATGGCGAAGCGGTCCTTGTGCTTCACCCAGTCGAACTTACCCGAATCGACGATGATGCCGCCGATCGAGTTGCCGTGCCCACCGATATATTTGGTGAGCGCATGCACCACGATATCGGCGCCGAATTCGAACGGCTTGCAGAGATAGGGCGTCGCCACCGTGTTATCGACGATAACCGGCACGCCATGCCGATGCGCGATCTCTGCCAGCCGCTGGATATCGACGATATTGCCGGCCGGGTTGCCGATCGACTCGCAGAACACTGCCTTGGTTTTGCTGTCGATGAGCTTTTCCAGCCCTTCGAAATCGGCCTGGTCGGCCATTCGCACCTCGATGCCCTGGCGCGGGAACGAGTGCATGAACAGGTTGTAGGTGCCGCCATAGAGCTGGCTGATCGAGACGATGTTGTCGCCGACGCCGGCGATCGCCTGGATCGAATAGGTGATGGCCGCCATCCCCGAAGCGACACAAAGGCCGGCGATGCCGCCTTCCATCTCGGCGACGCGCTGCTCGAGCACCGCCGTCGTCGGGTTCATGATGCGGGTATAGATGTTGCCGGGGACCGCGAGGTTGAACAGGTCAGCGCCGTGCTGGGTGTTGTCGAACGTGTATGACGTGGTCTGATAGATCGGGACCGCAGCCGCCTTAGTGGTTTCCTCCGCCTTGTAACCATGATGGAGCGCGATGGATTCGAGCTTCACTTAATGTCCTTTCAAGCAATGGCCCCCGACATTATTCGTAACATGCGCAGGCCGGTGACGGACCCCGTCCGAACGGATGGGGATTGCGTGATTAGCGCGCAGTGCGAAATATCGGTCTCCCCAATCTCCTGAGGTGCACGTGAAGATTAGAGGCGAACTGCCTGCCGACGACGCAGCGATTCATGAGCTGACCCGCGTGGCGTTCGAGCCGATGCCGTTCAGCAGTGGCACTGAAGCGCCGATCATTCGGGCGCTGCGCGCTGCCGGCGACCTGACGCTGTCGCTGGTGGCCGAGGACGATGGCGCGATCGTCGGACACATCGCCTTCTCGCCGGTCAGCATCGATGGCGTGCATGCCGGCTGGTTCGGGCTCGGCCCGATCTCGGTGCGCGCCGATCGGCAACGCCAGGGCTTCGGCAAGGCGCTGATCGCTCGAGGGCTGGAGCTGCTGCGCGAACAGGGCGCCGCCGGTGTGGCGCTGATCGGCAACCCCGACATCTATGGCCGCGCCGGCTTCGAAAGCGATGGGCTATTGGCCTATGGCGATCTCGATCGCCGCTTCGTGCAGCGGCTGGTGCTGTCCGGCCCGCCGCCGCGCGGCGAACTCAAATTCGCGCCGGGTTTTGACGTGTGAGGCTAGCGGGCCCTCACGACAATACCACCGCGTCGCCCCGAAGTTGGGGCAGCGCCGTGCCCACCACCCCTCACCCGTCTCGGCCTTCGGCCGATCCACCCTCTCCCCGACGGGGAGAGGAACAAGTGTGGCTCACCGGCGCCGCAGGATTCTTCTCCCCGTCGGGGAGAAGGTGGCGCGTAGCGCCGGATGAGGTAAGCCACGATGTTCGCCGGTGGGCAGCTCAAGCGTCCGCCGCCGTTTGACCACCTAACCATGTTATTATAGTAACATACCCTGCACCGATGCGGTGCGGAGGGGCGGTTGCTTGCAACCGGGCGGGGTTGACGATCGAGGCGCACAAAGCGGAGCGGATGGCACGGCGTGAGCCGCACCATCCGGTCGAACCGTCAGATCTTGTTGGCCGCCTTCAGATCGGCGTCGAGCTTGGCCTGGTAGGCCCGCTTCATCTCTTCATCGGTCTTGGCGCTCACCCCGAAATACACAAAGCCCAGCGCCCGTCGCGAGCGGGTCGGCGAGCGGTTGGGGCTCGCCCAGTGCACCGTCTTGCAGTCGTGCATCAGCAACATCCCGGCCGGCCCCGGCTGCGCCGCGGTATTGGCCACATCGTGCTCGGTGCCGAAATCGGTGATCCCCTGCGAGAAGCCGAGGATTTCGGAGCGCCCATGTGGACGCCAGCCCTCGAAGGCGTGCGAGCCACGCACATATTGCAGGCACCCGTTCTCATCGTCGACCGGCTCCAGTGCCAGCCAGCCGGTGATCGCCTTGGGCGGCGCGATCTTGAAATAATACCCGTCCTGGTGCGGCGGCGTCTGCTTGCCGATGCCGGGCGGCTTGTTGAAATACTCCATGTTCTGGGCCACCGCTGCCTCGCCCAGCACCGTCTCGGCCAGCTCCTTGATCACCCCGTCGCTGAGCAGCGTCTTGAAATAGCTGTCGTATTTTTCGAGGTACATCATCTGCTTGACCGTCGAGCGGTTGGCCTTGTCCTCGTAGTAGACCTCGGTCTCCGACATTTTCGGCACGCATTCGATCAGGAACCGGTCGAGCTCGCGGTTGATCTCGGCCATGCGCGCGGCATCGAACAGCGGCCGGAAGGCGATGAAGCCGTCGCGGTCGAAATCAGCCTTGAGCTGGCTGTGCGGAATGCTCATTGCAGCACTCATCCTAGGCTCCTCTCCTCAGGGCCAATGCGGCCTTGCCTGATGAAAGGCCAACGCCGCCTTCCCGTCATTCGCGAGGATCGGCACGACATTAGGAAATCCGATTGCCACCGCCAAGCGGCACTGGCGGGGCGTCATGGCCTGTGACACCGATCAGCTCGAGCTGCGCGACCACCGCTTCGGTCGGATCAACCGCCGCATGCCGATCGGACCCGTGCAATGGCCGTTCCACGATCTGTTCTGGGTGCACGAGGGGCGCGTCGCCATCAGCTTTCCAGAGCTCGAGGCCAAACTCGAGCTGGTAGCTCCATCAGGCGTGCTGATCCTGCCGGGCACCCAGTTTCAGGGTGCAACACTTGGTGCCTTCGCCACCGCTTCGATCTGCCATTTCGCGATGGCCGGCGAGCCGGCGGGTCCGGGCTATGCGCTACCCAACCCGGACGAGGCGCTGCACCTGCAGAACCTCATCCGTCTCGCCATGCACCTTGCCCGCCGCAACCGTCCCGACGAGCTGCCGCGCCGGAAGCGCCTGCTGCTGAGCCTGCTCGACGGCTTCGACCTTGCCGGCATCCCCGACATCCCGACTGCCGACGAGGACCGGCTGACCATCGCCTGGACCCAGGCCGGGCAGAACCTCCATCGCATGCGCACCCTCGCCGATGTCGCGGCCTTGCTCGGCATCTCCGAGAGCGCGCTGCGCGCCATGCATCGCAAGGCTCGGCACACCTCCGCGGGAGAACACCTCAGGGAACTGCGCCTCACCCGCAGCGAGGAGCTCCTGGTGTCGACCGACAAGTCGCTGGCGACCATCGCTGCCGAAGTCGGCTACGGCCATGCCGCCACCCTCGCCGCCGCATTCCGCAAGCGGCGCGGCAAGACCCCCGGCCAGTATCGCCACTGGTCCAACCCTTTCGCCTGACCGGAGCTTTCGATGCAGCGTCTTGAAGAGATCACCATCTACGCCAACCCCGACCCGCTGCTGGTCAGCCGCCAGGCGACCTTCCCGGGCATCGTGCAGTTGGCATCTGGCGAGCTGGTCGCCATCTTCACCGTCGGCCAAGCTTTTGACGCCGCCGATGCCCGCGCCCATGTGAGCCGCAGCTCCGACAATGGCCGCACCTGGTCCGCCCCGGTCCGCCTCACCGACCATGAGGTGCACCCGGAAGAATCCGAGAGCTTCAAGCCGCTGCTGCTCAGCGATGGTTCGCTGCTCGCCACCGGCTATGTGTTCGTTCGCCCCACCCCGCTCTCTCCCGTCGTCGACCCCGACACCTTCAAGCTGCTAAGGCTGCGCAACAAGACCAGCACCTCCACCGATGGCGGTCGCACCTGGAGCGTCCCTGTCTATTTCGACATCGAGGGGCAGCCGCTGGAACTCTCCGGCCCCGCTATCCAGCTCGCCTCGGGCCGCATCATCGCCGCCACGGCGCCGTTCCATCTCGGCAAGGACGGCCACGCCGGCTGGATCATCGCCAGCGACGACAATGGCAAAAGCTGGCGCAAACTCTCCGAGTTCTATCGCTCGCCCTTGGGCAACGTTTCGACCTGGGAGAGCCGCATCGCCGATCTGGGCGACGGGCGGGTCGCGGTAATCTTCTGGGCCTATGACAATGCTGCCGGCGCCAACCTCACCAACCATGTCGCGGTCTCCAGCGACGGCGGCAAGACGTTTGCGCCGGCCATCGATACCGGCATCCGCGGCCAGGCCTCGAACCTGTTGTCGCTCGGCGGTGGCAAAGCGCTCACCATCCACTCGAACCGCGAGGCGCCGGTCGGGCTGATTGTTCGTCGCGTCGACCTCAATGGCGGTTTCAAGGTGGAGGAGGAGCTCAACCTCTTCGCCGATGCGTCGATGGGCAGCGACTCCGCCGACATCAAGAAGCAGTTCGGCAGCCTGAAGTTCGGCCAGCCTTCGCTGCTGCGCCTCACGAACGGGGAAATCTACGCCGCGTGCTGGAGTTTCGAGCAGAGCCAGTATGTGATCAAGGGATACCGGATCGCGCTTTGACCAGCGGCGAGTCGGTGAGGGGGATTTGACGTGTCGCGGGCGGAAGGCATCGGCGTTGCCGAGTTCGAGGAGCAGTCGGATTTCGACAAGATCCGCCGCATCCCCTATCTCTATGCCTTCAACATCATCACCGCCGCGGCGCTGCTCTGCACCGTCACCTCGCCTTTGGCGCTGTTCGCCGCCGAGCTGGGCGTCCCCAAGGACCGCATCGGGCTGATCGGCGGCATCATGCCGTTCGTCCAGGTCATCGCGGTGGTGTTCCTGCCCATCGTAATGGCCTTCGGCCATCGCCGGGTCGCCGGTTACGCCTCGCTCACCCGCTATCTCTGCCTGTCGCTGATCCTTGTGGCGCCTATGTTCCAGGGCAACCCGGACATGGTGTTCTGGGTGCTGTTCGCGGCCATGCTGGGCTTTTCGATCTTCCGCACGCTGGCTGAAACAGCGATCTGGCCGTGGTCGCAGGAATATATGCCGAGCTTTATCCGCGGCCGGCTCACCGGCGGCATCGCCGTCGCCTACCTGCCGGTGGCTTTGGTCGGCTCGGTCCTGGTACAGCTCTGGCTCGATGGCCAGCACGGCATCGAACGCTTTTTTCCGGTTTTCGCTATCGGGTTGCTGTTGGGCGTCATCGCCGCGTCGACCCTGTTCGGGCTCGGCGGCGGCAAGCCTCGCCCCGGCTCGGCCCGCGGCTTCGATGCCATCCGCGCCATGCAGGTGCCGCTGCGCGATGGCAATTTCCTGCTCTACCTGGTCTCCTCGGGCACGCAGTTCCTCGTCTACACCGTCATCAACCTCTTCATCCTCTTATTCTTCCGCGAGCGGCTCGGCATTTCGTCGGGCCAGATCGTGCTGATGGCAGCGTTCATTCCGGTCGGCGCAGCGCTCGGTAGCGTCGCCGCAGGCTGGTTCGTCGATCGCTACGGCACCCGCGCCATCCGCGTCACGCTGCAGGCGTTGCAGGTGGCGATGCTGATCGGGCTGATGTTCGTCACCAAGGATACGCCCGGCACCATCTTCATCGTCGGGCTGATCTTCTTCGTCTTCGGCATGCTGTTCCAGAGCGCCATCTCGGTGGGTGGCATCTACATGCTCAACTACGTGCCGCCGGCCAAAAAGGAGAGCTATATGACGCTCGCCTACATGACCGATGGCCTGATCGGCGGCGGCGCCGCCTTCCTGGCCGGCTGGCTGCTCGAACTGCTCGCCAGCAACACCATCGTCATCTCCGGCGTGACCCTGGGTAACTTCGAAACCCTGTTCGCGCTCAGCGCCGTGATGGTGGTGGTCTCGGCCATCACCTTCGCCATGCTGAAGGAAGAGGGGGCCACCGGCGTGCGGGATTTCCTCGGCCAGTTCGGCCGCGGCCGGCCGCTCAGCGCACTCTGGGGCATCCATCGCTACGGCGCGCTGACCTCCGAGGAGCGCCGCCGCGACCTCGCGTACGGCTTCGGCAAGACCCGCAGCGCGCTGGTGAAGGAGGAACTGATCGCCGCCTTGAGCGATCCGAGCTTCGACGTCCGGCACGAAGCGATCCAGTCGCTCAGCCATCTGCCGCCGAGCCCGGCGGTGGTGCGGGCACTCGAATCGATGCTGGCCTATGACGGGCTGGTCGAGCTGCAATATGCAGCGCTCAATTCGCTGGGCCGCATCAAGGCGACGCAGAGCGGCGAGGCCATCGCCCGTTTCCTCGAGAGCCCCAACCCGCTGCTCCGGGCCCGCGCCGCCCGTACCCTCGGCGATATCCGGGACATCAAACAGCTACCGCGCATCCGCCAGATGCTGGCTGAGGATCCCGAGATCGACGCCCGGCTGGCGGCGGTTTCGGCGCTCGGCAAATTCCGCGACAGCCAGAGCGTCGATGGGCTGCTGCAGGTCTATCGCGAACTGGCCGGCGATCCCGGCAGCATGGTGGGCGAGCCGCGCAGCAAGGTGGTGCTGCTGGCGCTGGCCAAGATCCTCGACTGGGAAGAGAGCTTTTCGCGCGAGTGGCGGCACGAGGAAAAGGTGCTGGGCTACCGCCTGCCGGGCCTGTTCGGCCGCCTCAGCGACGACCTGCGCAAGCGCTCCAATGCCGAGCACTCCCGCCTGTTGCTGCAGGCCGCCGCCGCGCTGAGTTCGGGCAGCACCGGCACCGCCTTCCGCGCGCTGCAGGACCTTCGCCCCTGTATCGAGCGCAGCGGCCACCCCGAAGCCGGCATCGTCCTCAAGCTGATGGACGGCACCCGGGATATCGAGCAGCCGCACCGCGCGCTGCTAATTCTGTTGGCGCTCTCCATGCGGCCGGTGCTGGCGGGGTAGGTGCTCCAGGG
>NZ_LAJE02000253.1 GCF_000970465.2 Devosia insulae DS-56
TCCGTACCCTGCTCAGGATCAACGTCCTAAACGCCTTCCAGCCACCACGACGACGACCAAACTCAATGCAAGGACAGATGGAACTCAGCCTCAATCCACCATCACCCAAAAATCCCGGACAGTAGTGCGCTTTCGCGGGGATGACACCGAGTTTGGGGGACTTGCAGAGCCCCGTTTCGCATAACCAGTCCTCACCCCATTGTGGGCTAAGGCGGCGTGCATCAAGGCAACCGAAATCCCTAACCGCATGATCCGCCGATCACTCGGCCGGAGCGCCGCTCTCGGCCCGGTGGCTGTGCATGTTGGCGCTCCTGGGAACGCGGAGGAAGATCAGGGCGGAGATCAGTGTCACCGTTGCCATCACCCAGAAGGCGACGTGGAAGTCGTTGAGCCCGGGGGCTCCGCCATGCAGCAGGTGCACGCCCTCAAAAATGCCGCCACCGATCGCGACACCGAAGGCAAGCGACAGCTGCACGCTCACCTGGCTCAGCACATTGGCTTGCCCGGCATCCTTGTCGGCGACATCGGCGAAGATGAAGGCGTTGGTGGTGGTCCAGAACAGCGACTGGAAGAAGCCGGTGATCACCAGCAGCGCCAGCATCAGCGGGGTCGGGGTATCAGGCGTGTAGAGCCCCATCGCCAGCACACCGCCGGCGGTGATGGTGCAGGCGATCACCAGCGCCTTGCGGAATCCCAGCCGCGCAATGAAGCGCTCGGCCATGAATTTCATGGTGAAGGCGCCGACCGCCGAGGCAAAGGTCACCATGCCGCTCTCGAACGGGTTCAAACCAAAGGCGAGCTGCAGCATCAGTGGGAACAGGAACGGCATCGCCCCGGTACCGAGCCGGAAGATGGTTCCGCCAATCATCGTCAGCCGGAACAGCGGCTGGCGGAAGATCCTGAGGTCGAGCAGCGGATATTCGGTCCGGCGGAAATGAAACCAGTAGGCGATGGCGGCCACCACGCCGAGGAACAGCGAGCCATAGCCAAAACTCGCGGGCAGGGCCGGCAGCGTCAGCACCGAGATGCCGAACACGAGACCGGCAAAGCACAACCCGGCGAGGAGGAACCCAGTGAAGTCCAGCTTGCGCGGCTCATTCCGATGCCATTCCGGCAGGTACTTGTTGACGAGGATAATCCCGAGGATGCCGATCGGCACATTGATCAGGAAGATCCAGTGCCAGCTGGCAAAGGTGGTGATGAAGCCACCGATCGGCGGCCCGACGATGGGGCCGACGAGCCCCGGGATCGACAGCCACGCCATGGCATCGACCAACTGCTGTCGCGGCGTCACCCGCACCAGCACCAGTCGCGCCACCGGCGTCATCATCGCTCCGCCCATGCCCTGCAGGAACCGCGACAAGACGAAAGTCAGCAGCGAATTCGAGATGGCGCAGCACACCGATCCGAGGATGAACACCACGATCGCCCAGGCAAAGATCCGCTTGGCGCCGAACTTGTCGGCCATCCAGCTCGACACCGGGATGAAGATCGCCAGCGCCACCATATAGGTGGTGAGCGCCAGCTTGAGCGCGATCGGCTCGGTGCCGATATCGTGCGCGATGGCCGCCAGCGAGGTCGCGATCACCGTCGAATCCATGTTTTCCATGAACAGCGCCACGGCGAGGATCAGCGGGGTCAGGCGGAGCGCGGACATTGGAGCTTTCAGAGTGTTGCCGGAACCGGCTTGGCGATGGGCTTTGCCTTGTGGCCCGACACGTCGCTACCCGCGTCGGGTGGCAGCCGCATGAACGGGATGGCGCTGCAGATGGCGACCGCCGCGACGACGAACCAGGCGATGTGGAAATCCGCCAGCACCAGCTCGCCACCATGGAGGTTCGAGGCGATCTCCAATGCACCGCCCGCCACCGCGACACCGGCTGCGACGCTGAGCTGCTGGCTCACTGCGTTGATCGCCGTGGCCTGGCTGGCGTGCGCCTCGTCGACATCAGCGAAGACGAGGGCATTGACCCCGGTAAAGAAGAACGACCGGGTGAGGCCGCCGAACAGCAGCGAACCCATCAGCAGCCAGTGCGGCACTGCCGGGGTGAAGAAGCCGTTGACGGCGAGGAAGGTGCAGCCGAGCAGCGCCGTGACCATCAACGTCCGCGGGAAGCCGAAGGCGGCATAGAGCTTTTCGGCGCCGAACTTCGAGAGGATCGCTCCGATCGCCGCGATGAAGGTGGTGAGGCCGGATTCGAACGGCGTCAGCCCGAAGGTCAGCTGCAGCATCAGCGGCATCAGGAACGGGAAGGCGCCGATGCCGATGCGGAACAGCGAGCCGCCGATGATGGCGTTCCGGAACAGCGGCAGCCGGAACATCCTGGGGTCGAGAATCGGGAACGGCGCGCGCTTGGCATGCCGCAGGTAAAGCAGCCCGGCGATCACCCCGACGACGATCGAGCCATAGCCGGCGACGGTGGGGATGGCGGGCAGGCTGATCACCGAAAAGCCGAACATGATGCCGGCAAAGGTGATGGCCGAAAGGATTAACCCCGGCACGTCCACCGGTCGCTCGTTCCGGCCATCGGCGGCATGGAGGTACTTGGTGACGAGGACCAGCCCGATGAGGCCGATCGGGATGTTGATCCAGAAGATCCAGTGCCAGCTGAGATAGGTGGTGAGGAAACCGCCCAGCGGCGGGCCGGTGATCGGTCCGATCAGCGCCGGGATGGTGAGCCAGGCCATAGCCGACACCAGTTCGTTGCGCGGCGTGGCGCGCACCAGCACCAGCCGGGCCACCGGCGTCATCATCGAGCCGCCGACGCCCTGCAGGAACCGCGACAAGACGAACGTCAGCAGCGAATCCGAGAAGGCGCAGCAGATCGAGCCCGCCATGAACACCACGATGGCAACGCGGAAAATGTTCTTGGCGCCGAACCGGTCGGCCATCCAGCCCGATAGCGGGATGAAGATGGCGAGCGCCACGAAATAGGCAGTGAGCGCCAGCTTCAGCGAAATCGGCTCGGCCCCGATATCCGCCGCGATCGCCGGCAGCGAGGTGGCAATGACGGTCGAGTCCATGTTTTCCATGAACAGCGCGACCGCGAGGACGAGGGGGATGATGCGCACGGAGTGGGAGCCTCGATCGAGGCACTGTTAGGATTGAAACTATCGGCGTGAGCTTTACGGTGCGTGGGGCCGCAACGCAACACGTCCCTTAGTCGTTAATCGCTTGGGGCCTAACCGATTGACCCCTCAAGCCAACACGTGGCTTATTGAGACCACATTTTGTTTGGGTTGAACCATGAAGAGCTTTTCGTCGTCGAGCTTCGCCAGCAATCATGCCGAGGCGCTCGACCTTGCCTTTGCAGCAGTGCAGAAGAACCCACAGGCGCTGTTCACCAATTTCCAGTGGTTCCTGTACACCGGCAAGGACACGATCTTCTTCACCGCCTTCTCGAAAGAGAAGTTCGACAAGCAGAAGCTGAAGGAACTGGTAGCGCAGGTCGTGGCGCTGGCGCCTCAGCTGACGCACGGCTTCGTCGGCGCGCGCCCGGGGCATCCCTTCACCGAGAGCCAGCTCGACGCCATCACCTCGGTGGAGCTGGTCGACAGCTTTGACGGCTACCCGGACAAGTGGCTTTCAAAGAGCGCTGATATCTTCGATCACCCCGATCTGCCGCTGTTCCGCTTCATGGCGGCGACGCTGAAGGATGGCCCTGATGCGCAAGGCCGTATCTCGGTGATCCAGGTGCGCGCCGCCCATTGCGTGCTCGAAGGTTCGGATTCGGCGCTGCTGTCGCGCTCGCAGACCGCCAATCACGGCATCCAGTCCAACAAGGACAACAAGGTCAGCTTCGGCGCCCGCTTCAAAGGCGCGCTGCAGGCCGGTATCGGCGTGTCGCTGCACCTGTTCTTCGCCCACATCATGTCGCCGCCCGACAAGCCGTTCGGCTTCAAGACCCTGCCGCTGCGCCGCGACCGGCTGCGCCGGCTGGCGAGCCGGCTGGGCGTGCGGCAGCGTTCGCTCTACTTCGCCATCGTCACCCATGCGCTGCATTCGGACACCGATCGTCGCCTCAACGAGGCAGTGATCGCCGCCGCCTATACGATGCTCGATACCCGCCGCACCGATGCCGACGACGATTTCTTCCGCGTCCGGGCCCTCCAGGCGAAGTTCCCCTACAAGGCGGATTTCGTCGAGTATGTGCGCTCGGTCGATGACGTGGTGAGCCAGATCGAAAACAAGGACATCACCGCGTTCCAGACCCAGATCATGGCCCTGTTCGCCATGCATCGGAAGCTCCACAGCTGGTTCCCGTTCCTCTACGGCCCGCGCTTCTGGCGCTTTTCGGGCCGCGTCGACACCGTGCTGACCCTGGTGCCGCCGCACCGCACGCTCGGTCCGGTGACCCAGTGGATGATGGAGCCGATCTATTGCGGCGCCTACCACCCCGCCTCCAACATCGCCACCTTCTGCCCGGGCCGCGAGTACATGACGGTGAACTTCGTCATGGAACAGCGCCACATCGACGCCGTCGAGCGGATCGAACCGCTGATCGCGAAGATCGAGGCGCTGGACCTGCCGGAGCCGGTGAAGGGCGTGGGCGTCGAGGCGTGACTGGGGCTTAGGGCGGTCTGTGCTGGGCACAGATCTCACCACAACCACCGGCCGTCATCCCGGCGAAAGCCGGGACCCAGTGCTCCGACGCTCAACTAGCGCGAAACCATCCGACCTTGCCGTGATGGACCGGCGCGGTCCCTGCCTTCCCTACCGTTCGAGCAGTGGGTCCCGGCTTTCGCCGGGATGACGACGGTGGGTGGTGGAAAATCGAGACACACCGCAGATGCCGCAGGGGGAGAGTCAACCAACAATCTCGTCCCACAGGTCATCCCAGCGTGGGTTCGTGGCTTCGATCAGCTCCACCTTCCAGGCTCGACGCCATTCCTTGATCCGCTTCTCACGCGTGATTGCGGCCTCGGCGTCGCCCTGTTCTTCGAACCACACCAACTGCGTCACGCCATATCGTGCAGTAAAACTGCCGGCGATTGCGTGCGTTCGATGTTGCCAGGCGCGACCAATCAGATCGGACGTCACGCCGGTGTAGATCGTGCCGCGCTTGCCGCTCGCCATCATGTAGACGAAGAACTGTTTGTCCACCTGCGCTCCCCGAACCATCGGATCAACGCAGGTGGACGCTGTCAACGTAGGGCCAGCCTAAGCCACCTGCCTCCCATACTTGCTCGCCACTTCCTCGGCCAACCGCCCGCCGATCTCGGCCAGGTGGTCGAACTCCTGTTCGAAGCTGCCGACGCCGGCGGTCGCTGACCTGAGTTCGATGATCAGGTCCTGCATTTCCGAGGCCGGGACGTAGGCGTGGATGTCGTCCCAGCCATCCCAGCCTTCGCGGGTGTCGGAGCCGACGATCTGGCCGCGGCGGCGGGGGAGGATGGCGTTGATGCGCGCCGTCGCCTCGCTTGGGCAGTGCACGGTCACCTCCATGACCGGCTCCAGCAGCACTGGCTCACATTGCGGCATGCCTTCGCGCATGCCGATCTGCGCCGCCTGGCGGAACGCCATGTCGGAGGAGTCGACCGTATGGTACGAGCCATCGGTCAGCGTCACCGCCACATCGACCACCGGGAAGCCCAGCGGGCCGCCCATGCCGAAATACTCGCGGACCCCGGCCTCCACCGAGCTGATGTACTGGCGCGGCACCACGCCGCCGGTGATCTTTTCATCGAAGCCCAGCCCGCCGCCGCGCGGCAGCGGCTTGATGGTCAGCACTACGTCGCCGAACTGGCCGTGCCCGCCCGACTGCTTCTTGTGCCGGCCGCGCACGTTGGCCGACTTCTTGATCGTCTCCCGATACGCGATGCGCGGCACCGAAGTGGTGACCGGCACGCCGTAGCGTCCGGTAATCCGCTCGACGACCACGCGCAGGTGCATCTCGCCGTGGCCCTCGAGCACGGTTTCGCCGGTCTCGGGCACATGGGTCAGATGCAGCGACGGATCCTCTTCGAGGATGCGCTGCAGCGCCGTCGACAGCCGCACATCGTCCTTGCGCTCTTTAGGTGAAACGGCGATCGCCATCATCGGCATGCTCTCGGGCGGCGGCATCAGGTCGGGCACCATGCGGCCAGAGGCGAGCGTATCGCCGGTCCGCGCGGCTTCAACCTTGCCGAGCGCCACCGTTTCGCCCTCCTTGGCCGCTTCGCGCTTCTGCGTCTCCTGGCCCGTCACCCGGAAGATGCCCGAGACCTTGCTCTCGCGACCGTCGACCGAGCGGAGCGTCGCGCCATCGGCAACGCTGCCGCTGAGCACCCGGGCCACACACATCTTGCCGCTGCGGGCAGTCTGCATGGTCTTCATGATCTGCACCACGGCGCCCGGTCCATCCGCGAGCCCCAGGCGGGCGCGGGTTTCCTTCACCGTCGGTGCCTCGTGGCGGATCGCCTTCAGCAGCCGGGTGATGCCGTTGCCGTGCTCGGCCGAACCGATGAATACCGGACAGATCTTGCCGGCGCGCATCTCCTCGACCAGGTCCTTGAAGATCAGGTCCTTTTCCGGCTGCACGTCCTCGAGCAGCTGCTCCATCAGCACGTCGTCGTAGTCCGCAATTTGCTCCAGCATGGCAGTCCGCGCGGCGACTTCGTCGGCCTTCTCGCCATCGGGCAGGGCGACGATCTCGCTCTCCCGGGCCTCGTGGTAGACGTGTGCTCGCTCGAGCGCCAGATCGATGCAGCCGGTCACCACACCGCCTTTGGTCATCGGCAATTGCCTGAGCACCAGCGGCACCCGGCTCGCCGGCTGCAGCATGGTGAGGATGTCGCGCACCTGGCCCGAGAGCTTGTCGATCTTGTTGAGGAAGATGAGGTGCGGCAGTTTCCGAGCTTCGAGATCCCTGAGGATCAGCTGCAGTGCCGCGACCTTTTTGGGGTCGGCTTCCGCCACCACCACCGCCATGTCGGCGCCGGCGAGGACAGCGAGGGATTCATACTGGAACTCGACTGAACCGGGGCAGTCGGTGAATGTGTAGCGGTCGCCCATGAACTCGGTTTCGGCGACGTTGACCTCGACGCTCATGCCGTTCGAGCGGGCTTCCGGTGCGGCATCGCCCACCATGTTGCCGTCTCTGGCGTGGCCTTGTCGGGTAATGGCCCCAGTGCGCATGAGGATCGCTTCGAGCAGCGAAGTCTTGCCGCTCGCGAACGGCCCCACCAGCGCGATGCACCGGGGCCCGGCTTGTCTGCCGTTGTCGTTTGCCATCTACTCCTCCTCGTTCGTGATTTGTCCTCTGGCGACGTCCTCCCCGGTGCGTGGTCCTCGCACCGTTGAGGCGCGTCCGCGGGGATACTGTAGCGCTGCGGGAGGCCGTAGCCAATCGGGGGGCAGGGGCTGTGGAAGGT
>NZ_LAJE02000254.1 GCF_000970465.2 Devosia insulae DS-56
GTGTTGGTGGGCTGGGGCTCGATCTCGAGACCGCCGGCCAGCCGCTGGGCCAGAAGGCGGCGCTGCAGGCGGTGCGCAGCGGCAGGGCGCTGCCGATGCCATACATCATGCTGCGCGCTCAACTTCTCACCGACGGTGAGATCATCGATGCGCAGTTAGTGTCGCTGCAAGATGTGCTGCTGTATGAAATCAAGGCGCTGGCGAAATCCGGCGAAGTGAGCGAGCTGTATTTTCTTGCCCAGACGGGTGAATATCTCGATCTGAACTGAGCGTCACATGCGCGTACTGGTTGCCGAAGACGATCGGCGCATCGCCGAGGCCCTTGCCGCCGCACTGCGGGCGGCCGGCTTCGTTGCGGAGGTCGAATCCGACGGCGAGGAAGCCTGGTATCGCGGCGACACCGAGGAATTCGACGCCATCATCCTCGACCTGGGGCTGCCGACGCTGGACGGCCTGACCATCCTCAAGCGCTGGCGCAAAGCGGGCCGCAGCGGCCCCGTGCTGATCCTCACGGCGCGCGGCCACTGGGAGGAGCGGGTCGAAGGCATCGAAGCCGGCGCCGACGACTATGTGGTCAAACCCTTCCGCATCGAGGAAGTGGTAGCTCGCATCCGCGCCATCGTCCGTCGCTCCGGCGGCTTTGCCTCGTCGCGGGTGGAAATCGACGATCTGGTGCTCGATACCCGCGCCATGCAGGTGACCCGCGATGGCATCCCGATCAGCCTGAGCCCGCAGGAATACCGGTTGTTCGCCTATCTGGCGCATCAGCGCGGCCGGGTGGTGTCGCAGATGGAGATCACCGAGCATCTCTACGCCCAGGATTTCGAGCGTGAATCCAACTCCATCGAAGTGCTGGTCGGCCGGGTGCGGCGCCGGCTCGGCACCGAGATCATCAAGACCCGTCGCGGTTTCGGCTATTATATGGGGACGCTCGAGGAATGAATCCGCGCTCGCTGCGCCTGCGCCTGCTGGGCGGCGCGGCGCTGTGGATCATCCTCGCACTGCTGGTCGCCGGTTTCGCCATCGGCTGGATGTTCACTGCCAATGTCGAGCGCTCGATGCGCGACGGGCTGACCGCCAGCCTCAACCGGCTGGTGGCGCAGATCGACCCGCTGGCCGAGGAGCCGGTGCCTGGCGATGCGCTGCCCGACCCGCGCTACGGCACGCCGCTCTCCGGCATCTACTGGCAGGTCGAAATCCCGGGGTCCGAGGATTCCTGGCGGTCCCGGTCGCTCGGCGACCACGTGCTGGAAACCCGCGGGGCGGCGGCGCCGGATGGCACCGAGCGCTTCGGCACGCTTGCCGGACCGGGGGCGCAGTCGCTCTCCGCCATGGTGCGCGAGGTCAGTTTCTCGACCGATGCGGGACCGAGGGTCTTCCGCGTCACCCTCGCCGAAGACCGGGCGCTGCTCGACGAGTCGATCCGCCGTTTCGGCGGCGACCTGATGCTGGCGCTGGCGGTGCTTGGCGTGGCGCTGATCCTCGCCGCCTGGCTGCAGGTGCAGCTCGGTCTGAAGCCGCTCGAACATCTGCGCGAAGGCATTGGCGCGGTACGGCGCGGCGAGGCGCAGAAACTGCCGCCGCGCTACCCCGCCGAAGTGCTGCCGCTGGTCGGCGAGGTCAATGAGCTGTTAAGCCAGCAGCAGAAATCCATGGAGTTCGCCCGCGCCCGCGCTGCGGACCTGGCGCATGGGCTGAAGACACCGCTATCGGTGCTGCGCAACCTCGCGGCTCACATGCAGACCACCGGCCATGCCGAGGCCGGCCAGCAGGTCGATGAGATCGTCGGCGAGATGGATGACCGCGTCGAGTATCAGTTGCGCCTGTCGCGGCTGAGGATGCGCACCCGGGCGCATCAGCTCAGCGCGTCGCTGAACGAAGCCGTCGACCGGACCGTGGCGGTGCTGAGCCGCACCCAGGAGGGTGAGGAACTCGACTGGCAAACCAAGCTGGCGCCCGGACTCAAGGTCGACATCGACCGGCACGACCTGATGGAGCTGGTCGGCGTCATCCTTGAGAACGCCGCCAAGTGGGGCAAGTCCCGGGTACGGGTTGCGGGCCGGCGCGACGGCGCCTTTGCCGAACTGACCATTTCCGATGACGGCCCCGGCCTCACCGAAGAGCAGATTGCCCGGCTTGGCGTGCGCGGCCAGCGCCACGATGAGAGTCGGCGCGGTTCGGGCCTCGGGCTCTCCATCGCGCTCGAAGTGGTGGCGCTCAATGCCGGCACGGTGCACTTCGCCCGCGCCGCCGAAGGCGGCCTTGCCGCCACGGTGCGCCTGCCGCTCGCTTAGTGAGCTGATCGCTATCGCCGGTGGCTGTGGACCCCACCGGGGTCAGGGTTAACCCCGCGTTTCCAATCTTCTTCGAAGTCTGTGCGCTTTGGAACGAAGCCGTGAGCCTTTTCGCGTACACCGGTACGGGCCGGCCGAATGCCGGCACTGCCAGGGGACTGGCCGCTTAGCGAGGAACTCGTGCTTCGGCGTACACAGACTGTCGCTCTCAAGGATGATGGCGAAATCCAGGAGGCCTTGCGCCCCGAATTGCCGCGCACCGCTGCGCAGAAAGCCGATCCGGCCGTGCTGGACAAAGTGCTCGCCGAGGTGACCTGGACACCGCCGCCGACCCAGGCCGAGCGCCGCAACCTCGACGCCTGGCGCTCCGAAGCGCTGCAGACCGTCGTCACCAATACCGACCGCCGCAAGGGCGGTGATCGTCGCAAGCCGATGGCGCCGCCGCCTAGCACCGGCTGGCGCTGGAAGATCCCGCCCTCCCGCATCGCTCTGCTGGTGGTAGCGTTGGTTGCCGGCGGCCTCGCGGCGTACCTGACCACCCAGACCAACCAGCCGGTCGCCCAGCCAGTGGCCGAGCCGGTGACAGAGGTGGTGCAGGAGGCGCGGGTGCGCGTCCTTGCCGCGAGGACCAGCATCGGCCTCGGCCAGCGGCTGAGCGCCGAAACCGTCGAGTGGGTGGATTGGCCCGAAGGCGCGGTGCGGCCAGAGTACATCACCACCGCGGCCGCGCCCGACGCCATCACCCAGATGAGTGGCGCCATGGCGCGCTTCGAGTTCTTCCCCGGCGAGCCGATCCGCGCCGACAAGCTGGCGCTCGAGGGCGACGGCTACCTGTCGGCGGTGCTCGACAGCGGCACGCGTGGCGTCTCGGTCATGGTGGCCGCCGCTTCCGCCTCGGGCGGTTTTGTCGTCCCCAATGACCGGGTCGACGTGGTGTTGACCCGCAGCAAGGGCGGCGAAAGCGACGGGCAGGTGTCCGATACGATCCTGCGCAATGTGCGGGTGCTGGCGATCAACACCCGGCTGGGCGAAACCGGCACCACCGGTGCTGCCGCCGACCCCGAGGATCCGCGGGCCGAGATTTTCGCCAACGAGGCCATAGCCACGCTGCAGCTCGATCCCGGCCAGTCCGAAGTGATCATCAATGCCGCAACCTCGGGCCGGCTGACGCTGGTGCTGCGGCCCTTCGTCGACAGCTCCGAAGTGGCAACGGCCCAGGATCGCAGCACCAACCAGGCGATACGGGCTTCGAGCCCGTTCTGGACCAAATGATGCTCGGATATCGGCTCCGCCGAACGCCCGAGCGACGCCGCCCGTTAAATCGCCGTTGACCCAGCCCTGCTACAATTTTCCGGGTTGCTTGAGAACGTTAGCACAGATGTACATCATGACGGCATACCGGGATTTCGGCAGAACGCTGTGGTCCCAGTCACTTAGGGTCACGCTTGGCGCGGCGGTGCTGCTTGCGGCCCTCTTGGCGGGGCTGTTCCCGGCATTGGCCCAGACGGTCAACTACGACCTGAAGACCACCTCGGTGATGCGCATCAAGCTGCCGGTGTCGCAGGCGGTGACCGTCGTCATCTCCGATGCGGTGGGCAAGATCGTCTCGGCCGATCCCACCATTGCCGACGCGCAGCCGATCACCGACAAGTCGCTTTACCTCGCCGGCAAGGCCTTCGGCACCACCACGGTGAACCTCTACTCGGCCGACGGCGCGCCGGTCGGGTTGCTGGCGGTCGAAGTGGGCGTCGACACCGCCGACATCGCGCGCTCCATCCGCGACGCCATCCCCAGTTCCAACGTCAAGGTCAGCTCGGTCAACGGCCGCGTCCGGCTCGGCGGCTCGGTCACCGATGCGGTCACCATGCAGAAGGTGCTCGATATCGTCGGCCAGTACGGCAGCCCGGCGATCGTCAACACCATGACGATCAGCGGCGGCCAGCAGGTCAATCTCGAAGTCCGCATCATCGAGGCGCAGCGCGACGCCGGCCGCGAATTCGGGATCCAGTGGGGCGGCAGCATCGGCGGCGTTTCGACCAACATCAAGGGCGGTCCGAGCGACCCGGTGACCAATTCCTTCGCCACGTTCGTCACCAACATCATCTCGACCGGCGGCGGCATAAACCTCAACGCGACCATCAAGGCGATGGAAGGCAAGCATCTCGTGCGGACGCTGGCCGAGCCGAACCTCACCACCCTGTCGGGCGTCAGCGCCAGTTTCCTCGCCGGCGGCCAGGTGCCGATCCGGGTGGCGGACGAGAACGGCAACGCCGCGCTCACCTATCGCGATTTCGGCGTGCGGCTGGTGTTCCAGCCCACGGTGCTCGACGATGATCGCATCCAGATTCACCTGACGCCTGAGGTCAGCGACATCAATGGCTTCACCACCTCGGGCGACCCGGTGTTCAACACCCGCAACCTCGATGCCACGGTGGAGCTGCGCGATGGCCAGAGCTTCTCGGTGGCGGGCCTGTTGCAGAGCAATACCGGGCTCAACCAGAATCAGCTGCCCTGGCTCGGCGACGTGCCGATCCTCGGCTCGCTGTTCAAGTCGTCGAGCTTCCAGAAGCACGATACCGAGCTGGTGGTGATCGTCACGCCGCGCCTGGTGCAGCCGAGCGTGCCCGGCCAGATCGCCGCGACCCCGCTCGACGCCACCCAGCCCGCCAACGACCTCGAGTTCTTCGCGCTGGGCCAGATGGAAGTGACGCCCAAGATGCTCAAGGGTTTTCAGACCGGCAACGGCGTCGTCGGCCCCTACGGCTACATCATCGACCTCAGGAGCGGCAGTTGAACCCCGTGATCCTCCATGCTGCACGGGTCACGGCCGCGTTGGCCGTATTCACGGCGCTGGCCGGCTGCACTTACGACTACCGGCAGCGCACCGATCGCGTCGGCTACAGCGCCGGCGATGCGGTCAAAGCCAACCTGGCGCGTGAAACCTCCAACCCGACCAAGGCCTCGATGTATTCGACCAAGGGGCTTGGGCGGAATGGCTACGTCGTCGGCACTGTCGCTGCACCGGTCGAATAGCGGCACTCTAAGGATTGAAATGCAGAGGGGCGAGGTCGAGAGAGACCACCGCCCTCTGATTTTTCCGCCCGGCGTCGGATCAGGCGCGGGAGTCTGCCGCGGCTCGCTGCAGGATCTGGATGTTGTTGGCGACCACCAGGTTGTCGGGCTCGAGCTTCTGCGCCTTGCGGAAGCTCTTCAGCGCCTCGCTCAGGCTGCCGCGCAACAGGTAGGAATAGCCGACATTGTTGTAATACTGCGCCGTGCCGCCGGTCATCTGGTAGAGCGAGGCATAGACCCGGTCGGACAAATCGAACCGGCCGAGCCGGTCATAGGAGGCGCTGAGCCCGACATAGCCCTCGGCCTTGGTGGGAGCCAGCTCCACCGCGCGTTTGTAGAACGCCGCCGAGTAGCCGAAATTGTCGTTGCGGAAATGCGCCCGGGCCTCGGTCAGCGCGCCCTCGGCGGTATAGGTCTCGATATTGGAGATTTCGGCAACGGCCAGCTTGTTGCTGCCGAAAGCGCTCATCCCCGCCGAGCTGCAGCCGCTGAGCGGCAACGCGACAATGGCCGCGGCAAGCAGCCCATGGCGAAACAACGAGCCAATCCGGCGATTCATTTCTCAATGCCCCCATCGAGACAGGACCGCTTCTGCGGGCCTCGACCTAGGGGACAACGCTAGGCGCGACAGGGATTACGCTTGGTAAATGCCGGCCATGAGCCGGCAATCAAGCTTAACGGTACGTTACCGCACACTGGGAAGAGCAGCGTGAGTGCGAGGTCGTGTTCAGTAACGCGCCTGATGCCTTGCCTAATATGCATTGGAAATGGAAATCTCAGGAGAACCGGTGCAGGTCTTCCCGTCATCGCTGCTGGTGCGCACCATGGAAGAGGCCGAAGCGATCATCGCTGGAGACGCCTGACGCCCGAGCCGATGCCCGGGCGCCGTGGCGTGATCAGTCCCAGCTCAGCGCCCCGCCATTCTGGTATTCGATGACGCGGGTCTCGAAGAAGTTCTTCTCTTTCTTCAGATCCATCGCCTCGCTCATCCAGGGGAAGGGGTTTTCGGTTTCGGCGAATACCGCCGCAAGGCCGAGCTGGGCGCAGCGGCGGTTGGCGATGAAGTGCATGTACTGTTCGCACAGCGCCGCATTGAGGCCGAGAAAGCCCCTCGGCATGGTGTCGCGGCCATAGGCGGCCTCAAGCTCGGCGGCCTTCCTGATCATGCCGCGCACTTCGGTCTGAAACTCGGGCGTCCAGACATGCGGGTTCTCCGCCTTGATCTGGTTGATCACGTCGATGCCGAAGTTGAGGTGAATGCTCTCGTCGCGCAGGATGTACTGGTACTGCTCGGCGATGCCGACCATCTTGTTGCGACGGCCCAGCGACAGGATCTGCGCGAAGCCGGTGTAGAACCACATCCCCTCGAAGATCACGTAGAAGGCGATCAGGTCGCGCACGAACGCCCGGTCGGTATCGGGCGTGCCGGTGGTGAAATCCGGGTCGTCGAGGTGCTGGGTGAAGTTGAGCGCCCAGGCCGCCTTGTCGGTGATCGAGGGCACCTCGCGATACATGTTGAACAGCTCGCCCTCATCGAGGCCGAGGCTCTCGACGATGTACTGGAAGGTGTGGGTGTGCACCGCCTCCTCGAAGGCCTGGCGCAGCAGATATTGCCGGCATTCCGGGTTGGTGAGGTGCCGGTAGATCGCGAGGACAATGTTGTTGGCGACGAGGCTTTCCGAGGCGGCAAAGAAGCCGAGATTGCGCTTCAGCGTGTGGCGCTCGTCATCGGTGAGGCCATCCTTCGATTTCCACAGTGCGATGTCGGCCTGCATGGAGACTTCGGTCGGCATCCAGTGGTTGTTGCAGCCGGCGAGGTATTTCTCCCAGGCCCATTTGTACTTCAGCGGCAGCAGCTGGTTCACATCGGCGCGACAGTTGATCATCGCCTTGTCGTCGACCGAGACCCGGCCGCCGGCACGATCGATACGAGCCTCCGGGGCTGGGGCGAGCGGGGCAGG
>NZ_LAJE02000255.1 GCF_000970465.2 Devosia insulae DS-56
CCCCTGTCCCCTCCCCCTGAAGTAGGGGGAGGGAGACGTCGACCTCGATACCCGTGAGAGGGTCTCCCTCCCCATGTTTAGGGGGAGGGGTGGGGGTCAGCCCGCACCGGCGGCCGCGTGTTTGCCTATTCCACCACAGCCGCCATCGGCTTCACACCCGTCAGCGCGATATAGGCATCCGCCAGCGTCTCGGTCCCCGCCGCCGCGATGATCTCGGCCGGCGTGCCCACCCGGATGATTTTGCCGGCAACGATCAGGGCGATGCGGTCGGCGTGTTCGACTTCTTCGACCAGGTGGGTGGCCCAGAGGATCGAGGTCTGGTGCGTATCGCGGAGGCCACGGATGTGCTGGCCGAGCAGTTTACGCGTAGTGGGGTCGAGGCCGACCGAGGGCTCGTCCATCAGCAGCAGCGCGGGCATGTTGAGGGTGGCGCGGACGATCTCGATGCGGCGCTGGTTGCCGCCGGAGAGGGTGCGGACCGGTTTGTCGATCAGTTCGGTGACGGCGAAGAACGCTGCAGCGGTGTCGATCCGCTGGTTGAGCAGCTTGCCGGACAGGCCGAACAGGTTGCCATGGAATTTGAGGTTGGCGCGCACGCTCATATCGAGATCGAGCGAGCGCGACTGGAACACCACGCCGAGCTGCTTCAGGATCTCGGAGGCGTTGTCCTTGTAGCCCATGCCGAACAGCCTGACCTCGCCCCCATCGGGGGAGAACAGGCCGGAGCAGATCTGGAACAGGGTGGATTTGCCGGCGCCGTTGGGGCCGAGCAGGCCGACGATTTCGCCGGGCGCGATGTCGAGCGAGACACCCTTCAGCGCCTCGTTGCTGCCGTAGGATTTTCTGACATCGGTCAGGGCGAGGACGGGCTCGGTCACGCGGTGGTCTCCCTCATGCCGATCGAGGCAGCGATCTGGTTGGCGATGGCCTCGCGCTGCTCGCGGCTGCGTTGGCCGCGCGGGATGTCGAAGCGGTAGTCGGCGGCGATGCGGGCGGGGCGGCCAGCGAGCACGATGGCGCGGTCGGCCAGCATCGCCGCATCCTCGGGCAGGTGGGTGACCAGCAGCACGGTGGGGCGGCTCGCTTCGACCAGTGCGGACAGCACCTCCTCCATCTCGCGCACCAGGGTGCGGTCGAGCGACACGAAGGGTTCGTCGAGCAGCAAGAGGCGCGGATTGACCGAAAAGGCGCGGGCCAGCGCCACGCGGCGCTGCATGCCGCCCGACAGCTCATGCGGGAAGTAGTGCTCGAACCCCGACAGGCCGACCCGGCCGAGCATCTCGAGGGCCGCGGCCTCGGTGGTCTCCGGGCGAACGGCGCGAATGTTGTCGAGCGCGGTGAGCCAGGGGAGGAGGCGTGCATCCTGGAACACGAAGCCGGCGGGCTGGGCAGAAGCGGCCGGAACTCCGTCGACCAGCACGGTTCCGGAGAACAGCGTGTCGATGCCGCCGACCATGCGCAGCAGCGTCGATTTGCCGACGCCGGAGGGACCGACCAGAGCCACGACCGACGAGGACTCGACGACCAGGTCGAGGCGCTCGAGCAGCGGCTCGGGCAGGAAATCGAAGCGCTTGCCCTCGACGGCGATATCGAGACGAGGGCCGGTCATCGCGGCTGCCGCCATTTCAGCACCCGGCGCTCGAGCGGCCGGAGGATCAGGTACTCGAAGACGAAGACCACCAGGATGAAGGCGGTGGTGTAGGCGAAGATGCCCTTGATGTCGAAGAACTGGAAGAACACCGAAATGCGGAAGCCGACGCCGCCATCCGAGCCCAGCACCTCGAAGACGAGGACGATCTTCCAGATCAGGCTCAGCCCGGTACGCGCCGCGGCGAGGACGAACGGCATCAGCTGCGGCACGGCGATCAGCCGCAGCTGGCGCAGGAACGGCATGCGGAAAGCGCGGCCGAGATCGTCATAGGCGGGATCGAAGCTGCGCACCCCCTCACGGATGGTGGCGATGACCAGCGGCAGCTTGTTGAGCACCACGGCGAGGATCAGCGCGAATTCGGTGAGGCCGAGCCAGATGTAGAGCACGATGGCGATGACGATCGCCGGGACGTTGAGGCCGACCACCACCCAGGCGGAGAACAGCCGGTCGGCGACGCGTGAGCGGCCGAGCCCGATGCCGATAGCGGTGCCGAGCGCCATGGCGATGACGAAGGCGATGCTGGCGCGGGTGAGGGTCTTGCCCAGATCGGGCAAGAGCTTCCCCGTCGTCGCCAGCGTCCAGACATGGGCGCCGACATCGATGGGGGTAGGGAACAGGCGCGACGGGAACAGCATGGCGAGGACCTGCCATACGGCCAGCAACAGCAGCAGGCTGACGAGCTCGAGGGGAATACCTCGTCTCGCCGCGCGCTGCTGCCGGCTGTCGGTGGTTACGGCTGCGGTCCTGCCGTCGCGCAGTTCAACGGCTATTTGCGATAGCCTTTCCAGAAGGTGCCATCGGCCAGTTCGGTCGAATCCCCGACGACGTCCGGGCCGCCGAACTTGGCCATGACGGCGAAGGACTCTTCTGCCGGCTGCATGCTCGAGGCAGCGTATTTGGTGACGATGCCGGCGCGGTAGTCGTCGCGCAGCTGGGCGAACAGCGCGTCATCATCGCCGACATTCATCACCTCGCGGATTTTGTCCCACAGCGCATCGTCGGTGAGGAGCGCATGCTTGGTCTCGAAGCTGGCATCGAGGAAGCCCTTGATGGCGGCTTTCTTTTCGCGGCCGGTTTCGTCGAAAAAGGCCCAGCCGAGCAGCGGCGGGGTTTCGGAGACGCCCAGATCGGCGAGCATCGTGGCAACCGAGATCAGTTCGGTCTTTCCCGCCAGCTTGGCGCGCGAGTTCCAGTTCCAGAGGTTGAGTGCAGCCTGGGCCTGGCCGCCGGTGATCAGCTCGTTGACCAGCGGGGGCGCCCCGAACTTGGCTTCGGCCTCCTCGGTGAGGTTGCCGCCGGTCAGCTTGTTGTAGAAGGCGGCGAGGATGACATAGCTCTTGTCGACCGGGCTGCCGGAGACGGCGAGGGTCTTGCCCTTGAGGTCCGCGACGCTGGCGATGCCGGCGGCCGGATCGACGACGAGGCCGCCAACGGTCAGCGAGTGCGGTACCATGGTGACCATGTTACCCTGGTGGCGCTGGATCGAGACCCAGACGAAATCCGAGAGGATGACGTCGACTTGTTTGGCCTGCAGCGCGATCTGCCCGGCCTTCGAATCGGCGACATCGCGGATGTCGAGTTTCAGGTGATGCTTCTTGTCGAGCTCGAGCGCCTGCATGGCGGCGAGCTCCCATTTCACCGTGCCGGTAGCCTGCACGCCGAGCGACAGTTTTTCCGGCTCGCCATGCTGGGCGAAGGCGCCGGAGACGACGCCGAGCACCAGGGTCAAACCCAGCAGAACGGCCTGAAGAATTTTGCGCATAGTTCCTCCCGCGGAACGCGTCGAGATCAGTAGTGAGTGCAGCGCTAGCACCCGGGATCATTGGGCTTGGCTATATCATGTATTGCGGCTGGCGGGTTGCTGGGGCGGGGCGGGAAAGCAGATTGTAAATAGCGATAACACTGATCGAAACTGCCTATGGGGGCCACCAAAATGAAGTCATTCCTCGTCGCCGCGACTGCTGCTCTGCTGCTCACCGGAGCGGCGCAGGCGGAAGGCAATCTTGCCGCCAACGGCACCGACCTGACGCTCGAGATCAACACGGTGGACCTGAAGTTTTCGCAGGAGGTATGGGAGCTCGAGACCGGCAAATACTACCAGCTCGATATCACCTCGGACGGCAACGAAGAGATTTCGGTGGTGGCGCCCGAGCTGTTCCGCAATGCGTGGATCAACCAGATCGTCGTCAATGACCTCGAGGTGAAGAGCTACGGGCTTTACTCGGTGGAGTTCGACGATGCCGGTACCTTCAACATCTCGTTCGTGCCGATCCGTCCGGGCGAGTATGAAATCTACGTGCCGGGCTACGAGAACCGCGGGCTCAAGGGGAAGTTCATCGTCAAATGAGGTTCACCCGACGCACATTCGTCGCGACGGCGGCGGCACTGCTCGCCTCGAGTGCGGTGCCGCGGGCCGCCGTCGCCAAGGGCACGGGGATGATTTTCGTCTCCACCGAAAAGGGCAACGAAGTGGTGGTGCTCGACCAGTCGCTGGCGGTGGTGAAACGCATCGCCACCTCGCGGCGGCCGCGCGACATGCACTTCAATGCGGCCAAGGAGCTGCTCTACGTCGCCTGTGGCGACGATGACGCGATCGATGTGATCGACGTGGCGAGCCTCGAAGTGGTGGACTCGATCCCCACCGGTCCGTCGCCGGAAGTGTTCGCGTTCTCGCCGGACGAAAAGGTGATCTACGTTTCCAACGAAGAGGACTCGCGGCTCGAGGCGATCGACATGGAGACGCGCGTCTCCATCCAGGACATCCCGACCGGCGCCGAGCCGGAAGGCGTGCTGGTGATGCCGGACGGCAAGACCGCTTATGTGACCTCGGAAGTCGCCGACATGGTGCACGTGGTCGACACCACCACCGGGGCGGTGACCAAGAACATCCTCGTCGGCACCCGGCCGCGCCGCTTCATCCTGACGCCGGATGGGACGGAGCTCTGGGTCAGCTGCGAGCTGTCATCGGAGATCTACATCATCGATACGGCGACCAACGAGATCAAGGGCGACAGCCTGATCTTCGTGCCACCAGGCTTCCGCGAGGAAGACGTGACGCCGGTGGGGATGGCGGTGACCCGGGATGGTTCGAAGATCCTGCTCAGCCTGGGGCGCGCCAACCATATCGTCATCATCGACGGCAAGACGCACGACGTGCTGCAATATGTACTGGTGGGCAGGCGCGCCTGGTCGGTGGATCTCAGTAGCGACGAGTCCCGAGCCTATGTGGCGAACGGGCTGTCGGACGACATCACGGTCATCGACATGGCTTCGATGAAGCCGATCAAGTCGGTACCGGTGGGACGCGTCCCGCATTCGGTGGTGATCGATGACTGATGTTGGCTTGCAGGCCGCACCGTTCCCTTCTCCCCTCAGGGGAGAAGGTGGCGCGCAGCGCCGGATGAGGGGTGAAGCGGTGCAACGTACGCTCGTTGAGAAGCTGAACCCCTCACCCAAGCTACGGTACGTCGCTTCGCTTCTACCTTCGCTACCCTCTCCCCTCAGGGGCGAGGGGTCGCTGTGGCGTCGTCCGCGCAAATTCCTCGGACTCCTCCCCCTGGCGGCGTCGCTGCTCCTGAGCGGCGCCGCATTTTCTGCCGAAGTGAAAATCGGCTATCTGGGGCTGCAGGACGACCCGCGCTATCATCCCGACCTCGTCTATACCCGCATCGAAATCGCGCCCGGCGGCAACCCGATCGATGGGGCGACGATGGGCGTTGCGGAGATGAAGGTGGTGTCGGACGCGGTGGACCAGCAGGTGGTGCTGGATCACCAGGAGGCGACCGACGCGGCCTCGCTGGTGGCCAAGCTCGACGAAATGGTGAAGGCTGGCGAACAGTTCGTCATCCTCGACCTGCCGGCCGAGCTGGTGGACCAGGTGGCGGGGCAAACCCGCGAGTGGCCGGTGACGCTGCTCAATGCCACGGCGCCGGAGGATTACCTGCGCCAGCGCTGCTACCCGAACCTCCTCCACACTGCCGCGTCGGACCGCATGCTGTCCGACGCCATGGTGCAGCTCTTGCGCACCCGCAACTGGACCAAGGTGCTGATGCTGGTGGGGGCCGAGCCGCGCGACAAGGCGATGGCGGCGGCGTTCCGCGCTTCGGCCGAGCGGCAGCGCTTCAACATCGTCGACGAGCGCGAGTTCACCCTCGCCACCGACCCGGCCAACCGCGAGAAGAACAACTCGCTGCTGATCACCGGCAATGCCGATTACGACGTGGTGTTCGTCGCCGACCACCAGGGCGAGTTCTCGCGCTACTTGCCCTACGACACGCAGCTGCCGCGGCTGGTGGTGGGCTCGACTGGACTGGTCGCGTCGGAGTGGCAGTGGAGCTGGGATCGGGATGGCTCGACCCAGGTCACCTCACGCTTCGAGACGCTGACTGACGGACGACGGATGACCGGGCAGGACTGGTCGAGCTGGATCGCCGCCAAGGCCATCGTCACCGCTTACGCCAAGGCGCGCAGCGGCGAATACCAGAAGACCGCCGACTATATCCGCGGCAACCGGCTGAAGATCGATGGGGCCAAGGGGGTGCAGCTCAACTTCCGGCCATGGGACGGGCAGATGCGGTTTCCGATCGTGCTCGCGACGCATAACGCCGTCATCGCCGAGGCGCCGCTCGAAGGGTTTTTGCACCAGACCAATGTGCTCGATACGCTGGGCACCGACGAGCCGGAGCACAAGTGTCAGTAAGCGTACAACACCTGTGGCTTGGGGTCTACGCCATCACCTGGCGGGAGATCGCCAAGTTCCTGCGCCAGACCGAAAGGCTGCTGTCGGCGCTGGTGCGGCCGGCTTTGTGGCTCATCGTCTTCGCCACCGGCCTGCATGACCTGCTCGGCGTTTCGATCGTGCCGCCGTACCAGACCTATACGCCCTACCAGGAATATATCCTGCCCGGGCTGGTGGGCATCGTCATCCTGTTCCAGTGCATGCAGTCGGCGCTGTCGATGGTCTATGACCGCGAGGCCGGGGTGATGCGGGTGATGCTGGTGACGCCGCTGCCGCGCGGCTTCCTGCTGTTCGCCAAGATCACCGGCGCCACCATCCTGGCGCTGCTGCAGGCCTATGCCTTCCTGATCGTCGCGCGGCTCGTCGGCTATGGGGTGCCGGATTTCGGCTACCTCACCGCTATTCCGGCGATCATCCTCGCCGGGCTGATGCTGGGTTCGATCGGGCTCCTGGTATCGGTCTACACGCCGCAGATCGAGAACTTTGCCGGGATGATGAACTTCGTGGTGTTCCCGATGTTCTTCCTGAGCTCAGCGCTCTACCCGCTGTGGAAGCTGCGCGAATCCGGCGCCGAGATCGTCTACTGGCTGAGCGTCGTGAACCCCTTCACCCACGCGGTGGAGCTGATCCGCTTCGCCATGTACGGGCAGCTCAATCTCACCTCGCTCGGCGTAGTCGCTGGGTGCGCCGCGGCGGCGTTTGTGCTGGCGGCGCGCGGCTACGATCCGCAGGCCGGGGCGATCCGCAAGGTGAAGCGGGATTAGGCCACGTGCTTGTGGCACGCGGCTGACACTGTCTCTTATACACATCTGACGCTGCCGACGAGCGCTC
>NZ_LAJE02000256.1 GCF_000970465.2 Devosia insulae DS-56
GTGCTGACTGCACCACCCCCTCCCCTCAATCCCTCCCCTCAAGGGGGAGGGAAGCCAGGACTGAGAGATCGCGCCTCCTACCTAGCGGCGGAACGTCAGGACGCGGCGCTCGAGCCGCCCCTGCAGCAGTGGCAGCACGAGACTGACGGCGTGCGCGAGTTGCCGCGGGACGGCGCGAAGCTCGTTGAGCACACTCTGCAGCCCGCCACGGCTCGACTGGCGTTTGCCGCGGATGTCGGAGGGAACGATAACCTGTTCCTGCTCGCAAATGGCCGGCTCCAGCACAAAGGGCGCCAAGCGATCGAACAGGGCCGAGCGGCCGGGGTTGAACATCATCTGGTCGATCGGGTCATCAACCGAGGTGGTGGCATCGAGCAGCATGCGGGCGCCGGCCGCGGAAACGACATAGCCGGCCGTACCGGCGCACTTGCCGTAGAAGCGGGCAACGCGCCGACTGTGAGCCGGCCATGTCTCGCGGTCCATGAACATCGGGCGATGGCGGCCATAGCGTTCGAGCTTGACGACATCGGCGCCCGGCGGAATCCAGCCGGTGTCGGCGAAGAACTGCGCACAATCGTCGGCCAGGATGGCGTCGTCTTCCAGCACGACTGCATAGGCCTCACCCGAAGCGAGGAAGCGGCGCCAGAACGTCCTGTGGCTCAGCGTACAGGCGAGGTCGCCCCTGGAGATGCGGCCATGGAGGCCGGAGCGCACTTCGATCTCGGCGAATTCCGCGGCGTCGGTATGGGCGTCGACGGCGTCGATGTAGTCGAACACCAGGCCCAGCCGGTCGGCCTGCTGCTGCATGAACGCCCGGCGGTCGGGGCGGCGCGCGAGATTGATCACGTAGACATGCATCGGGCACCGCAGAATGGCCAGGATTAGCGTGCTGCTTCTTGGCCAATACCAGTGGCTATGGCAAGCGCCGTAGGCGGCAGTTCAGGCTTCGTTGAGAACGCACGGAGAGTTGCTTCGTCGGATGACGCCAAAAACGCTAGTGTCTTTAACAACTTACATTCGGCAGGTGAAATTATGCGCGCATTTCTGAGCCTCATGAGCCTCATGTTTCTGCTGCTGGTCGCCTCTCCCTTACAGGCGGCGAGCTTCGATTGCAGCAAGGCGGCAGCAGCCGATGAAGTGGCGGTGTGCCGCGATGGCGTGACCTCGGCGCTCGACAGCGAGATGGCGGGGCTGTTCTACGCCTACGACAAAGTGCCGATGTTCATGGGCGCCAACGGTGCCCGGCACGACGACGCCGAGGCGTTCCTCGCCGACCGCGGCAAATGCGGTGCCGACATCACCTGCCTCCGCCGGGTGTACGCCGAGCGGATCGCGGCGCTGAAGACGGAACTGGGCGCATCGATGCAGCAGTTCTCGGACCTGCAGAACCAGGTGCCGCCGGTGACGGCGCCGATCCCCGAGGGTGTGGAGACGCTGATATCGGGCTATGCCGAACAGTGCACCAAGCTGGGTGGCACGCTGAATGCCGGTGGCGACCGGCCGGGGCTGCTGAGCGCCGATCTCGATGGCGACGGGATCGCCGATTACGTGATCAACTCACAGCCGCTGCAGTGCAGCAATTCGGCGACGGCGTTCTGCGGCAATGGCGGCTGCGCCGTGCAGATCGCGGTGTCGTCGGAGAAGTTCGCCGAGCCGATCGAGGCGCTGGGCGGCATGCCGACGCTGGTGCAGGCGGAGACCGGCACCACGGCGCGCCTGTGGGTCGACAGCACCAATTGCCCCAAGGCGACCGCGGCCGACGCCTGCTGGGCCACCTACGCCTGGGTGGGTGGCAAACACACGGTGACCTACGCGGCGGAGCCGGCGCCGGCGATGTAGGGGGCGGGTCGCTCGTCGCTACGCTCCGATCGCGCGACCTGACGGTTGCGATACCCCTCATCCGGCGCTTCGCGCCACCTTCTCCCTCACGGGAGAAGGTCGGCCTTGACTGAGATTTCTGCCGCGGACCGCCTTCTCCCCTTGAGGGAGAAGGTGCCCGAAGGGCGGATGAGGGGTCGGCGAAACGAAGTGCAGCCCGATCCGAGCGGAGCGAGGAGCGAAGAGCCGCCAATCACCGCGTGTTGTGGAGCATGCCCTGGAAGGCGCGGTAGCTGGCCTTGGGGGTTCGCACCTGCGTCTCGTAGTCGACGTGCACGATGCCGAAGCGCGAGGTGTAGCCTTGCGACCATTCGTAATTGTCGAGCAGCGACCAGGCGAAAAAGCCCCTGACATCGGCTCCCTGCCCCTGCGCGTTGGCGACGGCGCGGAGGTGATCGTCGTAGTACTTCACCCGGCGCTCGTCGTTGGTCTCGCTCATACCCGTTTCGGTGACATAGAGCGGCAGCTTGGTGTAGTCGCGGTTGACGCGAACCAGCAGGTCCTCGAGCCCCTGGGGGTAGATTTCCCAGCCGAGATCGCTGGTTTCGAGATCGCCGGAGCGGCGCTCGGCGCCGAACAACCCGTTGGGACCGGCGGCGTAGAGGCCGCGGGTATAGTAGTTGATGCCGAGCCAGTCGAGCGGACGGGAGACGACTTCCATGTCCTTCTCGAAGCCCTCTGGCAGGTACTCAGCCAGCCGGCTGGTGAGCGCCTCGGGGTAACGGCCCTTGAATACGCCATCGAGATACCAGCGGTTGAACAGCGCATCGCCGAGGTTCTGCGCTTCGAGGTCTTCCCGCTTGTCGGAGGCGGCTTCGGTCTTTTCGAGGTTCAGCACGATGCCGAGATTCTTGACGCTCTCGGCGCGCAGCGCATCGATGGCCGTACCATGGGCGAACAGCACATGGTGCATGGCGCGCGAAGCGGCGCGAAGATCGCGATAACCGGGCGCATGAATGCCAAGGAAATGGCTGAGGAAGGCAACGCACCACGGCTCGTTGATGGTGGCGGTGGCGTGCAGGCGATCGCCGAAGTGGTGCCCCACCACGGCCGCGTATTCGGCGAACCAGCTGGCGATATCGCGGTTCATCCAGCCGCCCTTGTCCTGCAACGGGCTCGGCAGATCCCAGTGATAGAGCGTGGCGTAGGGCTTGATGCCGCGCTCGAGCATGCCGTCGATCAGCCGATCGTAGAACTCGAGCCCTTTGGGGTTCACTGCGCCAATCCCCTCGGGGATGAGGCGCGGCCAGGCGAAGGAGAAGCGATAGGCGTCGAAGCCGCCATCGCGGATCAGGTCCAGATCGCCGGGCCAGCGGTTGTAGTGGTCGCAGGCGATGGCGCCGGTATCGAGGTTCTTCACATTGCCGGGGGTGCTTGAAAACGTGTCCCAGATCGAGGTGCCGCGGCCATCGGTCTGGCCGCCCTCGATCTGATAGGCGGCAGTGGCGGCGCCGAACGTGAAATTCGGGCCGAGCTCGTCACGCGAAATCGAAAACACTTCTCACTCCTCAACAGGGCGGCGCTCATGCGCTCGTTGTGGTCGTTCCGGGACGACGATTCTCGACGTTCACGGATCAATGTAATCGATTGCATAACAGTGCGAAGCGGAGATGTCATCCCAGGCGCGGGTGGGGGTCAGCTTGCGCCGGCACCAGAAGGCCACCTGAGGAAGATCAGCTCCGGATCGCCCTCGTCGAGGTGCTCGAACAGGCCGGTCTGCGCGAAACCGAGTTGCGGCAGCAGGGCGCGCATCGGCGTGTTGGACTCGTTGGTCGAGGTCCAGAGCTTCTCAGCTGGCGGGGTGAGGCTGACGCAGTGTTCGATGAGGGCGCGGCCGATGCCGGTGCGGCGGAAGGCGGCGCCGACCATCAGCATTTCGATGAAGGGCGAGCGGAAGAAGCTGCGGGTGAGCGCGACATAGCCAGCGACCGCGCCATCGCGTTCGGCGAGGTGGCATTGGCCCAGCGCGATCCACTCGGCGATGGCCTCACGGCGGTCGGCGCTGTGCGTAGCGACGTGGTCGATGGCGATCAGCGCGTCGATGTCAGCTGCGGTGGCGAGCCGAAGCGACAGCATGGCTCAGGGTTTCAGCTGCGGGCTGGCGGCGAGAATAGTGCGGACGATGGCGCGGAAGGCCTGGGCCTCGGCGCCATCGGGATCGGTGGCGACGACCGGACGGCCGGCATCGGAGCTTTCGCGGATCGACATCACCAGCGGGATTTCGCCTAGGAACGGGATGTCGAAGGTGCTTGCAGCGGTTTTCGCCCCGCCATGGCCGAAGATATCGTAGCGCTTCCCCGTGTCCGGGGCGACGAAGTAGCTCATATTCTCGATGAGGCCGAGGATCGGCACGTCGGTGCGGAGCAGCATATCCATCGCCTTCTTGGCGTCGATCAGCGCCAGGTCCTGGGGCGTCGAGACAATGACGGCGCCGAGCAGCGGCACCTGCTGGACCAGCGAGATCTGGATATCGCCGGTACCGGGCGGCAGGTCGACGACCAGCACGTCGAGCCCGCCCCAGTCGCTCTCGCGCAACAGCTGCCGCAGTGCCGAAGTGGCCATCGGGCCGCGCCACACCACTGCCTGGTTGGCAGTGAGCATCGAGCCGATCGACATCGCCTTTAGGCCATAGGCCTCGTGCGGAGCGAAGATGCCGTCGTCGCGGACGGCTGGCTTGCCCTCGAGTCCCAGGAGCTTTGGGATCGACGGGCCGTAGAGATCGGCATCGAGGATGCCAGTGCGCAAACCTTCGGCGGCAAAGCCGAGCGCCAGGTTGACCGCCACGGTGGATTTGCCGACGCCGCCCTTGCCGGAGCCGACGGCGACGATGTGGCGGACGCCAGGCACAGCCTCGCGCGGCGGCGGGCCGGGACGGCCCTGCGCCTTGGCCTGGCCGGTTGCGGCCTGGGCGCGGTCAGAGGTCAGCGACACCATGACCTTGCGACCCTCGGCGACCTTTTCGGCCGCCGCCTGGGCGGCGACGCGGGCTGGACCGAAGGCGGCTTCCATACCCGGCGCGACAGAGATGGCAAAGGCCACGGCGCCGGTGGTGACGATGATCTCGCTCAAGCCGCCATAGCCTGCCAGTTCACCGCCACCGGGGATTTCGACGGAAGCGAGCGCGTTGCGGACGGCGGTGGCGATGAGTTCATTGGCCATGGGGGGAAGCCTTGCCTGAATTTCCCCGCTGTCACCGGGTCATTCCCGCGAAAGCGGGAACCTCTGTTTGCAGTGGATGCGGCGCGCTCCGAAACGGAGGTTCCCGCTTTCGCGGGAATGACTCCGAGTGTGTGGCGCGCGCCCTGCCTTCAAACGATCAAAGGATCGACTGGCCCGTCGACTTCCAGTCTTTGACGAACTGCTCGAGGCCCGACTTGGTCAGCGGGTGATCGGCCAGCTTGTAGATCACCGCCGGCGGGATGGTGGCGACGTCGGCGCCAGCCAGAGCCACCTCGGTGATGTGGTTCGGGGTGCGGATCGAGGCCGCGAGGATCTCGGTGGCGAACGAGTAGTTGTCGTAGATGGTGCGGATATTCTCGATCAGCTCGACGCCGTCGGCGTTGATGTCATCGAGACGGCCGATGAACGGCGAGATGTAGGTGGCGCCGACCTTGGCCGCGAGCAGCGCCTGGTTGGGCGAGAAGCAGAGCGTGACGTTGGTCTTGATGCCTTCCTTAGAGAAGGTCTTGGTGGCCTTCAGCCCATCGATGGTCAGCGGCAGCTTCACGACGACGTTCTCGGCGAGCTTGGCCAGCACATGGCCCTCGGCGATCATGCCGTCATAGTCGGTGGCGGCGACTTCAGCCGACACGGGACCGGGAACGATCGAGCAGATCTCCTTGATCACGTCCTTGAACTGGCGGCCGGATTTGGCGATCAGCGAGGGATTCGTCGTCACCCCGTCCAGCAGGCCGGTTTCATAGAGATCGCGGATGTCCTTGATCTCGGCGGTATCGACGAAGAACTTCATTTCGTTCCCCTCCAAGGGAGATGGTTAGCTGCTCTTTAGGTAGTCACAAACGGCAGTCGAGACAACGTCTCAGCAAAAAGCCAAGACGGGGCTCAGCGGATAGCGGCGAGCATCTTGTCGGCCAGTTCGCCGATCCGATCCTCGGGGATTCCCGCGACGTTGATGCGACTGTCGTTGATCATGTAGACGCCGTCGTCGAGCTTGAGCTTGGTGACGACATCCTCAGGCAGGCCGAGCAGCGAGAACATGCCGGTGTGCTCGGCGATGAAATCGAAATCCTTCGAGTTCGAGCGCTGCCGGATGGCGTCGGCCAGTTTGACGCGCAGGCGCTTCATCCGTTCCCGCATCTCGGTGAGTTCGGCTTCCCACTCGGCGCGCAGGTCCTTGTCCTCGAGAATGACGCGGACGATTTCCGCGCCATGGTCGGGGGTCTGCGAAATGGTGGCGCGGATGACGTTCTGCATCTGCGAGGAGACGACGTCGGCGCTATCGGAGTCCCTGGCGATGGCAATGGCGACGCCAGCGCGCTCGCGGTAGAGACCGAAATTCTTCGACGCCGAGAAGGCGACCATCGACTCGGGCACCGAGGAGACGACCTTGCGCACGCCATAGGCGTCGGCTTCGAGCCCATCGCCGAAGCCGAGATAGGCGAGATCGACCAGCGGGAAGGCGCCGGTGCGCTTCAGGCTCTCGACCACCTCGTCCCACTGCGCATTGGTGAGGCTGGCGCCGGTCGGGTTGTGGCAGCAGCCGTGCAGCAAGACGATATCGTCGGAGGTGAGGGTGTCGAGCGCCGCCAGCATGGCCGGGAAATCGACGATGCGGGTCTTGTGGTCGAAATACGGATAGTAGACCGGGGTCAGGCCGGCGAGTTCAGCCATCGGCCAGTGGTTCGGCCAGCTCGGATCGGAAATGAAAATGCGGCCCTTGGGACGCGCCCGGCCGAGCACGTTCATCAGGATCGACAGCGCACCGGTACCGCCGGCGCCGTTGACGCAACGGATGCGCTTGTTGTCGACCACGCCGCCCAGCGCCAGGTCGACGATGGCGGCGGAGAATTCCTTGTTGCCGACCACGCCCTTATAGGTCTTGGTCTTGGCGCTATCGAGGATGCGCTGCTCGGCCTTTTTCACCGAACTCATGACGGGCGTGACGCCCTTGGGATCTTTGTCGACGCCGACGCCGAGGTCGATCTTTCCGTCACGGGGATCGGCGGCATACTCGGCCATCAGCACGAAAATCTTGTCGAGCGTGGCCTTCTTCAGGGTCTCAAACATCAGGTCTGTCCGGGGAAAACGAGAGCGTAGTGTTTATAGG
>NZ_LAJE02000257.1 GCF_000970465.2 Devosia insulae DS-56
GAACTCGACTTCCGCGAGCAGCCGCGGCTCGACCCAGCGGGCGGCACGCGCTTCGGTCCTGGGCATACCGACCACCGGCGGAGGCTCATCAGTGCGAATAAGCTGCAGCACTTCCCAAACCTCGCGGCGCATGCGGTCAGTGAAGCCGGTGCCGACGCCGCCGCGATAGACGAGTTTGTCGTTTTCATAGGTGGCAAGGAACAGCCCGCGCACGTTGTCGACGCCGTAGTCCGGTGGGCGCCAGCCGATCACCACGAACTCCTGGCGCTTCACGCACTTGATTTTGAGCCAGGCGGAGGAGCGGTCGCCGCCGTAGTAGCGGGCGGTAGGCGACTTAGCGATCATGCCCTCGAAGCCTCCCTCGCACATGGCCTTGAACACGTCCTCGCCGCTACCGACGATGTGTTCTGAGAAGGCGATCGGGTCCTCGGACGGCACGTTGGCCAGCAACGCCTCGAGCCGTTGGCTGCGCTCGAGCTGGGGCAGCCGGGCGATATCCTCACCATCCTGCTCAAGCAGGTCGAAAGCGTAGAACACGACCGGCTTGATGCCGTCGAGGCTGTTCTTGAGCAGCGCGAAATCGGTGCGGCCGTTTGCGTCGATCGCCACGAGCTCGCCGTCGATGAGCGCCGTGCCCTTGGTCAGCCGCGACAGCGCCGGCGCCACATACCCGAACTGCCGCGTCCAGTCATGACCATTGCGCGTGAAGAGTCGCACCTCACTGCCAGCGATTGCCGCCTGCATCCGGTAGCCATCAAGCTTCATCTCGAACAGCCAGTCGCCCTTGGGGATGTTGCGCTCGAGTGTGGCGAGCTGCGGTGGTCGGAAGGCAGGACGAGTGAGGGGAACAGAATCCGAGTCCCCGCGGCCGCGCTGCTTCTTGGGCGGGACCGCCTTCACGGCCGACATTCGGAACCCCTGCACATAACGGACTCAATATCACCGGCGCGAATCGGTTCCGAGTCCTCAGAGGTTGACCCTGCTCGCACGGCCGGTAACCTCACCCCATGTGCAACCAATACAACATCACGACGACGAGCGAAGCGATGATGCGCCTTCGTATGGAATGGGAACGCGCCATGCGCAACGTTCCTCCGTTGTCGGTCTACCCGGATTACAACGCTCCAATTGTGCGGCAGGCCGAAGACGGGCGCGTGATCTCGCTGGCTCGCTGGGGGCTTCCGTCGTTGAAGGACGCGGTCACCGACAAGGTCAATAAGGGGACGACCAACGTTCGGCACCCTTGGTTCGACGACTGGAAAGGTTACTTGGGAGTCGAGCACCGCTGCCTGGTGCCGTTCGATAGTTTCGCGGAGCCGACAAAGCTTCCCGACGGCACCTCCGGCAACGCCTGGTTCGCTCTCGATACGTCGATGCCTTTGAGTTTCTTCGCTGGGCTACGGACGAGCTGGCACGGCACCCGACGCAAGGACGAGGGACCGCTCGACCACGAGGTCTACGCCTTCTTCACGACGGAGCCGAACGATGTTGTGGCGCCAATCCACCAGAAAGCCATGCCTGTCATCTTGCGCACCGCAGAGGAATGGGACGTGTGGCTTCGAGCCCCTTGGGGCGAGGCACGGTCCCTACAGCGGCCGTTACCCGGTGGTGTGCTTGAGGTTATCGCGACGCTGCCTCTGAAGTTCGCGCCGGTGATAGGGGAAACAGGACCGGATCCGCTGCGGCTATCGGCAGGGCCGCCATCGCAAACAACTTTACTGTAGCATCGATCCAACCGTTGCGTTCTCCTCGCAGATTCAGCTCGTGCCTTCGGCGCTCTCTCCATTCGAGTGCAATGAACTGTTCAAGTTGGGGCATGAGGCTTCGCTTCGGAGCCATGTGGCCAGGGTGTTTGCCAGCGTTGGGTCATCGTAAACTCGGCCATGATTGGGGGCGACGTTAAAGGTTGGCCGAGCGCCTGGTCGCTTTTCCCATCTCAAATGCAGAAATCGCACATCGCCAAACGGCGTCGGTTCAATATTGATGTCGGCGAAGATGCTGGTCGCGAACGATACCCAACCTAGCGTGTGGGTGATCAACATTCCGAAAATGCAGGCGAACAATGCCAGTATGGGGAGCGTCACAAGAACGACGAGGAACGATACGATCACTGCCGCTGCTACCGCCAAGGCGACCATGAATGGGTCAGACCACCCCCAAACTGCCAACACCATATGGAAGACAAACGAAATCGCTCGGTCCGGAAAGATCCACGGCCCTCCGAACGCGACAAAAAGCGACGCAGCTTCCGCAATCACGACCACTCCCACCCGCATGGGGACGTCGAGCAGCGTCAGCCACCATGGTCGGTTCGACGCCAGTGTAAGGTTCTCCGCAATACGCAACGGTTGCGATGCCAAGAACCAGCTGAAGCGAACCACCCGTAGTAGCGTCAGCCCAAATTGCAGTCCCCGGGCGACCTCATCCCCTGTAACGCGTGCGAATAGGTAGTTGCCCGGCGGTAGCTCGCAGGTTTGCAGGGATGCGCATTCGCGGCGGACAAGCTGCCAGACCCTTCGATAGACCTTCTCAGTCAGCCGATAGGATATCAGAGCCAGCAAAATCAGCCCGATGCCGAACGACAGCAGAAAAAGGGCGGCAAGATCGGCGCCAACTAGGCGGTCGCCTGAAGGCCCGCTGATCCAATCCCAGATCGGCGGCACTGAGATGGTGGCAAGCGCGGGGAAGATAAAAAGCATTAATACGGTGACTATTTGCGGCAGGAGCCGGATGGACGTGGCATCCGGCCTGCAGGCATAGAATGGCACCGACAAAAATACGGAGCCCGCGATGTCATCGCGAGCGGTCAACGAGCTTTTCACGTAATAGGCCACTAGACTTCCACCATGGCTGTGGCCGACAAGGATTATCGGAATGTCGGGTCGCGTTTTTCTCAACGTGGCAACTGCGTCACTAAGTCGTTTGGCACCCTTTTCGCGGTCCTTCGCCGAATTCCTGCCGGACCACGCTAATCGAGAGAAGCTGACGTCGCCCGACACCTGTTCGCGCAGGGCCCTCTGTAGGAACGAACCCGCGCGGGTCCAGCTCGCGCCCCGGACAAAGGTTCCGTGAACCAAGATAAAGTGAACCATGGTCTGGCCTCTCGTTCCCGTCCGGAACTACCAAAATCACAAATCGCGAATTCGTCCCAAGATAGACTTACACAATACGATAGCTCCACATCAGATCAGGCGCGTCTATTTGACCTCTTTCAGCGGCGGAGGTCTATGCGTTCTTCACGACGGAGCCGAACAACGTCGTGGCGCCGATCCACGACAGGGCTATGGCGCTGATTTTGCGCTCGCTCGAGGAGTGGGACGTTTGGCTTCGGGCACCCTGGAGCGAAGCACGGTCACCACAGGGGCCGCTGCCAGATGGTGTCCTCGAGGTCGTGGCCACACTGCCATTGAGGTTCGCGCCAGTGATCGGCGAAACCGGGCCACATCCCCCTGCGTCTTTCGCCGGCGTCGCCGTCCCAGGTGTCCCTGTTCTAGCTCCTATCCAAAGTATTCATGTGGCCCACCTTCAGCTGCGGCTGCCACGTGCCCCAAAACTCAAACGATTCCAGGATTTCAACTTGACCTCCTGTCTGCGCCAGCCCAGTCTAAACCCACTCAAATGGGGAGGCGGCCTTTGAAGGACAACGATAGTCAGCTGCTTAGTGTCGCGGCCCTATACAAGAGAAAGATACTTGAGCCAGCCCGGCTCTACGCTGAAGGTTCTGGAAAACTTGTTCTTGCTGGCTTCAGCGCTCCAACGGTTGTTTCCGTAGGGATTGACGCACTGCGATCAGCTGATTTTTCGCTAGATGAAGAGGACCGCGGAGGGTCTATTTTTTATACAAAGTTTGCTGAGATATCGCGCATCGATCAAAAGACAGCCGAGGGCGTCCTCATACGTTGGATAACCACCGCGAGCTGCACCATGACTATCCTGAAAGATAAGGATCAAGATTGGGCGGATTGGGACGGGTTTGGCAGCTGCACTATTGGCTTTACCTATCATACCGGCCGGTATGCAACGCAAGACCGGGCCAAGGGCGTTGACATGCATCTCACATCGGGAAGCACAAGCCCCTACTTGGCAGTTCATTTGGGTCGGCTAGTGGAGCCAGTATCCGCGCGCGCCAGCTACGAGGTCATTCGGAACAAGTCCTTGTCGAGTATCCAGTTTCATGAGGCCAAAGGCTTCATGATAAAGATGAAGAAGGACCGCTACATCGCGGCCTAGTAAGAATGTGCGCAATTGACGCTAAGCTGATCTAGCGACGGGGACCAAACCGCCTCACGCTAGCACCACCAACCTTCCAGTCACCCGGTTCCACCCACTCTTGCATGCGCTCCGGTGCGGCGAGCACGCTGCGCACCACTGCCCCTGCGCCGTGGGTTCCGGTGTAGGCAGCGGGCCGAGTCTTCCATCCCAACCGGAACGCCGGGCGCAGCTTGCCGCACACCGAGCAGTAGACGTGTGCCGCCAACTCGGTCCGGCGCTCGTAGAAGTCAAAATCCCAGCCTAGCCGCTGGATTGCCAGCTCGATCCGGAGAGGCCCGCTGTGGGAACAAACCCAGTAGTTCGAGCAGTCGCAGTCGATGACCTGGTCGCTCTCAAGAAATTGCCGCAGCGTGCGAACCTCAAAGGTGGGCATGGCTGCATCTCAGTGGAAGTTGCGGCCGGACGGCAGCGCATCACGGATGCGCTTTCGTTCTGCCTCAAGCTCGTGCTGCTTGTCCGAGCCACGCGCGCTGCCATGGGGACCGGTCTTCCCCTCATCGGCATTCGCGATCATGCCCTCGCCGATGTCGAGCCCGCTGGCGAGGTCGAGCAGCATCGGCGTCATGTCGAACACCTGGCGCGTGATGACATGAACCACCAGACCTTCCTTCTGGACTTCACCCCGCACCGCCATAAGTCGCGACCCGAGCACGACAGCACGATTGGCCTCGAATACCTTGGGCCAGACGATGATATTGGCGAGCCCAGTCTCGTCCTCCAGGCTGGCGAAAATGACGCCGCTGGCGGTGCCTGGCCGCTGGCGGACAAGGACGACCCCAGCCGTCGTTACAACGCGGCCGGCGGGAATGTCGCGCAGTGACCCGGCCGGGACGATCCCCTTTAACGTCAGGCTCTGGCGCAGGAAGCTGACGGGGTGCGCCTTCAGTGACAGGCTGAGGGTCCTGTAGTCGTGGATCACCTGCTCGCCCGGCGGCATAGGCGGCAAGTTTGCGTCCGGTTCATCGCGGTGACTAGGTCGGCCAGCGGCTACGAAGAGCGGCAGGTTCTCTGCACCGTCGCCACCTTGGAGTCCAAGAACCGCCCACTGAGAATCGCGCCGGTTGAGGCCGATCGACTGGAAGGCGTCGGCATCGGCAAGCTTCTGAAGTGTGGCCGGTGGCAGTCCGGTCCGAAGCCACAGATCGCGCACGCTGTCGTAACCGCGGCCACGGCGAGCAACGATCAGGTTGCAGTCGTCGTCACTGAGCCCTTTGACGAAACCTAGGCCGAGCCGGATGGCGTTGGTCGAGCGGATGTCGTTCCGCATGTCGGCATGCTGGCGCCAGACGCGGTCGGAGCCATCCGTGCCGGGCTCCAGGACCGACACCAGGTCTGATCGGTTGACATCGACGTTACGGACCTCGACCCCATGTTCCTGAGCATCTCGGACGATCTGCGAGGGTGCGTAGAACCCCATCGGCTGGCTGTTGAGCAGCGCGCAGGCGAACGCGTCCGGGTAGTGGCACTTGAGCCAACAAGAGACGTAGACCAGCAGCGCGAACGAAGCCGCGTGACTCTCGGGGAAGCCATAGCTGCCGAACCCCTCGATCTGCTTGAAGCAGGCTTCGGCAAAGTCCTGCTGATAGCCGTTCTTCAGCATGCCGCCGATGAAGTCCGCCTTGAACTTGCCCACCCCCCCGGTGCGCTTGAACGTCGCCATCGAGCGACGAAGCTGGTCTGCTGCGCCAGGTGAGAACCCGGCGCCCACGATGGCTATCTTCATCGCCTGTTCCTGGAACAGCGGCACCCCGTAGGTCTTTTTCAGCACGGCCTCGAGCTCCGCGGACGGGTAGCTTACCGGCTCGAGTCCCAGCCGGCGCTTCAGGTATGGGTGCACCATGCCGCCCTGGATCGGGCCAGGCCGGACGATGGCGACCTCGATGACGAGGTCGTAGAACTTTGCCGGCTTCAGCCGCGGCAGCATCGACATCTGCGCCCGGCTTTCGATCTGGAATACGCCGATTGTGTCGGCGCGCTGGATCATCGCGTAGGTGCGGGAATCCTCGGAAGGCACCGACGACAGGGTAAGGTCCTGCCCGTAGTGAGTGTGGAGCAGCTCGAAGGTCCGGCGTATACAGCTCAGCATACCAAGAGCCAGGACATCGACCTTCAGGATGCCGAGCGCGTCGAGATCGTCTTTGTCCCACTCGACGGTGGTTCGATCGGCCATCGCCGCGTTCATCACCGGGATCAGGTTGTCGAGCCGGTCACGGGTGATGACGAAGCCGCCGACGTGCTGCCCCAAGTGCCGGGGAAAGCCCATCAGCTCGCCAACGATGGTGAGCACATGCTGGAGCGTGACGTCTCTTGGATCGAAGCCGTTCTCCCGCAAGCGCTGATCGGTGATGCCGGTGTCGTTCCAGCCCCAGCTCATACCGTTGAGCCGCTGGATCACGTCATCGGAGAGGCCGAAGACCTTTGACACTTCACGGATTGCGCCCTTCGCTCTGTAGGTCGTGACCGTGGCCGTGAGCGCGCACCGATGCCGCCCATACTTCTGGTAGAGGTATTGCATCACCTCTTCGCGCCGCTCGTGCTCGAAATCGACGTCAATGTCGGGCGGCTCGTCGCGCTCGGTCGAGACGAAGCGCTCAAACAGCAGGTCCACCAGCATCGGGTCCACCTCAGTGACGCCGAGGCAGAAGCAAACCACGGAGTTGGCTGCCGACCCGCGTCCCTGGCAAAGGATGCCGCGCTCCTCCCGCGCGAACCGCACCAGGTCGTGCACGGTCAGGAAATAGCTCGCATACTTCATCTGGTCGATGAGCTGCAGCTCGTGCTCGAGGCCGAGGCGGACCCGCTCTGGCACCCCATCGGGGTAGCGTCTGGCAGCGCCGGCCCAGGACAGCCGTTCCAACGTCTGTTGCGCGGTCTCCCCGTTGCCGATGGTCTCTTCGGGGTAGTTGTATTTCAGCTCCTCAAGAGAGAAGTGGATCATGCTGGCGAACCGCTCCGTCTCCTCGATCGCCGCAGGATAGCGCCCGAACAGCCGCCGCATCTCAATCTCAGGCTTGAGGTAGCGCTCAGCGTTCTGCTGCAGCCGCCTGCCGGCAGTCTCCAACGTCAGATGCTCTCGTATGCACGTAACGACGTCATGCAGGATCTTCCGGTCCCAATGGTGGAAGAGCACGTCGTTCGTCGCGAGCATCTGCACACCATACCGCTCGGCCATGTCCGCGGTTCGTGCCAAGTTGGCGCCGTCCTTGCCTTTGAACTCGCACCGGGCCGCCAGCCACACCCGTGCCGGCGCCGTCCTAGCCAACCGCCCGAGTGCATGCTCGCCAGCTTCCGAGAAGACGGCTGGCATGATCAGGAGCTGCCCCTCTGAGAAGGCCGCGAGGTCATCGATGGTCAGGTAGCACTCGCCCTTTGGTGCGCGACGGTTCCCCGTTGTTAGCAAGGCGCATAGACGGCCGTAGGCCGCGCGATCGGTTGGATACGCGACTATGTCGGGCGTTCCGTCACTGAAGGTCAGCCGCACCCCGACCAAGTAGCGGAACGTGGGATCGACCTTCCAGATGTCACGGGCGGCAATGTGCCCTCGGACCACGCCGGCGAAGGAATTGCGGTCGCAGATGCCAACACCGCCAAGGCCGAGAGCCGCCGCTTGGTGGACCAACTCCGCGGGATGAGAGGCCCCACTGAGGAAGCTAAAATTGCTGGCTGTAACAAGTTCGGTGTAGGGCATGACGGACTCGCGTAACGAGCCATCTAGCAAAACGAGAACGAACCAAGAACACAAGCCACTACGAATTGTGTCGCTGAACGCCTGTTGCGACTACCGGCGGTTCAGCGGACGGCTTACCGCCCGCGTATTGGTAGTTCGATACTCCACGGATGCGTATACCTTTGCCTCGTCGGAAGGACGGAAGCGCTCTGGTGCAAACTCGACGCTCGATGTCTCGGGAGTTGAGGTCACGTTTACATTGTGCCTCACTTGGTAAATCGACCGCCCAAAACGGACCAGCTGACAGCCCTAAAAACGGCCTGACGTAAAACGGTTCTGACCACAGTCGTAGTCAAATACGACTGTGGGTTACGCTATGTTGTCATAGCTTTACATGGACACCCCGAAACGCCCCTTTTTGCCAATACCTTTCCCTGACGTAAAACGAATGAGGCGTCGCCCATGCAACCGGTTCGGCGGCGACAAGAGGGAGGCGCAGGGAGGGATATCCGCCAGCACCGATAACAGTCCTCCGCTATTCTCCGCCGACCCGAGCGAAACTGTAGGAGGTCTGAAATCCTCAAGCATCCCGGCCCTGAAAAGGTATCCCGACCGCACATGAGATGCAGCGAAACGCACTCGTGAAGCGGGTAGCGAAGCGAACAAGATCTGGGCAATGGAGCGACCCTGCTCACCCGGCAGTTGTCGCCGGCAGAAGTCAGTGCGGATATGATCCGTGGCGGCTCTCGTTCCAAACGACCGCGCGGTCATCCTGTTCATTCGCTCGCCCGCATACGCCAGCTACCTATGTCGATGACGTTGAAACGGTGATGCCATCACCGTGGGAAGGAGGTAGTATCATCGTCATGGTCCACGATCCGAAATCGCAAGACGAAGTTCGCATGTTGGAAGAGATGGCTCGGAAGCTCGATTCCGTCATCGTCGAACTGCAGGAGGTCAGCGGGCTCAGACGGGAAATCCTCGCGAACGCCGTGTTACTGCAGACCCAGATCGAGGGCCTCGATGAGCGGATTACCCAGTTTGGGGAAGACCTCACCGTCGCGATTCAGTCGGCGGCAAGGCCTCGCCCCATTGATGGGGTTCCTGGACCGGACAGCATCGCGCCGAAAGGCTAGGGACGGTCCAGTTCCCTTCAGGCCAAGCAGAGCTACCTCCGGGCTCCCAACGTTCGACAGCTATAGCTGAACTAGCAGTAGCTCTTGAACGTCGGAGACCCAATTGCCCACCCATCGCACCGCGACGACGCCGTCTGATCTCGCCATGTTTGTCGCCAAACGCATCGACGAATTGCGCCATCGAAAGTCGCAACGCGCGATAGCTCACATCGCAGGTCTGCGACATGCCAACATGCTCTCGGCGATCAAGACGGGCGACGCCAAACTCCCGCTCGAGCGCGTTGGTGACCTTGCACGCTCGCTCGAGTGCGATCCGCACGAACTGATGAAGCTTGCACTCCAGCAGTTCCATGACGCTGGCGTAGTGCACCTGATTGAGGAGGCGATGCGGGGTGGCACGCCAAGGGTCAGCGTGTCCAGCCATGCGACACCAACGGCGGACCCCAAATCTGAATTAGAGAAGATACTCGTCTGGGCGATCGCGCTCCGGGTAGAAGCAGGTCGCATCCGCCATGATCTTACGATTGCTCGCCGTCTCTCGACGACGGTTCAGTCTCGAGTGGAGAACTCCGAGAAGAGTTTGAAGCTGGTGGCCCACGAGCTCGACGAACTGCTGAAGCAGGCTCGGAGAGCCTTGGGCGAGAGGTAGGAGTCGTTGTGGGCTCGCTCGAAAGAGGCTGTGCGGCCGTCGTCGGTGCGACATCAGGGGCCGAGTTAAGCCGGTCCGACCTACGTGTCGAACCGATCGTCAACCGCAGCCAAACCGAGCCCGTGCGGGGAACCAAGCGCTCTTTAGGGGAAGCGAAGTCCTAGGGCATCCCCGCGGGGATGAAGGGGATGCTTTTTGGCGCCGCGATCATCCCGGATCTGGATCCACCTGTTTGACGCGCCCAGAACTGCGCTCGGCGCGCGATCGGTCGTTTGGTCAAAGCCCACCCATGCAGCGCTATATCGAAGGCGCAAACCGCGATTTCCAACCGGAGAGACCATGACCCCGCAAACACCCGCCCAAGAGCGCTTTCGTTCCTTGGTGACAATGACGAAGAGCGTAGCACGCGAACATCTTATAAAAGAGGCGGACTATGTGAATACGAAATGGTTCGAGTATCGATACACGGACCCCTACAGCGCCACCATTCTATTTGGTCGCCACTACAACGCCGCCTTGAGGAGGTTTGTCGAGAAATATATCAATATAGACTTTGGGCCGCACGTGAGAGGAGTAGACATTCCGGCAACGGCGCCGTCCCGTGAATTCACCCAGCTGTGGGTGGCGAGGCAGCATGCGGATGAGGTTCAACTCCCTTACGATCAATACATCTCTCACTGCCTCGAGTTCGCCGTCGGACGTAGCGGACGAAAAGTGGCGGCTCCCCGTCCAAATCAACTGCGGCCCACTCACAAATCAGACATTGCCTGGAAGTTCAAATTCGCGGAGAAGTTTGATGACTATGAAGTTACCTTTACGTCCCGCCTTAGTTCTTTCCAGCAACTTCGCGTGGAAAATTATCACTCTCTGCCTGCGCAGCGCGGCCAGTTCGAACACATGAAGCAAATCGCCGCCATGGGGCGCCAGTCGTGGCTTCGCACAGCGGAACATTGGAGTGTCGAGCTAAGGTTGCTTCCACTTCGGGCCTTTCGAACCGAACTCTCGATAGACCAAATGCGCGGCATCGTAGTCGACGCCCGCAGGGTGAAAGGCGGACTCACATCGACTGCAACTGCGCTGTCGAAGTCATCTGTTGCTCTCTGGCAGTCGTGCTTCGGCGTCCCCGGCGCACAGCGAGAGTGCGCCCCCTGCTGTGGATGCCCACAAGCAGAGGCGTGCGGAAAGATGGCGGAACTCGTCATCAAGGCGGTTGCCCGGGACACCGGCACCGAGGACCCGATCCTGGAAGCGAAGCGAGCCGCCGGACGCGCAAGAACCCGCAAGTCTCGCCAGAAGGCGAAGGCTGCCGGGGCATTAAGTATCACCGCCGGAGCGCAGGAACTGTAACGCGACCCTAATTTGATATATATCCATACATTAACAGAAGTATAGGGTCGCGTTACATCGACCGTCCGGCGGGGATGGTGGTCCGGATTGCTGCCGAATACGGGCGGTTGCTGTCACTCAGCAACCGCCCGGCTAGCTATGCCGCCGCCCGGTGCCCCTAACAAACGCGATGCGCAGCACTATTTTTCGACTTTCTGCTGCATCCCATCGATGGACCGCTATATCGAAGCCAGACGAAGCAACCGGCTGGCCGAGAATGCCGCAACACACTGACATTGCAAGAGAAACAGCTCCTGTCACGCTGGAACGCGCGTGCGAACTGTATTTTGGTGGTGCCATCAAACCCGCGACCCTTATGGCAGAAGCCCGACGCGGCAATCTGCTGCTGGAGAAAATCGGTCGTCGCTTCTTCGTCAGCCTTGAAGCCGTGACGGAGATGCGAAGCAAATGTCGAGTGGACCTATCGGAAGAGGGCCGAGGCTCTGGCTTCAGCCGGAACGGAGGAACAGCAATGGAAGTGTCGAGGCGTCGCGATGGGTTATCCGGGACGGCTCGATCAAGCGCAGCACTGGCTGCGCTCCAGCAGACCGTGCAGCAGCTGAGCGTGCGCTCCAAGAATACATCGCCGAAAAGCACGAGCCGCGTGACTTCGGCGGCGCGCCGTCGCGGACGTTAATCCTCGATGTGCTGACGCTCTATGGGAGAGATGTCGTTCCCGGCCACGCCAGGCCAAAAGAGACCGGCTCTCGGCTAGCTCGACTGGGCGCGTGGTGGGGTGACCCCAAGCATGCCATGCAGACGATGTCCCCGCCCGGTCGCCCAAAAGCGAAGATGACCGGCTACGTCTCTGACGTGGGTGCGCCGTCGTGCAATGCCTATGTTGCCCATGTCGGTCGCAATCGAACGGCCAGCATGGACCTTGAGCTATTGAGAGCCGCCATGAACTACGCTGTTTCGATCCAAGTTCTCGAGAAAGCCCCGCCGGTCTCACTCCCCAAAAAACCGCCGGCACGGCAGAGATGGCTGACCCGATCGGAGGTCGCCAAGCTTCTATGGGCTGCCCGTCGAGGGACGCGGTCCTCAAACGGGCGTTCGGGTGAGGCAGACGACTGGCATTCTCGCCGACACTTGGCTTGTTTCATGTTGGTTGCCGCCTACACGGGCAGCCGCAAGCAAGACATCTTGAACGCTTGCTTTGAGCGTCGCCCGGACCATGGGCACATCGACCTGGACAACGGGATCTGGACACGAAAGGCCGAAAGCAAGCGGGCGACCAAAAAACGCCAGCCCACAATCCCACTGCCTGGGCCGCTACTTGCGCATCTTCGTCGTTGGCGAAAGAACGGCCAAGCCTTCGCTGTCGAGTTTAACGGGCGGCGTGTTGACCGGATCGACAAGTCATTCCGCCAGTTGGTGCGTGATTGCAGCCTAACCGGCCAGGTCGTGCCACACACTTTCAGGCACACCGCCATCACTTGGGGGATGCAGCGAGGTATCGATCCGTGGGTTGCGTCCGGCTATTTCGGACTTGGTCTGCAGACGCTCCTTGAAGTCTACGGCCATCATCATCCGGACCATCTTAAGGAGGCCGCATCAAAGATGGCACGTCCGAAGCCACGCTAGACCTCCCCGCACCATCGTGTGCAAGGCCGAAGGCCGCGCGGGCGAGCGAAGCGAGTAGTCGGGCTAGCGTTGGATGTCAGTCAGTCAGGCAGCAAGCGCCCTGGACAAACCCGTGCGGTTTAGCCAGTCCACCCAGCGATGCAAGAAGGCGCGAAGGCCAGCTTCGGGAATACGAATGACATGTAGCCCGACGAACTTGCGATCGACCCGGTGCTCGCCCATCAATGCGATCATCTCGGCATGTTCTCGGTAGGTCGATCGTCCGTCAGCACCTAGGTAGGCAATAACCCCGTGGGCTAAGCCGTTGCGCAGAGCCTTAACCATGGTTTGCGCCCCAACAGTTGCAGCAGCTTGGGCGGCGTCTTCTGTGGCGAGAGAGGCGACAATCTCATCGGGCAGACCATTCGCCAAATTCAACCGCTGCCCGTGGTAGTGGTAGCGCCACCCATCAGCGTCATCAAAGAAGTCGCAGTCCCGGAAACGAACGCCTTCAGCAAAGATACGCTGCGCTCGTGCAGCAAGATCGGGATCAATGAGGCGGTCATCGGCAAAACCTTCATCTCCTGTCTGTTTCAATAACCGTTCCACGGGCAACACGATCATCGGGGTTGCGAGAGACAGCAGGAAGGTTGTCGTCAGCGGCCCTCCGTAGCCGCGACCAGATCTGCCGTCAGCGACTGCTGGCCATAGTTCGTCGAGCAGCGCCAGACAGCGATCTGGCAACTCTAGGCTGTAGTGTCGCGGATTTCCCATGATGACCTCTCCACCTGCTACAGAATCCCCTTACGATTGATCGGTCAACCGCGCGACCCATGTCCCAAGCGCCAGGGAGCTTCTAATCTTGCGAACATCAGTCGTCGGCTTCGACTCCGCCTGGACCGACAAGGCGACCGCACCCGGTGCCGTGTGCGCGATACGACGGTTGCCGGATGGTTTGATTTTCGAGCCGCCTCGCCTCGTCACCTTCGCCCAGGCACTGGCCTTTGTGCGTGCGGAACAGGTAATGGCTGAGCACGTCCTCGTGGCTCTCGACCAGCCGACCATCGTGCCGAACGCTGCCGGCTCTCGGCCCGTCGACAAGATCGCCGGCTCCTTGGTCTCATGGATCGGCGGCGGCGTGCAGCCTGCCAACCGCTCGAAGATCGGTATGTTCGACGATGCAGCGCCTGTATGGAGGTTCAAAGCCGAGCTGGCCGCCGTCGAGGATCCGGAGGGCGCTCGACGCGCCGCGTCAGGCCTATATCTGATCGAGGTATTCCCAGCACTCGCTTTGCCGTCACTTGTTCCTGCACATTGCGGTAGGAAGCTCGGCGCAAAATACAATCCGGCACGGCGGCAGACCTTTCGACTAGATCACTGGTCGGGTGTGCTCACGTTTGTTGCAGAGTTCGGGCTGGCTCACGGGATCGGGGGGCTGACAGGTTGGGCCGAAGCGCACCGCTCGATTGCTGTGCCACGAAAGGCCGACCAGGATCTGCTCGACTCGGTCCTTTGCGCAATCGTGGGCCACCTCTGGCTCTTCGACAAACGCGACCGCCTACTCATGATCGGTGACGTGGCTGCCGGCTACATGATTACGCCGGCCGTTGGAGAGGCGGGTCACCGCCTCATCGCTGCCGCTCGCAAGCGAGGCGTATCTGCCCGCTGACCCTTCAGTTCTCATCTGAAGGCACTCCGTCGAAGATGGCACGTCGTCCCAAGTGAGTGGGGTGCCGGGTGCTCCCCTAGCAGAGGCGGCACCCAGGGTTCCGTTGACTCCCATCGCCATCCGCGAAAGCGGGTAGACCGAGCAAACGGTAAGTGTGATCAAGCCACGAGGTGACTTCGGCTAGCTGCGTTCCAGACAGGGCGCTGCGCCTGTGCCCCTCTCGCGCACTGCCGGTGAAGTGAAGGTTCATAGCCTCCGGCAAGTCAGGCGCGTTCCGTCCGAACACCCAGGCACGACCAAACACCAGAGCGAACCTTCCAGACAAATCTCTTGAGACGTTTCCTGCGCCATGCACAGGGTTCGGAACCTGAACGAGCGCGGTGCCGTCAGGCGCGTAGATATTGTCGCCCTTAATTGATGTGTCAGGACGCTTGTCACGAAAGCGTTCGTCTCTCCAGTAGGCCTCAAAGGTCAGCTTTTCCTTAATGATACCCGCCCAACGGACGGCACGAGAACGGCGTCGAACTGTCAGGGACTCGAAGCCAATGACTAAGTCGCCCTCGTCGGCACACCGTCGGATAATAGGTTTGCAGATTGCCAAAGTGACGGCGACGCCCCCATAATTCGGCGCGCTGCCATCGTCGAATCGAACGACATACCGGTAGGCGTCAACCATTAGCGCACCCTTTCTAAGTCATCCTGGGCGGCAGCGAAGCGGTCTAGGATGGCTTCGCGGTGCGTGTTTCCCGCAAGCCACAACCACTTCTCGCCTATCCGTCGCCGATACGGGTAGGTGGACCCTGATCGCTCGAGTGCACCCTCAATCTGCGTGCCGGAGAAGTGATAGAAGGCCTCAAAGCGTTCTAGGAAATTGTCGATGGTGACCGCTTGACCACGTTCGCCACGCGCGCGCTCGAAGAGCACAAGCCCCCTCGACGCAAAGGCGTCGAACATAGGCAATGCGTGGGGCTGGAAGAGCCAGAATGCTTTGAGCGCAGCAGACCGCATTCTTAAGCCGGACCCCTGACGAAGCGCTTCGACTACGGCTGTCCAACGGGTGGTCGCGGTGAATACATCTCCGTCCCGCATCGGAGACGAATAAGCGTCGACCAAAACTGGCCACGACGTCTCATAGCTCTGCCTTAGGAAATTGCCGCCTTTTCCGCGCTTCAGGCTGTAGGCATTCAAGAACTCCAGCCAGTGACTCTCGCCGAAAGTCGACTGGTGCACCCGGCCGACAAGGAACGCGTCGTGCTTGTGATGCAGCCAAGTCTGTTCGGTAACTGCCCAATCCCACGGCAGGACATCCGCATGCGATCTCACACCATCCCCCTGGGCTCGCTCGTGGGAGGGACTATGCACGCACAACCACGGCAGGTGAATACGCCGGTCAAGGCGAACTCTGTCGGTAACCCTGTCGGTGTAAAAAACCCCGGCCTCGCAGGAGGCCGGGGTTGATTGGTCGGAGTAGAGTGATTCGAACACTCGACCCCCTGCTCCCGAAGCAGGTGCGCTACCAGGCTGCGCTATACTCCGTCAGATTGCCTCTGGACCCATGGTGCCGAACGCCGGGAGGGTTCGGCGGGTGGCCAGCGGCTAACGAGGCGCGTTATAGACTCGGTGCCGAGGCAACTCAAGCGCCTAACTGCGGCGATTTCCGATTGGTTGCGTCGGTATTGTGAAGCGTGTAGGAACGCGCGCGTTGGGGCGTCGCCAAGTGGTAAGGCAGCGGTTTTTGGTACCGCCATTCCTAGGTTCGAATCCTAGCGCCCCAGCCAGCACCTCCTGAACCGCCACACCCGCGAAGCCTCGGACCCCGTTCCGGGCCTCCTCACGCCATCGTCGGCATCTGATACTGCGCGCCGTTGCGGATGCCCGACGGCCAGCGGGCGGTGACCGTCTTGGTGCGGGTCCAGAAGCGGATCGAGTCGGTGCCGTGCTGGTTGAGATCGCCGAAGGATGAGGCCTTCCAGCCGCCGAACGAGTGGTAAGCGAGGGGCACGGGGACCGGCACGTTGATGCCGACCATGCCGATATTGATGCGCGAGGCGAAGTCGCGGGCAGTGTCGCCGTCGCGGGTGAAGATGGCGACGCCATTGCCATAGGCGTGGCGCATGGGCAGGCCCAGGGCTTCCTCGTAGCTTTGGGCGCGCACCACCGAGAGCACCGGGCCGAAGATTTCGTCGCGGTAGATGTCCATGTCCTCGGTGACCCGGTCGAACAGGGTGGGGCCGACGAAGAAGCCGTTCTCATAACCCTGCAGCGCGAAGCCGCGGCCGTCGACGACGAGCTCCGCCCCTTGCTCCAACCCCTTTTCAATGTAGCCAAGCACGCGCCGGCGGGCGTCGGCGCTGATCAGCGGCCCCATTTCGGAGGCGGGATCCGCGGCGGGGCCGACCTTCAGCCGCTCGACGCGGTGCTGGAGCGCCGCGACCAGCCGGTCGCCGGTCGCCTCGCCCACCGGGACGGCGACGGAGATGGCCATGCAGCGCTCGCCGGCAGAACCGTAGCCGGCCCCCATCAGCGCGTCGGCGGCCTTGTCGATATCGGCATCGGGCATGACGATCATGTGGTTCTTGGCGCCGCCAAAGGCCTGCACGCGCTTGCCCTCGGCGGCGGCGCCGGCATAGACGGCGCGGGCGATCGGGGTCGAGCCGACAAAGCTGATACCGGCGATATCGGGGTGGGCGATGATCGCCTCCACCGCGGACTTGCCGCCATTGACGACGTTCAGCACGCCGGGCGGCAGCCCGGCTTCGAGCATCAGTTCGGCGAGCCGCAGCGGCACTGACGGGGCGCGCTCGGAGGGTTTCAGGATGAAGGCGTTGCCGGCGGCGATGGCTGGGGCGAACATCCAGAGCGGGATCATCGCCGGGAAGTTGAATGGCGTGATGCCGGCGCCGACCCCAAGCGGCTGGCGCATCGAATACATGTCGATGCCGGGCCCGGCCCCCTCGGTGAACTCGCCCTTCAGCAGATGCGGCGCACCGGCGACGAACTCGGCGACCTCGAGCCCGCGCTGCAGATCGCCGCGAGCATCGTCAATGGTCTTGCCGTGTTCGGACGAGAGCAGCGCCGCCAGCGCATCCATCTCGCGGTGCATCAGGGCGACGAAGCCGAACATCACGCGAGCGCGGCGCTGCGGGTTGGTGGCGGCCCAGGCCGGCTGGGCCGCCAGCGCCGCCTGCACCGCCGCATCGATCTCGGCGACGCCGGCGAGCCCGACGCGAGCCTCTACCTCGCCGGTGGCCGGATCGAAGACGTCGCTGAACGCTTCGCTGCTGCCGGCGACAGACTTGCCGCCGATGAAATGACCGATGGTCCGCATGGCATCCTCCTTGTTGCCAGACGGTCATCGCCCTACAATCAGCGCAGAACAATCGCCAAGAACTCACATCTGTTGTGCATGGAGTAATGCTCGATGAACTGGGACGATGTCAGGGTGTTTCTCGCCGTGGTGCGCAACGGGCAGTTGCTCGGGGCTGCCCGAGCGCTCGGGATCAACCACGCTACGGCGGCGCGCCGGATCGATGCGCTGGAGGCGTCGCTGTCGACCACGCTGCTGGTGCGGCGGACCAACGGCACCAGCCTCTCGGCCGAAGGCGAAAAGTTCCTGCCCTTCGCCGAGCGGATGGAAAGCGAGATGCTGGGTGCGCAGGAGGCGGTGGCGGCGCGTGACCTGGCGCTCAGCGGCACCGTCCGCATCGGCGCGCCGGACGGGTTCGGCGTCGGCTACCTGGCGCCGCGACTCGGGGCGCTGGCGGAAAAGTATCCGGGGCTGCGGCTCGAGCTGGTGCCGGTGCCGCGCACCTTCTCGCTGTCGCGGCGCGAGGCCGACATCGCGGTGACGCTGGAGCTACCGCGTGAGGGCCGGCTCAAGGCGCGCAAGCTGGTGGACTATACGCTCGGGCTCTACGCCACGACGGCTTACCTCGCCAACCGCCCGGCCCCGGCAACGGCCGAGGAGCTGCAGCAGCACCGGCTGGTCGGCTATGTCGACGACCTGATCTTTTCGCCGGCGCTCGACTACACCACCGAGGTGCTGAAGGGCTGGACTTCGGACCTTTCAGTGTCATCCGCCCTCGGTCAGTTCGAGGCGGTGCGGGCCGGCTCGGGCATCGGCATCCTCCACAGCTTCATGGCGCGGCGGGACACGACGCTCCACCGCGTGCTGCCCCAGATTGTGCTGCAGCGCGCCTATTGGCTGGTGGTGCATGAAGACCTCAGGGCGCTGAGACGGGTCGCGGTGGTGGCCGATTACCTCGCCGGGATCGTTGCCGCGGACCGGGCGATTTTCAGCTGATCCGCCGATCATTCTTGCAATAAATTTCAATCACTGAATTATCTTGACGGTCAATCGGCCCTCACGCAATGGTCGCGACGCCACGGGTTCGGAGGAGCCCCGGCTTCCAGTTATCGACCACCGGCCAGCGGGCCGGCGGCACCAAACCGTTGGAGCTGGCTTCGGCCAGAGGGAGGAAACTTGCGCAAAATTCTGAGCACGCTCGCGATCGCAGCGGCTGCCCCGGTCCTGATGGCCGGTTACGCCACTGCCGAAACTGCCAACCCGTTCAAGTGCGAGCCGGGTGAGAAATACGTGATGAACGTCATGGTCTCGGGGGTCGAGTACTGGTTCCCGGTCTACGAGATGTTCAAGCAGGCCGGCCAGCAGTTCGGCTGCGAGACCGCCTATACCGGCACGCCCGAATACGACGTCAACAAGCAGATCGCCAGCTTCGACCAGGCGCTGGCGCAGAACCCGGCCGGCATCCTTGTGCACCCGATGAACTCCGACCCGTTCATCGAGCCGATCAACCGCGCCGTGGACCAGGGCACGGCAGTCGTGACCTTCGCGGCGGACTCGCCGAACTCGAAGCGCGTCAGCTTCATCACCTCCGACAACCTCGCCGAGGGCACCTACGCGGCTGACGCCGTGGCCGAGGCCATGGGCGGCAAGGGCGAATATGCCGTGCTCGAGAATCCCGGCCAGGACAATCACGACAAGCGCGTCGCGGCGTTCATCACTCGCATGGAAGCCAAGTGGCCCGACATGAAGCTGGTCGGCCGCGCCGCATCCAACCAGGATCCGACCAAGGCGTACCAGGCGGTGCTGAGCCTGATCCAGGCCAACCCTGAGCTCGGCGCAGTGTTCATGCCGGAGGCCAATTCGGCGATCGGCGCGGCGCAGGCCAGCAAGGAGAATGGCAGCAAGGTCCGCGTCATGCTGGCCGACGTCAACGCCAACATCCTCGACATGATCAAGGCCGGCGAGATCTTCGGCTCGGTGAACCCCAACCAGGGCATGCAGGGCTATATGGGCTTCATGCTGCTGTGGCTGGCCAACCACCCCGACCTGATCGACCCGATGAACGATACCGCCCGCTCGGGCAAGAACGGCATGGCCGTGCCGTTCGTCGACAATGGCTTCTCGATCGTCACCGCCGAAAACGCCGACGACTTCTACTGGGACAAGTACCTGAAGCGCCGCGGCACCAAGGGCATCGAAGAGTAACAGGCGACACCCGGGGCGCCTGCGGGCGCCCCGGACTGTTCTTTAGGGGAGGACGATATGAGTGGCGGCAACGTCCTCGAAATCCGCAAGATTTCCAAGCATTTCGGCGCCGTGCAGGCGCTGGCCGAAGTCGACTTCATGCTGGAGCGCGGCGAGATCCATGCGCTCTGCGGTGAGAATGGTGCCGGCAAATCGACGCTGATGAACATCGTCGCCGGCATCCTCGCCCCATCAAGCGGCGAAATCCGGCTCGAGGGCCTGCCGGTCCATATCGGCTCGCCGGCTGAGGCGCAGCGGCTCGGCATCGGGCTGGTGCACCAGGAAATCGCGCTCTGCAAGGACGCGACGGTGGCCGAAAACATCCTGATGGCGGCGACCAACGCCCGCCGCGCCCCGCTGATGAATTTTTCCGAGCTCAACCGCACCGCCCAGAAGGTGATGAACCGGCTGGCGCCGATCCCGGTGACGCGGCGGGTTGGTGCGCTCTCCATTTCCAACCAGCAACTGGTCGAGATCGCCAAGGCGCTGACGCTCGACTGCCGCGTGCTGATCTTCGACGAGCCGACCGCGGCGCTGACCGAAGCCGAGACGCAGGCCCTGTTCTGCATTATCCGCGGGCTCAAACAGCGCGGCATCTCGATCATCTATATCTCGCACCGGATGGCCGAAATCTTCGCGCTCTGCGATCGGGTCACGGTGTTCCGCGACGGGCGGTACGTCTCGACCGACCGCATCGCCGAGGTGACGCCGGACCACGTGGTGCGCCGCATGGTCGGCCGCGAAATCACCCAGCTCTACCCCGAAAAGCTCGCCGGGGAGCCCGGCGCGCCGCTGCTCGAAGTGGAGCGGCTCAGCGATGGGGCACAGTTCAGCGACGTTTCCTTCACGCTCAGGCGCGGCGAAATCCTTGGCCTAGGCGGCCTGATCGGGGCCGGCCGGACGGAGATCGCGCTCGGCGTCTGCGGGCTCGCCCCGACCACCCAGGGCAGCATCCGCGTCGACGGCCAGCCGGTCGCCATTGCCGACTACACCGACGCGATCCGGGCGGGCATCGTCTACCTGTCGGAAGACCGCAAGCACTCGGGCGTGTTTCTCGACCTCTCGATCGCCGCCAATGTCTCGGCGCTCGACCTGAGGAAGCTGACACGGAACGGGCTGGTCGACCGGCGGCTCGAGCTGACCCAGGCCATCACCCTCTGCACCCGGCTGGGCGTGAAGATGGGCGCCATCGGCGATCCGGTCTCGTCGCTCTCCGGCGGCAACCAGCAGAAGGTGGCGATCGCCAAGCAGCTGTCGGTGAAGCCACGGGTGATCATCATGGACGAGCCGACCCGCGGCATCGACGTGGGCGCCAAATCCGAGATCCACAAGCTGCTGCGCGAGCTGGCGGCGGATGGCGTCGGCATCATCGTCATCTCGTCGGAGCTGCCCGAACTGCTCGGCATCAGCGACCGGGTGATCGTCATCCGCGGCGGCCGGATCGCCGGCGAAGTCACTGGAGCAATGACCGAGGAAGCGGTGATCCGCCTCGCCTCGGGTGTAGGAGGGAATTTCGCCGATGTCGCTTAGCAAACAGGAAGAGCTGGTGGCGCCGCCGGTGCGAACCGGGTTGTCGCTGGGGCGGTTCGGCGCGATGCGCGAGGCCGGCCTGATCGTCATCATCCTCGCGCTCTGCGTGGCGATGAGCTTTGCCTCACCGCACTTCGCCACGTGGGGCAATGTGCGCGCCATGCTGATGAGCTTTTCGATCGAAGGCATCGTCGTGGTCGGCATGACGGTGCTGCTGATCGTCGGCGGCATCGATCTGGCGGTCGGCTCGGTGGTCTGCTTCGCCATGGTGGTCGGCGGCTCGATGTTCCTTATGGGGCTCGACCCGTGGACCGCGTGTCTTATCGCCATCGGCGCGAGCGCGCTGGTCGGCGCCGGCATGGGGTTCTTCGTTACCGTGGTCGGGCTCAACCACTTCATCACCTCGCTGGCGGCGATGGTGATCGTGCGCGGCCTCTGCCTCGTCATCACCAAGGGCACGCCGCTGTCGCTGTTCACCCTGCCGCCCGAGTTCAAGGCGATCGGCCAGGGCGAGTTTAACGGCGTGCCCTACGTGATCATCATCTTCGTCGTGATCGTCGTGCTGTTCGATTTCCTGCTGCGCCGCGCCACGGCGTTCCGCAAGGTGTTCTACACCGGCTCGAACGAGAAGGCGGCCGAGTATTCCGGCATCCGCACCCGCCAGGTGAAGTTCTGGGTGACGGTGCTGTGCTCGACCCTCGCGGGGCTCGCCGGGGTTATCTACATGAGCCGGTTCGGCGCGGCGACACCGACCTTCGGGGTCGGCATGGAGCTCAACATCATCGCAGCGGCGGTGATCGGGGGCGCTTCGCTCACCGGCGGCGCCGGCACCATCTTCGGCGCCATCCTCGGCATCGCGCTGCTCTCGGTGGTGACCTCGTCGCTGATCCTGCTCGATGTGTCGGTCTATTGGCAGGACATGATCAAGGGCTGCATCCTGTTGGCTGCCGTCTCGATCGATCATTTCCTCAACCGCCGGAAATCCTGACCTCCCGGCGAGAGAAAGTACTCCCATGGCCCCCAGTTCCACCCGCGACGACATCGCCGCAGCCCGGCAGATGCATCAGGCGCTCGTCATGCACTTCGTCGAGGGACAGACCCAGGCGGAAATCGCCACCGTGCTCGGCATCAGCCACGCCACCGTCAACCGGCTGATCAAGCGCGGCCGGGCGCTCGGGCTGGTCGAGATCAAGATCAAATCGCCGATCGAGCACCTGGTCGGCATCGAGGAACAGCTCTGCGCCATCGGCGGCATCAGCCGGGCCCTCGTCGCGCCGACGGTGTCCGACAATCCGCAGACGACGCTGCAGAGCGTCGGTACCGTGGCGGCGAACCTGGTGCTCGACCTGATCAAGGATGGCGACCGGCTCTGCGTCACCGGCGGCAAGGGGTTGAGCGCGCTGATTGCCGGGATCAAGCCACCCCGCCGCTACGATGTCGAAGTGGTGCCGGCGACCGGGCTGGTGCAGGGCAAACACTATACCGACGTCAACCACATCGCGACGACGCTGGCCGACAAGCTGGGCGGCCGCGCCTACCAGATGCATGCGCCGCTGTTCGCCGACAGCGAGGCCGAACGCAGCATGGTGATGAGCATGCGCTCGGTGGGCGACGTGCTCCGGCGGGCCCGGGAAGCCGATCTCGCCATCGTCGGCATCGGCTCGATCCTCAGCGACGATTCCAGCTATTACGACCTGCTCCCCACCTCGTCGGACGACCGGCGGGATATCGAGCGCTCGGGAGCGGCGGGCGAATTGCTGGCGCACCTGATCGACGGCGACGGGCGGCTCGCCGACTACGCGCCCAACCGCAACCTCGTAGCGCTGACGCTCGAAGAGCTGGCCGGCATCCCGCATGCCATCGGCGTCGCCAGCGGCCCCAACAAGGCCGCGCCGATCCTCGCCGCCATGCGCGGCAACCATCTCGACACGCTGGTGACCGACGAGGCCACCGCCCGTAGCGTCATTGCCCTTTCCGAGGCCCGTTCGTGACTCAATTGACCCGCCTGATCGGCCGTTCCGGCATCTCCGCATCGGCCGTCGGCCTCGGTACCTGGGCCATCGGCGGCTGGATGTGGGGCGGCACCGACGAAGCCGCCGCGATCAAGGCGATCGAAGCCTCGATCGATGCCGGTATCTCGCTGATCGACACCGCCCCGGCCTACGGCCTCGGCCGCAGCGAGGAACTGGTCGGCGCGGCGATCCGCGGCAAGCGCGACCAGGTGGTGATCGCCACCAAATGCGGGCTCAACTGGCAGCACGGCAAGGGCAACCACTTCTTCGACGAAGCCAATAAGCCCGTGCACCGCTATCTTGGCGCCGACGGCATCGCCTGGGAGGTCGAGCAGAGCCTCAAGCGCCTCGGCACCGACCATATCGACCTTTACATCACCCATTGGCAGGATCCGACCACCCCGGTCGCCGAGACGATGGCGGCTCTGCTCGCGCTGAAGCAGGCCGGCAAGATCCGGGCGATCGGGGCGAGCAACCTCGATGCCGCGGAGCTTTCGCGTTATGTGGCCGCCGGCCAGCTCGACGCGATCCAGGAGCGCTACTCGATGCTCGATCGGGGCATCGAGCAGACGCTGTTGCCGATCGCGGCACAGCACCAGGTGGCGACGCTCAGCTATTCCTCGCTGGCGCTGGGGCTGCTCACCGGCACGGTGTCGGCAGAGCGCCAGTTCACCGGCGACGACCAGCGACGCGATGACCCGCGCTTTTCGGTCGAGAACCGGCGCCATGCGCAGGGTTTTGCAGCCGAGATCGCGCCGCTCGCGTCAGCCAGGGGCGCCAGCGTGGCGCAGCTGGTGATCGCCTGGACGCTGCAGCAGCCCGGCATCACGTTTGCGCTCTGCGGAGCGCGCAACCCGGCGCAGGCGATCGACAATGCGCGCGCTGGTGAGCTAGCGCTCGGCAGCGACGAGCTGGCGGTGATCGACCGGGCGGCAGCCCAGCACCTCGTGGCCATCGCATGAACCGGGCGGACAGCATCGCGCGCCTCAAGGCCCGACCCGCCATGTCGGTTCTGGTGATCGGCGGCGGCATCAACGGCATCTCGGTCTATCGCGAGCTCGCGCTCAACGGCGTCGACGTGGTGCTGGCCGAAAAATCCGACTTCTGCTCGGGGGCGAGCGCGGCGCTGTCGCGCATGGTGCATGGCGGGCTGCGCTATCTCGAGAACGGCGAATTCAAGCTGGTGCGCGAGAGCCTCCTGGAGCGCGACCGACTGCTGCAGAACGCCCCGCATTTCGTGGCGCCGCTGCCGACCACGGTGCCGATCTTCGATACGTTTTCGGGGCTGCTCAACGGCGCCTTCCGCTTCCTCGGGCTGACCCGGCAACCGGCGCGGCGCGGCGCAGTGGTCATCAAGGCCGGGCTGACGCTCTACGACCTGTTCACCGGGGGCCGGCGGGCCCTGCCGGCGCATGAATTTCGTTCACGCAATTCGACTCTCAAGCGCTGGCCGGCGCTCAACCCGGCGGTCACCGCATCGGCGACCTATTTCGACGCTTGGGTGAGCCGGCCGGAGCGGCTCGGCATCGAGATGCTGCGCGATGCGGCGGGTGACAATGCCATTGCGCTCAACCACGCGGAGATTGCCCGCGAGGCTGGCGGGCTGGTGCTGCGCGACCGCATCGACGGTACCAGCGTGCCGATCGCGCCACAGTTGATCATCAACGCCACCGGCGGCTGGATCGACCTCACCAATGCCGCCATCGGCGCCAGCAATGCCCCGATGCTGGGCGGCACCAAGGGCTCGCACCTGGTGGTCGCCAATGCCGAGCTCACCCAGGCGCTCGACGGGCATATGGTCTACTATGAGAACGAGGACGGCCGGATCTGCATCGTCTTTCCCTATCTCGGCAATGTGCTGGTCGGCTCGACCGACATTCGCGTCGATGATCCGGACAGCGTGCGCTGCGACGACGATGAGCGCGACTATATCCTCGCTTCGCTGGCCCAGGTGTTCCCGACCATCCACATTGCGCATGACGAGATCGTCTTCCGCTTTGCCGGCGTGCGGCCGCTGCCGGCCAGCGCCGACAGCGTCACCGGCCGCATTCCGCGCGATCACTTCTGCCAGATGCTCGAGGGCGCGATCCCGACGCTCTGCATGATCGGTGGCAAGTGGACCACCTTCCGCTCGTTCGGCGCGCTGGCGGCCGACATGGTGCTCGAGCGCCTCGGACTGGTTCGCACCGCCGATACCGAGGACCTGCCGATCGGTGGCGGCCGCGACTTTCCCGCCGATCCCGGCGCCTGGTCGGCGACGGTGGCCGAGGATACCGGCGTTGCGCCGGGCCGCGTCGCCGAACTGCTGGAACGCTACGGCACCGGCGCAAAGCCGGTAGCCGTCGAGATCGGCAGCGGCAGCGACCAGCCCATCCCGGGCACCGGCTATTCGCGCCGCGAAATCGACCACCTGATCCGTACCGAGCAGGTGGAGACGCTCGCCGACTTGCTGCTGCGCCGCACCACCATCGCCATTACCGGCGCGCTGTCGATGGCCGCCATCGACGCGACGCTGGCGCAGTTGGGCCAGCTGAAGGGCTGGGATACCGCCCGGTGCACCGCAGCCCGCGCCGCGTGTCTCGCCGAGCTCGCCGATCGGCACGGGCTCGACGAAGCCACCCTCATTTCTCGCAATCCAGGGACCGCCGAATGGCAAACCACAAAGTCCGCATGAACCGCCTGTTCGGCCAGGGCCGCTGCCTCGATGTCGCCATCGACCACGGGGTGTGCAACGAGCCGAGCTTCCTCGACGGGCTCGAGGATATGCCGGCCGTCGTCGCCGCCCTCGTCAAGGCCGGGCCGGACGCGATCCAGATGAATTACGGCCAGGCCGACCTGCTGCAGGAGGTGCCGGGTAAGCTCAAGCCGGCGCTGGTGATGCGGCTCGACATGGGCAACCCCTACAACAAGCAGCGGCACCGCTCGATGTGGGCGCTGTTGCAGAACGAGGCGGAGCCGTTGATCGGTGCGCTGCAGCTAGATGCCGCGTGCGTGGTGGTGAACCTCTTCATGCTGCCCGACGAACCGGACCTGTTCCGCCAATGCGTCGCCAACATTTCGCGGGTGCGCGCCGAGTGCGAAAAATACGGCATGCCGCTGATGATCGAGCCGCTGGTGATGCAAGGCAATTCCGAACGCGGCGGCTATATGGTGGATGGCGACGCGGAAAAGATCGTGACGCTAACCCGGCTCGCCCGCGAAATGGGCGCCGACATCGTCAAGGCCGACCCGACCAACAATGCCGAGGATTTCCACTGGGTGGTCGAGGCGGCGCGCTGCCCGGTGCTGGTGCGCGGTGGCGGCAAGGAGGACCTGCGCGCGGTGTTCGACAAGTCCGCTGCGCTGATGCGGCAGGGCGCGCTCGGCATGGTCTATGGCCGTAACATCTACCAGCACGCCAACCCAGCCGCCGTGGTGCGCGGGCTGATGGCCATCATCCACGACAACGCCAGCGGCGCCGACGCCTGGGCGCGCTACCAGCAGGGCTGACCATGACCGACTATCTTCTCGGCCTCGATGCCGGCAACACCGTGATCAAGGCGATCCTGTTCGATACCACCGGACGCGAACTCGCGGTCGCCGCGCTCGACGGGCAATCGTCGATGCCGGCTCCGGGCCAGGTCGAACGCGACCTCGATGAACTCTGGCGCAACGCCATCACGGTGATCCAGAACTGTATCGAAAAGTCCGGCGTCAACGCCCGGGAGATCCGCGCCGTCGGCTGTGCCGGGCATGGCAACGGGCTCTACGCGCTCGACCGCGCCGGCAAGCCGCTGCTCGGCATCCAGTCGCTCGATACCCGGGCGGCGGGGTTGGCCGCGGAGTGGCACGCCTCCGGCGTCGGCGACCGCGTGCTGCCGATCGCCCGGCAGAAGCCCTGGGGGGCGCAGACACCGACGCTGCTCGCCTGGATCAAGCGGCATCGTCCTGACCTCTATGCCGAGATCGGCACGGTGCTGCTGTGCAAGGATTTCGTCGTCGGCCGGCTGACCGGCGCCCGCGTCACCGACACCACCGATATGAGCGGCAGCGGGCTCTTGGCCATTCCGTCGCGCCGCTACTCGGCCGAGCTGCTGGCGGCGTACGGGCTCGAAGACGCGTTGCCGCTGCTGCCCGAAGTGCTGGAGAGCGACGACATCGCCGGCCACGTCACCGAGGAGGTGGCGGCCCTCACCGGCCTTGCCGCCGGCACACCGGTGGTTGCCGGGCTGTTCGACGTGGTGGCGAGCGCCGTGGGGTCGGGGGTGACGGCGACCGGCGCCGCCTCGATCATTGCCGGCACCTGGAGCATCAACCAGGTGATCTGCGAGGCGCCGGTCGATGATGGCAGGGTGTTCATGCAGTCGAGCTTCGATCGCAGCCGCTGGCTCGCCATCGAATCGAGCGCCACCTCTGCCGCCAACCTCGAGTGGATCGTGCACCAGTTCATGCACGGCGAAGACAGGCCGTTCGACAAGGCGGGCGAGCTGGTGGCCTCGGTCGGTGCGGCGGCCGATGTGCCGATCTATCACCCCTACCTCTATGGCGCGCCGTGGGACGGCAATGCCCGCGCCGGCTTTTACGGCATCGCCGGCTGGCACAGCAAGGCGCACCTGATGCGGGCGCTGTTCGAAGGCGTGGCCTTCGGCCATCGCGGTCACGTCGACGTGCTGCGGAAGGCCGGGATCGGCATCCGCGATGTGACGCTGTCGGGCGGCGGCTCGCGCAGCGCGGTGTGGCCGCAGATGTTCGCCGATATCCTCGAACTGCCGGTGACAGTGGCGCGCGGGCGCGAGACCGGGGCACTCGGCGCGGCGATCGCGGCGGCGACCGGGGTCGGCCTGTTCCATGACTATGCGGAGGGCGCCCGGGCGATGACCGCGCCGGCAAAGCAGTTTGCGCCCAACCGGGAAAGCGGCTCGCATTATGCGCGCCGTTATGGCCTCTATGAACAACTGGCGCGCGCGATGCAGCCGGTATGGGCGGAAATGGGCCGGCAGTAGTGACTGAGAGTTTTGGGAGCTTCGACTACATCATCGTCGGCGCGGGGTCGGCGGGGTGCGTGCTGGCCAACCGGCTGAGCGCCGATCCCCGTAACCGTGTGCTCCTGCTCGAGGCGGGGGGCAGCGACCGCTACCACTGGGTCGATATTCCGATCGGCTACCTCTATTGCATGGGCAACCCACGCACCGACTGGATGATGCGGACCGAGCCGGAGCCGGGGCTCAACGGCCGCTCGCTCAACTACCCGCGCGGCAAGGTGCTGGGCGGCTGCTCATCGATCAACGGCATGATCTACATGCGCGGCCAGGCCGCCGACTATGACGGCTGGCGGCAGCTGGGCAATGCCGGCTGGGGCTGGGACGACGTGCTGCCCTACTTCCTCAAATCCGAGGACCACCATGGCGGCGCCTCGGCGCAGCATGGCGGCGGGGGCGAGTGGCGGGTGGAACAGCAGCGGCTGAGCTGGCCGATCCTCGACGCCTTCCAGGCGGCGGCCGAAGAGCTCGGCATCCCGCGGGTCACCGACTTCAATGCCGGCGACAATTTCGGCTCGGGCTATTTCGAGGTGAACCAGCGCGCCGGCGTGCGCTGGAATACTTCGAAGGCCTTCCTGCGACCGGCGCTGAAGCGGGGTAACCTGCAGGTACTGACCGGCGCGGAGACCGAGGCGATCCTCCTCGACGGAAGCAAGGCCGGCGGCGTGCGCTTCCGCCACAAGGGACGCCTGGTCGAGGCGACCGCCGGGCGCGAGGTGATCCTCTCAGCCGGAGCGATCAACTCGCCAAAACTGCTCGAGCTCTCCGGCATCGGCCGCCCCGATGTGCTCGGGCGGCTCGGCATCGCCGTGCGCCACCAGCTCAATGGCGTGGGCGAGAACCTGCAGGACCACCTGCAGATCCGCACTGTGTTCAAGGTGAAACACGCAAGGACGCTGAACGGGCGTTACCATAACCTCGTCAGCCGCGCCGGCATGGGGCTCGAATATGCGCTGAAGCGCTCGGGTCCCCTGTCGATGGCGCCGAGCCAGCTCGGCATTTTCGCGCGCTCGAACCCGCGGCTACAGACCCCCGATCTCGAGTATCACGTGCAGCCGCTGTCGACCGATCGGCTGGGCGAGCCGCTGCACCGCTTCGAGGCGGTGACGGTGTCGGTGTGCAACCTCCGCCCCGAGAGCCGCGGCACCGTGCACATGGAGAGCCCGGAGCCTTCGGCGGCGGCGAAGATTCGGCCCAACTACCTTGCCACCGAGAATGACCGGCTGGTTGCCGCCAACTCGATCCGGCACGCGCGGACGCTGATGCGGACCCGCGCCGTCGCCCAGTTCGAGCCGGAAGAATTCCTCCCCGGCCCCGGCTTCGAGGACGACGCCGACCTCGCGAGGAAAGCCGGCGACATCGCGACGACGATCTTCCATCCGGTCGGCACCTGCCGGATGGGCGACGACACGATGGCCGTGGTCGACAGCCAGTTGCGGGTCCGCGGCCTCACGGGGTTGCGCGTCGTCGATGCCTCGATCATGCCGACGATCGTTTCGGGCAATACCAACTCACCGGTGATCATGATCGCCGAGAAGGCCGCCGAGATGATCCTGGGCTAGCGCCAGGGCTGCAGCTCTTCGTGCTCAGCCGGTCTCAGACCGGATCGAGACCGTCACGGAAGTCGTTGAGGTCGGCATCGACCGACGATGGCGCGTCGATCCATTCCGCCATGGCCTCGCCGGTGACCGGGTCGCGCGTCGGGATCGGCAGCATCATGATGCGTTTCACCGCGGCCCTGCGGCCTTCCTCGCTCAGGTGGTCCTCCTGCATATTGTCCCAGTCCCGGCCATCGGGATAGCCGCCGATCAGCATGACGTCGTCGGAGTGATCCACCATGGCGTGCGATACGCCGGCAGGCATCACGATGACATCGCCCGCCGACACCCGCACGCGGATGCCGCCCTTGCCGAACAGCGCCACCTCCATCCAGCCCACCGCCACGCCGAGACATTCATGCGTCGTCGAGTGGAAATGCGGATAGGTGTAAACGCCGGGATAGCGCCAGTTGTTGAGCCAGCCATTGCTCCTGAACCGCGCCAGCACCGCGGCTTCGCCGCCTCCGGAAATGCCGCCCCGATGTACCAGCAGGGGAAAGCGGCTGTTTGGCAACATGCCGACCGGCTTCGACCAGTGCTGTTCCGGCGTCGTTTTGGACATTGCTTGCTCCCCCAAAGGATTTATTTGTTCAGCCAGCCCCGCAACAGACATTCTGCCCAGAACCATCGCATAGTCAAAGCCTGGTAGCTGCAGGCGCTCCTGCTCGACCTGCGACGCATCGATCATGCCCCGGATCGTCTCGGGCGGGTGCTGGCGGCTGAGAGGCAAGCGCCACCGTCTCGCACCGCATGGCCTCTGGCGCACAATGAAAACGTCTGTTCGCCCAAGTCTTTCGCACAGACCTTGTCTGGACGAGCGGATCATTCTGCGCGAAAGTTGCTTGGTTAGGGCAGCAGACTTGGCGCAAGCGTCGCGAGCTATTTCATGAAGCAAAGTCGCCGACGGTGGTGCGCGATGTCGGCTGTCAGCCCGTCGCCGGCGCCATCGTACAGATTGCGCGCGGCAGCGCCCCGATTCCCGAGGTTGGACGCGTGACCGATACCGAGGGGCGGCTTTGGCTGCATCTGCCTCACGGCAGTTTCATGCTGCAAGCCGAGACAGCTGGCGACGAGACTGGGCAGGCGCAAGCCGATGGCGATGACGATTCGCCCATCGAGATCGAGGTCACGACGCAAAAATGAACGGCTCCGTCGATTGGGATGCGCTCACCGGCTTTCAATTCAAGCTGCTCTGGCAGGCGATCGTCGAAGATTTCACGGTGTTCACCCTGAACGCTGCGCTCGTGGCCGATCTGGGGAGACAGCCTTTAGCCAACTACGCGTCGCCGATGGTGGACTATCCGAGCCAGGCGTTTGACCTCATCCAAAAGGCCAAGATGCAGGGGTGGACGCGCGAACTCATCGAGGGCCTTGCCGCCGCCAACCCCGGTGCACCGCGGCTGCGCCGCTTCCAGGAGACCTTCGGGCTGACCGTCGACGTCGCTGGGCCGACACCGGAACGCTGGAACCTCCAGGATATACTGAACCCCAGTCAAGACTTTCTCAAACCCGACGGCTGGCTGACCAAGCTCGCCATGCTGCGGCGGCGTGTCTGCCGCATCGAGCATGTAAGCAGACCCAGCGACAGACCCGGCTTCGGAACCGGCTGGCTGATCGGTCCCGACCTCTTGATCACCAACTATCACGTCATCCGCAGCTTCAAGCCCGCCGCTGGCAATGGCACTGATGTCTCCGGCATCACCTGTCGCTTCGACGTGGCCGAGCCGCCGACCACCGGCAACGGACGGGAATGCAAATTCGCCGCCGACTGGCTGGTCGATGCCAGTCCCCCGGGTTCGGCGGAGCGCAACGAGGGCACGGCGGCACCCACGGAGGGAGAGCTCGATTATGCGGTCATCCGGCTGGCGGAGCGCGTCGGTGACGATGAGGTTGAGCCGGGGATGGCACGCGGACAGGTCGATATCGTGGCGCACGGTGCCGCGCCCAGCCAAGATGATGTGCTGCTGATCGTGCAGCACCCGGAGGGATTGCCGCAGCGTTTTGCATTCGGCAACTCGAAGAATTCGCTCAAACCGGAGGACCTCCGCCTGCGGCACACCGCGAACACACTGAAGGGTTCGTCAGGATCGCCGGTGGTCAACATCGATCTTGCCATCGTGGCACTGCATCAGGCCGGCGGCGACGGCACCGGAAATCAGTGTGTGCCGATCGAGCGTGTCGCGCAGCGACTGGTCAAGAACGGCGTGCTGCCGAGTTGAACGAGATACGGAACTCAACCTTGCTGGATGCATCTGATAAACGTGGTTTGTGGGAAGTCTTGGGCCGCTTCGACAGACAGGCCCTGAAAATGGCTTTGGCGCTGTTGCCCGTAGAGCGCAAATACGAACACCTGGTCGTCACTGGCAATCTTGCCTCCGAAATCCACCAACTGATCGATGTCGCTGAACGAGACGGCTGGATCGATGAACTCATATCTATCGTGCCGGAGCACACCGAAGGAGGACGTCGCGCCAGAGAAATTCTGGCCAAAGCGACTGAGCGCGAGCGCCTGTACGGCACCTCACCCGAACTGGCTGAGAACAGCGATACAGCGTCGGTCGAGGCAGACGAGGCCCAGCTTCCTGGGTACGCCCGTTCGGCGACAAGCCCCGAATACGATCAATCGATACGCCGGTTCTGGCGCTACTATATCGGCGACGAAGAGGATCCGGTTCCGTTTGGCGGCAGAGACAAGGAGCTCTCGGAGCTGGCGACCTGGCTGAAACAGCCCGACGCGGCACCGCGACTGCTAATCACAGCTGTCGCAGGGCGAGGTAAGACCTCACTGCTGGCGCACTGGATCAAAGCGATACCGACACAGCAATGGCGCGTCGTGTTCGCGCCGATCAGCAATCGGTTTGAAACCAACCAGCCCGCAATCGTCTACGAGGCGCTGGCGCATCAGCTCGCGCGGATCGCCGGCGAAAGGGCTGGCCATTTCACCCACGATCTCGATCGATCTTATCGCGCCCGCTGCCTTGAACTTCTCGACAGGATCAATGCCGGCACCGTGCCGACGCTGATGATCATCGATGGTCTCGACGAGACGGGAGGCTGGTCCTTCAGCCGGAATATCCTCGCGGCAAGCGGCCGAATGCTTCGCATCGTCGTTTCGGCCCGGCGGTTGATGGGAGACTCGGCCGACGGCCGCGATTGGCTGGACCGCATCGAGTGGCCGCATTCCACCGACAGGACCAAGGTCCTCACGGTTGAGCCCTTGAGTCAGGAAGGGGTAGCTCAGGCGGTCGCGTCGATGGGGCCCGCGGCCGAGCCGATTGCAGCCAAGGCCAGCACGCTCGCGGAACTTGTGCGTCTGACACAAGGGGAGCCCTTGCTGGTGCGCCAGTATGCGCAAATGCTTGGCATCGAACCTGGTCGGACAGAAGCAGCGGATCTGGCAGGACTCGAGTCAGGCTACGCCGGGTTCTTTCGCCACTGGTTCGAGACGCAGGTCGGCTCCCCGGCAACCGACGGGCACTGGGCGAATGCGGTGGAAGTCCCCCTTGCCGTCCTGACCGCGGCTCAGGGTCCGTTGCTGCACCGCGACCTGGAGCGTATTTGCGCTATAGCCACCAAGGACGACGCCTTTCACCTGTCGGTTGCTGCACTCCAACCGCTGCAACGCTTCCTTATCGGCGATGGCGTCTCGACCGGCTATACCTTCCAGCATCCCAAATTCGCCGAATATTTCCAGACGGAGTATTTCAAGGGCGGCTCCATGCACAACGCCTTGGCTGGCATCGTCACCTGGTGCCGCAGCATCGTTGATGGTGATGCTCGCCCGGATGAGATTCCCGACTACGTCCGCAACCACTATGTGAGCCACCTTGTTGCTGCCCGGGCAGCACCTGACGCGTTCGAGGCAATCCTGGCGTCTCGCTGGCAACAGATTTGGCTGGAGCAGGACGCCGGCACTATTCGCTACGTCACCGACGTCGAAACCGTTAAGGGCTACTTTCGCGACGCCCATCACTTCGAGAAAGGCAAGCGTTTCGCGATAATGATGCGCGCGGCGCTTATCCTGAGTTCGCTGCAAAGCGTCGGCGCAAATATTCCGTGGCAATTGCTCACACTGCTAATCCGCAACGGCCGGATGTCAGTTCGCCAGGCCCTGCACCAGCTGTTGCGTCAGGACGGCAGCGCCCAGCTCTACGGCCTGCCACCTCTCTTCGCAGTGGCGGATCCGACCACAAGAAAATTGATCCTGAGCGAAGTCGAAGCCTTTGGCAGTGTCAGGTGGTACGCGGAGGCATTTGTGGGGATCGCTGTCCAGCTACCGCCCGCTGAACGGTCGGCGATACTCGAGCGCATGTTGTCTGAGATTGCGGACCTCGCGGAAGCTGAAAGCACGTATTCCAGCCTCTATGTCGGGTACGTTGTCGAGGTCCTGACTGCTGAGCGCGATGCTGATCTATTGATGCAATGCCTGTCTTTGACGGGATCACTTGAAAGCAACTTCGATCAAGCGTCTTTGGTGAAAAAAATCGCCGAGCGCCTTTCGCCGGAGTGCCCTCTTGACCTCTGGTCTCGCACGCTCTCCGTAGTCGAGAAAATCAGCGAGAGTTACTGGCGATCCGAAGCGCTGGTGTCGATCGCTGAGCGCGTTTCACCAGGACACGGTGCTGAACTGGTCTGGCGCATGGTGACAATTGCCGGCGGCCTGGACGACGGCGCGGACCGGGCAACTGCGTTCGCGGCTATTGCCCGGTTAATCGAGCCCGGCCATGCCTTGTGCGCCATCGTCCTGCAGGCAGTGGAAGCAATCTCGGCGGAAGACGACAGGGCGCTGGCCGCCAGGATTTGTGCGCGCGCAACGGTTGGGGACCGGTTCCCGCCGGACAGACGGGCCGACATTCTTTCGAACGCTATCAGTGCAGCCAACGGTATTGGCGATCTGTGGCCCAGAGCAAAAGTCTTACTGACCGTCGCTGAATTGTTGCGACGTGAGGGAGACGCTGGGCTTGCGTCCGCACTGCTCAGTGCGGCAGCGTCTATCCCCTGGGACGACGGAGCGCACGCTAGGGTGAAAGCAGTCATTGCGATCGCCGAACATCTCGATGCCGACCATCGAACGCGGGTACTCGCTGATGCTGTTGGCGCCATTGGGCAGCTTCAGCGGGGGAACGACAAACCCTATCCGCTTGACGTATGTGCAACGAACTTTGACCCGGTCCGTGACGAAGCGCTGCTGTTTCGGGTATTGGCTATCGCACAGACAGTTAACGAAGACGCCAGAGCGAAGGTGCTGGCAGCGATCGCCATGCGATTGGCGCCAGACCAGGACGCGTTGGGCTCCAGGGTGATAGCGATGGCGGAAGAGCTCAGCCGGCTGACCACGTCCTCCTCTACAATCGCAGCCATTGCCAAGCAATTTCCAGCCCAGAGGACGACAGGATTGCTTTCCAGGCAATTGCCCGGACCTGAAGAGGTGGACAAGCTCACTGGCTTGTTCTCGCTAGGCCTTTCAGAACTTGCCGGGTGCCTTTCCCCACGGGACCAACCTGAACTTGTGTTGCGTATGTTGAGTTTCGCCGCAGCGAAAGAGTATCATAAGGCGAGGATCATAGCCGCAATCGCCGAAAAACTCGCGGTAGAGCCGAATGAGACATTAGAGAAACGAGCTCTCGCGGTTGCCGAGACTATCGGATGGCCGCATTCTGCAGTCGATTCTCTTGTTGCACTTGGCCGTTGCCTCGAAGGAGACGGGCGTGCCCAGATCATCCTGAAGGCGGTGAACTTGGCAAAGTCGGCGGCGGACGGTTGGACAAGGCGAAACAACCTGGCGCGGATCCGCGGCTATCTCGATCCTGCGCGTGACGCGAACATCCTCACAGAAATTCCGACACTCGAAGAACCATCGATGGAGAGCGATGACGAGGTTCGCGCACTCTTTGGTAACCTTGGCACCCAACCCGACAACCAGCGGGAACAGTCAATAACCCGCCTGCTTGACCTTGCTGAAATGCCTCAGCTTCGCTCAGTATATCCCCGGGACGTAATCATTCAGACCGCTGCATCGTATTGCCCGAAACCCTGCGCTGTGGCGCTGATCCAGCGCATTGATCTGCTGCTTGTCGATATCAAGGATGAGCAGCCTAAAGCGAAGGCCTATGCGGCTCTGGCCCGTGCCACCGCTGGTGACAATACAAGGTACATCTCACTGGCGTTGGATGCCGCGGCAAAGATCGGATCAGACGCTACCCGGGATACGCTACTGCCTGACATCGTTGGTCTTGTCACCCCGGAGCATGACAGCCAACTGGTCGCAAAGGCGCTCCGTGCCGTGGAAGCGATGGATTGGGAACGCTATAGGGCGCTGGCCCTTGCGTCGATTGCAGGCTGCCTGCCGCGAACCGAACGCCTGAGCACCCTGTCGCTGGCGCTCTCGGCAGCACAACAAACCGGCAGTGAAGAAGACACCTTCAACGGACTGTCAAACGTATTGCAGAGCATGGCCAAGGAAGATGCCTCAGACATCATACCGGGAGCATTGGAGATTGCGAACGGGCTGGAGTACCCGGAATGGCGATGCCGAGCGCTAGCCGAAATTTCTACTCGCCTGGCTGCTGATCAACGGGACACGCTTCTTACCCAGGTTCTTGAGTTGGCAGAGACCGAAGACGATTGGACAATTTCGCGTATTATCAATGCCGTTGTTGGACATCTAAAGCCAGAACTCGTGTCTGGACTGCTTGACCGCTTACCCAACCATATAGCTCGCCTGGAACGTCCCCAGGCGCTTTCGCTTCTGGCCAGCTGCGCCCCATACATCTACTCGAACTATGGTGAGTCGGTGACACTTGATATTGCCCAGACCATTGGTGATGTCTGCGACCGCTGGCCGTACCATAGCGATCGGCCCTGATCGTTCTGGGTTCAACCAGCCCCCAGATCCAGCCGGCAGCGTTGCCCGCCGGGGATGGTGCTGCCGGGGTTGGGCAGTTCGACGCGGACGCCGAAGGTGTTGGAGGCCGTGTCGAACACCGAGTCGACGACGATGATCCGGCCCTTGAGTTTGACCGGTTCCGGCCGGTCGATCTCGACCGTGACGTCGGCGCCGAGCTTGGTGCCGGCCCAAAGCTCGGTGGGCAGATAGGCATCGACCAGCAGCGGGTCGGTCTGGACGATGGTGGCGATGATCGAGTCCTGGCGGACGAACTCGCCGACCTGGGTATCGATCGAGGTGACGACGCCGGCGATCGGCCCGTGAATGGTCATCCGATCCAGCATGGCCCGCTGCCGCACCAGTTCCTGCGCCGCCAGTTCGGCCTTGCGCTCTTCCCCGGCGAGATCGAGCCGGGTGATCTCCACCGCGGCCTCGAGCTCATCGATGCGCGAGCGGGTGACCGAACCGGACTTGAGCAAGGCACGGGAGCGCTCCAGCGTTGCCAGCGCCACGTCGAGCCGCTGGCGCTGCGCGGCAATCGCCTCGCCCGCGTCGGCCTCGGTTTCGGCAAGCCGGACATTGGCCTCCTCGACGGAGGACTCGAGCCGCGCCACCGGCTGGCCGGCTTCCACCGGGTCGCCGCGCCGCACCTGCATATCGGCGAGGAGACCGGTGACCGGGCTGCCGAGTTTGACCGTCCGCGCCGGGCTCGCCACGCAATCGAACAACCCGGTGATGCTGTCCTGCGCCGCGACCGGGGCAGCAAGGCTGAAGCCGAGCAACAGGCAGAGAGCGGCGAGCCGCATGCTTATTCTCCACGTCCTGAGAAGGCGAGGGTCTTGGCCTGTTGCGCATCGCTGCGCAAGAGCGACCGCCGCATGCCGGCATGGGTGCGCTCGAGACGCAGCTGCGCCAGGTTGATGCAGAACGCCGCGCCGCGCGAGCCGAGCACCGCCAAGAAGCCGCGCGCCATGCCGGCCAGCCACTTGCCGCCGCCATCGACGAGGATTGGATCCTCGACCGAGAGGATCGGCTCGAAGCGGCCACGTTGCCCCTGGCGGCCGCTGCGCCCGGCGAGCTGCCGGTCGATGCGGCGCGCTTCGTGCCGCTCGATCATCACCACATGCAGGCCGCCCAGTTCCTCGACGCCGGGGCCGAGCTTGATGTCGGTCCCCCGCCCGGCCATGTTGGTGGCGATGGTGATGGCGCCGCGATTGCCGGCTCCGGCGACGATCTCGGCTTCGGTTGCATCCTGCCGGGCGTTGAGCACCTGATGCGGCAGGCCCGCCTCGCCGAGGCGCCTGCCGGCTTCGATCGAGGAGGCGACCGACCGGGTGCCGATCAGCACCGGGGCGCCACGCTCATGCAATTGCCTGACACGCTCGATGACGGCCTGCCAGTGGCGCTCGGCCGAACCATGGACGCTGGCGGGCACCGTCACCCGCTGCAGCTTGCGATGCGTGGGGATGGGGACCACGTCCAGGCCATAGACCAGCTTCAGTTCGCCGGCCACCTGGCTTGCCGTGCCGGTGAGCCCGCCCAGATACTGGTAGCGACGAAAGAAACGCTGGTAGGTCATGCGGGCCAGGGTGCGCCGCGCCATACTGGGCTCCAGCCCTTCCTTGACCTCGACCAGCTGGTGGAGGCCATCGCTCCAGCTGCGATCCGGCATGGCGCGGCCGGTATGCTCGTCGATGATCACCACCTTGCCTTCGCGCACCATGTAATGGTGGTCGCGATGGAACAGCCGGATGGCCGAGATCGCCTGGCGGATCAGCTCTTCGCGCCGGATCACACCACGCCACTGCTCGCCGCGCCCCTGGGCGAAATCGGCGATGGTTTCACGGCCGGCCGGCGTCAGTCCGACGCGATGCTCGAGCGCCACGATCTCGTAATCGCGCCCCTGCTGCAGCAGTTCGGCCAGCCTGAGCGCCTCCTCAGCCGAGGCCAGGTCGAATGGCAACGGCGCACTCTCCGAGATGATCAGCGGGGTGCGCGCCTCGTCGACCAGCACGCTGTCCGCCTCGTCGACGATGGCAGCGACGAGGCCGCGCATCCGGAGCTTCTTCTGCCGCGTGTCTTCGCCGCGCAAGGCCTCGAAACGCAGCCGCGTATCGCCGTCGCCATCGCCGAGCACCAGCCGGTCGCGCAGGGCGTCGAAGGTCAGTTCCTTGTTGGTGCAGTAAACGATGTCGCAGGCATAGGCGGCCTGCCGCTCGGCCAGCTGCTGGCCGGAAATGACGATCCCGAGCGTAAAGCCGAGCCGGCTGAACAATGGCTCGCCGAGCTCGGCATCGCGCTCGGCGAGATAATCGTTGACGGTGACCACGTGCACGGGCCGGCCGGCGAGGGCAGTGAGCGCCGCGGCCATCGCGGCGGTCATGGTCTTGCCTTCGCCGGTGGCCATTTCGGCGATGTGGCCGGCCATCAGCGTCGCCGCTCCGAGCAGCTGCACGTCATAGGCCCGGTTGCCGAGGGTGCGACGGGTCACCTCGCGGATCAGCGCCAGCGCTTCGGCGCGCAGCGGCATCTTCTCGACGCCCTGGCGCCTGAGGCGCATCGACACGTCGCGGGCCGCGCGGTCGAGGGCCGCGTCATCGAGCCCGCTGAACTGCGGCTCCAGCTTGCCGGCGACCCGCACGGCATGCTGCAGCGCCAAGAGGTGCCGGCGCGCAAAGGGCAGGCTGAGGCGGGCCAGCAGCGCATGGGCGTGCTTGTCGAGCCCCTTGCGTTCCGGCGGCAGCACCACCGGATAGGGTTTCAGCGCCGGCAGCGCGAAGCTCGAGGCGGGCGCGTCAGGCACCGAACACCCGCAGCAGCGTCTGCCGTACGGCACGCTGCAGCCTCTGATAGACCGGCTCGGCGCCATGGTCGAAGCGCACATAGGCGCGCGCCCCATAGGCGAGGAGCCCCTCGGGGCGCTTGGTCGTGACGTCGATCACGAACAGCCGCTCGAGCGCCACGGGCGTGCCGTCGGCGCTGTGGGTGACGGCGATGTCGCCGCCGGCTCGCGCCGCGAGGGCGAGGCTGGGCAGATCGTTCTGCCCCGTCGGCACTTCCCGGGTGACACTGCCCGGCAAGGCGGCACCCGGATCAAAGGAATAGCGCACCTCGACGCCGTCGGTGCGGGCCCGCACCAGATCGACCTCGGATTGCGGAATCACCACCCGGATGATCGGGTCTTCCGAACTCACGACATAGCCCAGCAGTTCGCCCTGACGGACGTAGCGGCCGACAAGGTTGGGACCGACAGCGATGAACCGCCCGCCGGCCCGGGCGGAAACCAGCAGCGCCGCCTCGCGCGTGTCGAGGTCGCGGCGCTGCGCCGCGACGTGGTCGCGCTGCTGCAGCGTTTCGGCCGCCTGCACGCGATCGGTGAACTGCAGGGCCTCGTAACGCAGGTCGAGCTCGGCGAGACGCGCGTCGATCACCGCGCGCCGGGCCGCGATGCCGGCATCCTCGAGCTGCAGCAGCGGGGCGCCAGCAGCAACGCTCGAGCCATCGGCGGCCATGAACTCTGTGACGATGCCGGCCGTGCCGGCCCGCACCTCGTCCTCACCCGGCAACCAGACGACGCCCTGCGCCACCGTGGCATAGGGCAGCGGCAACAGCCCGAGCAGGATCACGCACAGAGCCAGCGCCGCGCCGCTCACCGTCAGGGCGCGGCGGCGCTTGTTGTGCAGGGCCGGCGACGAGAACAGGTAGCCGAGCATCTTGGCTACCGGGATGACGAAGGTGGTGGAGAGCGTGAGGATCGCCAGCAGCACGCCGATGAAGAACAGCTGGGTGGCGATGAGCAGCGCGATGCCGAGGCTCAAGACGATGCGGTAGATGAAGGCGAGGATGGCATAAAAGAACAGCCAGACCCGCTCCGAGGGCTCATGCGAGGGGTTCTCGGTCTGGGTCAGCCCGAAGGCATAGCGCTGCACCAGGTAGCCGATATAGCGGTTGGCCCGGGTGGCGAGATTGGGGATCTCCAGCCAATCCATGAACACGTAATAGCCGTCGAAGCGGAGCAGCGGATTGCCATTGAATAACAGGGTCGAGACGCCGCCGATCAGCATGACGCTGAAGGCGATTTCGCGCGCCAATCCGGGCTCGGCGCTGGCCCAGAAGATGGCCGCGAGCGCCGCGAGGCCGAACTCGACCATGATGCCGGCGCCGCTGACCACGATGCGCTGCCACTTGCTGGCGAAGGCGGTGGCGGCGGTGGCATCGACATAGGGCGCCGGCACGAGGATCAGCAGCATCAGGCCGAACTCGTGCACATGGCCACCGAACACCTTGGCGGCATAGGCGTGCCCGGCCTCGTGCAGCGCCTTCACCACCGGGTAGGCGAGGGCAATCATGGCGAGGTTGCCGGCGCTCATCAGCTGACCGCCGGCGGCGGCCTGCAGCGCACCCCAGTTGAGGGCGACGACAACGAGGCCTGATATCACCAGCGCAATCCAGGCGAGCAGCCCGTAGATGGTGAAGATCGGTCGCACCAACCAGGCGGTGGCTTCAAGGAAGCGGTCCGGATCCCATAGCGGCAGGCGCAGCGCCAGGGGGTTCTTCAGCCGCGACATGACATTGGTGCGCGCGGTCTTGGCCGAACGCTCCGCCAGCTCGGTGAAATCGGGCGGCAATTCGGTCTGCAGCAGGTCCGCGGCATGCAGCTGCGACAGCAGCAGGATCATCTCATCCTGGGTCGGCGGATCGTCGCCGGCCTTCTGGCCCACCATGTCCCAGATCTGTTCCATGCTGCGCCGGCCATCCATCAGCGCTACAGCCAGGTTGGCGGCGGAAGACAGCCGATGGAACTTGCCGTTCTGCTGGTCCTCGAGCACGTACCAGATGCGGCGCCGGAAGCGCTGGCGATGGATGCGCGCCTGGCCGCGCAGCCGCGGCTGCAGGCCACTGACGCGATACCACGAGGAGCTGAACAGCGACTGGGCCATGGCGCGCCTACGGCACCAGCCGCCACCAGACGAGGCCCATCCAGTCGAGGAAGGGCCTGAGCCAGATGGCAATCACCGGCCGGCGATCGATCGCCACCCGGGCAACGCCGGTCATCCCGGGTCGCAGGCGGGACAGGTCGCCCGCTATGGTGGCTTCGACCCGGAAGCCGACGCCGCCGGCGTGTTCCAGCGCTACCGGGGTGATGCGATCGATGACGATCGGGATGGGTTCTTCGGGCAGCGAGGCGAACACCGCTTCGCCGGGCTGGCCGACCGTGAGCTCGCCGATATCGCGTTCGCCCACTGTCACCACGACGCGATAGCCCGAGAGCGGCGAGAGTTCGAACAGCGTTTCACCGCGCCCGACGGAGGCGCCGATCCGCTGGGAGAGGTCACCGCGCACCACCAGGCCATCGAATGGGGCGATCAGCCGGGTGCGGGCGATCTGCTCGTCGATAAGGCGGATCTGCGCGTCGGCCTGCTCGATCTGGGTTTTGACGATATTGATATTGGCCGGCTGCCGCGAGGCCAGCGCGCGATCATATTCGAACTGGTGCTGCTGCCGCTCGGTGACCCAGCGCAGCCGCTCGAGGCTGAGCTCGCGATCCTCGAGGCTGGCGAGTTCCTGCCCGGCTTTGACCAGGTCGCCGGCACGGGCGGACGCGGTCTGCACGTACCCATCATAGGCGGAAACCACGGAGCGCCGTTCGGCCGGCTCCAACTGCGCGTCGGCGACGACATGAAACGTATCGGTCCAGAACGACAGTACCGCCACGGCGAGGAGCGCGAGGAGCGCCACCATTTTGCGGCCCAGATGCCCCGGGCCGAGCAGCTTTGTCAGTTGCTGGGTCAGGCTGTCCCAGGCCTTGACCACCAGCCAGCGGTCATTGCGGCGCTTCTCGGTCAGCACCGGGCCTAGGGCAGCCGCCACGACGCTGAGCAGGCGCACCGTCTCCTCGTCGAACGGCTGCTCCACCGGGCGCTCGAAACAGATGGCGCCGGCAAAGCTGTCGACCACCAGCAGCGGCACGGTGAGGATGTTGCCACCCTTGTGGGCGGCGGCGAGCGCGGCATGCGCGGTGGTGAACACCACGTCCTCGGGGGCCGGCGGGTAGCGCAGGATCGACTTCTGGTCGATGGCCTCGTCCATCGCGCCGCTGATCTGCTGTACCAGCTGGATGCGGGTGGAGAAGGTCGAGGTGTGCGAGATGGCGGCGACGCGGCTGCGGCCCCAGCGCACGAAGCCAAGGCTGACGCGCGAGCAGCCGAAACGCAGCGCCATTTCGGTCACCGCCGCCAGCGCCGCGGTGCGGAAATCGCCGCGATCGACCACGGTGGCGAGCAGCTCGAGCGTAGCGCGCGACCGATCGCGCTCCCCACGCAGGTCCGCATCGCCATCGCGCTGGAAATATTCCCGCAGCCAGGCGATGCTCCATTGCAGCTGGCGCATCTGCCGGGCCGGCGCCTCGGCATCGTCATCGACACTAAGCGCCACCACGGCGACGGCAACGGGCTTGCCGCCCGCCTCCACCGGCTGGGCAATGACCCGGCGCGAGCGCGCGCCACGACCGGCCTGGCGCAGCACCGGGCGCTGCTCGGCGACCGCCAAAGCGGCGAGACTTTCGAGATCGGCAATCGCCGCGTTGGCCGGCCATATCGCCAGCGGCTTCAGCCCGCCCGCTGCGATCTCGAACACGGCACTCGCGCGTACGCCAGCCAACTGCTGCGCCTGCAGCGTCAGGAAGGCGGCTGCGAAGCCCTGTGGCTCGTCGGAACCAAGGAGCTGCCGCCAGAGCGCGCCGTCGGAGGAGCTGGCCGGGCGCGCGACGATGTCAGCCTCGTCGCCATCCTCCAGCGCCTGGCGTCGGTCGCTCATGGCATTTCTGGCTTATTCGACCTCGAGCGTGCCGTAGCGGCGCTCGTGCTCTCGCAGGACGTTGGCGAGAATGGTCGAGAGGCGCTTGGCGGCAAGCGGGGTCAGGATGATGCGGTTGGACAGCTCCACCGTGACCTGCCCGCCGGATTCGGCGTTCCAGGTGCGGTTGGTGCCGAAGAAGATATCGACCTGCTCGCGGGTGCCCTGCACGTTCACCACGTTGGCGAACTGCGTCTGCATCGCTTCTTCGCGCCACACCACCCCGGCCTTGGGGCCGTCGGCCGGAGCCTCCTCAACGGTCGGCTTCTTCGCCATATGTCGTCCTCCACGCGCGAAACTGCCGGAGGCTAGCATTTCGCAACGAAGCCGTCTTGTCCCGGCGATGTCAAAGAGTTACCGGCGGCGTACCGCCGGTCAGAAGTGATACTTCAGCGTCACCTTGCCGGTCAGCAGGGTGGGCCACAGTTCAATCTGGTCCAACTGCGTGTTGTCGGTGACCAGCGGGCTGGTCGCTGCCGTGTAGTTACCCTCGACGCCAAGGGTAACCTGGTCGGCGATCGCGGTTTCAACGCCGAGGCCGAACTGAACTGCCGGCAACAGAGCGCTGCCGCCGCCGTCGAGTGCAAAAAACTCCTCGTCGGCGTGGGTGTTTATCCCGGCGATGCCCGCTTTGCCATAAACCAGCGTCGACGGGTTGGTCTTGACGCCCAGGCGCACACCGGCGCTGATCACGGTGTCCACGGTCGCGAACTTGGTGGGAGCGTCCACGAGCCCGCCGTTGCCCGCCGCATCGTCGAACACCAGCGGGGTGTAGTCGAGGTTGGCGGTGGCGCCAATCACCCAGCCGTTGCCGATGTCGAAGTCATAGCCCAAGCCGATGCCGATCCCCACACCCTCGCTCCAGAACGGGCCAACATCGGCACCGGGGGTGACGATATTGATACGCTCCATGCTGGCGGCGACGGCGAGAGCCGAAAGCGAGACATTGGGGCCGGTGAAGTCGAAATCGATCTGCTCGGGCTCGGCGGTCATGTGGCCAAGGCCGTCGTCGAAGCGGTACTTGAGACCGGCCGTCACCGCGAGGTAGCGCGGCAGGAATGAAACTCCATCGGCGGTGGTGAAGCTGTCGAGCGCACTGAAGTAGCGCAGGTCGACATTGGCGCTGAGCTGATCGGTCAACCGCGTCTCGGCGCCGACACCGGCGACGAGGCCGATGGCCCGGCCATTGACCCAGTCGGCAAAGCCTTCGGGCGCTTCGAACCCGGCAGAACCAAATCCGAGCACCCCATAGACCTGGGTGCCGGGGGCCACCAGATAACCGAGTTTGCCGGTCGCCGAGATGGTGTCGTGAAACCGGAACAGGTCGTCATCCGGGTCGAACGGCGTGAAGGCCGCGCTGAACAGGTCGTAGCGCAGCTCGACACCCCCGACGAGGTTGGAGCCGAGCATGGTGTCCCAACCGAAGGCGACACCCGCCGTGAGGCTGGGCTTGGCGAACTGATAAACCTCCGGCGGATCAAAATCCGGATCATACTCGAGACCGACTATGGTGGGGCCGGCATGCGCACCGACGTAGAAACCGGTTGACGAAATCGTCACCGGCCAGACCTCGATCGGTGTTTCGTCGATGATGAGATCGGCGGCAATCGCCGGCAACGCCGTGGTCGCCAAGAGCGCGCCAGCCAAATATCCAGTCAGTATCCGCATAATTACCGCCCCTAAACCCCTAAGGCGGGGATAATCGCAGCATGAGCGCTGTCTCAGCAAGCCCCGATGTCGTCATATTCACCTAAGTCCATCAGACATTGGTTGGCGTGGCCGCGCTGCAACACCCCGTTCCGCCCGGCCTCCCGGGCGGCTAATCGTCAAGAGGCATGAAACCGCCGGTCTCCTCATCGAAGACCAGGGCTCCGGACTGCCGCCCCAGGACCGGCGGCAGCAGATCGAAGTCACCCGTCAGGATGTTGTAGAGCCAGTGATCGAGATCATCGCGCTCGTCCAGATCGTCCTCGTCATTGACCGCGATCACGATGTCGTTCGCCTTGAGCAGCGTGATCAGGTCGGCCGGGAGCGGCCGGGCCGAATGGTACTTGGCATCCACGGCGCGGGTCGCCAGATTGATCGGCTCGAAAGCCGGCGCCGTCACAGAGGGCAGGAAGACAAAGGGCTCCTGCACTGGTGGCCGCACCTTGGCTTCGATGGTCTTTTGCACCGCGGCCGCCGGCAGCGACGGCGTCGTCACCGCGGGCGCGTTGCGGCCGAACAGCAGGCCGGTCGCCGCGGCACGGTTCACGTCCTTGCCGAGTGCGTCGAGCATCGGCGAGAGCCAGGTACGCCCGAGGATCGCGCTGTTGGCACTAGCGTCAACGGTCTGCTTGACGGAGTCCTTCGCCCCGGGAGTCTGGACGGCCTTGTCGCGCGACCGGTCGAACGCGACGACATTGGTGCCGCTGCCCCCGCCGACTGTGTCGTAACCGTTGCCGCCGGAGACTGTGTCATTGCCGTCGCCGCCATGGACTTCGTCGTCGCCTTGCAGGCCGAACAGCACGTCGTTGCCGGCATCGCCATAAATCTTGTCAGTGTCGATATTGTAGATCGACTTGAGATTGACGTCGGCCACCGCAGTGCGATGCAGCTTGCCGTAGAGGCCCCAGTCGTAGCTGTAGCGCAGCGTCGAGGCCTGGGTGGCGCCCGGCTCGCCGATCGGCAGGATGCGGACGGCACTGCCGACGCCGGCGGCGCCGGCCCCGTTGACGATCGGCATGACGTGGGAATTGTCGCCGACAACAATGTCGGCGCCGTCGTTGCCGTGGATGGTGTCGGCGTTGAGCTTGATGTAGTCCATCGCCGGTTTCTTGGACTGGCGCGGATCGGACAGGTTGGTGAGCCAATTGCTCACCGAGCCGTTCGATGACCAGTCGCTCTGGCCGGAGCGCGACAGCGTCGCCTGGACGCCGAAGGCATTGGCCAGGGCAACCGCGCTCCCCATGTTCCCCATGTAAAGCGCGTCGATGGTCTTGAGGAACGAGTCCTGCATTTTGTCGGCGACCGATTTGGCCTGAGCCGAGCTATAGCCCTGGAACACTGCCGGCACCTCGATCAGGGCGGTATCGCCGATGATCACGTCGTCCTCGGTGCCGCCATTTATCGTGTCGCTGCCGATCGCCAGCTTGTAGCCGAGTTGGTTGCCGAACAGCCAGGCCGCCCCACCATTGACCGACGCGTCGATCCGATGGTCGCGGGCAATATGGGCGTTCAGCGCATTGGTGAGCGTGGTGTCCTGCGTCTTGAGCGCCGCATCGATCGCCGCCTTGGCCGCCGCGGTATAGGTCCTGGTCGGCGTCGGACGGGTCAGCATGATCGAAGGCAGCGTGGTGACGCCATGATCGCCCACCAGCATGTCGGCGCCGGCGCCGCCATTGATGGTGTCGTTGCCGATATCCAGCGTGTGCGTCGCCGGGATCAGTACGGCCTTCTTCGGATCGTAAGTTCCGACGATGCCCTTTTCGGTGACATATTTGGCGATGACCTTGGTGCCGGCGGCGTGCACGGTATACGAGAGATCCGCGAGCGCCGTCTGCAGCTTGAACAGCTGGGCGTTCAACGCCAGCACGGCGGCCTGGTCGTTGGCGCCGTCGAGCACCATCATGCGGGCCGGCACGAGGACCGTCCCGGTGTCGCCGAACACCGTGTCGTTGCCGCCATCACCATTGATGGTGTCCTTGCCGATGGTCACGGTCGTCGAGCCGCCGAGGCGAGCGTTCTGGGCGAAGGCCAGCGACGAGAAGTTGGTCATCAGGTTCTGCATGGTGACCGAGAGCCCGGCGAGGTTCTCGTCGATCGTCACAAAGCCGGTGCCGGTGTCGGCAGCGATGCGGCCGTCATCACCGAAGATCGTGTCGGCACCTTCGCCGCCATTGATCTCGTCGTTGCCGTAGATGGCAGCCGAAGCGCGGGTAACGTTGCCCTGCACCGCCGCAAGGATCGAGTACTTGCCACCAGCGGTGATGCTCAGGTTGGTGCGGCCCGCCATGTCGCCGGCAAAACCGTCGGCACTGGGATAGACCTCGAGCTGCGGCTGGTACGGCGTGAGCTCGCTCGGCAGCAGGTTGACTGAGGGAACAACGACCTGTCCGAAGACCGGCAGGGCCAGTCCCAGCGCAGCGTCCGCCGCGATCACCCGGTAGGCATTGACGATGCCCGGCAGGTCGGTAGCGAAGGCCGCGTTGTTGCTGGCGCGATCACCGAAGATGATGTCGTTGCCGGCATCGCCGTTCAGCCTGTCGTTGCCGCGCTGGCCGAACAGGATGTCGTCGCCGTCATTGCCGTTGATGATGTCATCATAGGCTGCCTCGAGATTGATCCCGATCGCAACGGTCTGCGAGGCACCACCGGTGATGGTGGCGTCGCTGCCCGAGGCGAGCACGCGCCCGGCCACCAGCAAGGCATCGTAGCCGAGCAGCTTCTCGGCAGTGGCCAGGTCGACGCCGCTGAGGTTGGAGGTCAGCTGGACGATCCCGGCCGCCGTGGCCACTTCCTCGAGCACCACGTCGCGATGCCAGGTGCCGTTGGAGTTGAGCACGGCCGAACCATCGGCGTTGAGGGCCCGCAGGATCTGGCCCTCGTCACCCAGGATCAGGTCATTGTCGGCACCGCCCTGGATGGTGTCGGCACCAAGGCCGCCGACGATCTCGTCGACGCCGGCATCGCCGTAGATGGTGTCGTTGCCGCGCTGGCCGTTGATCCGGTCCTCGCCGTCACCGCCATAGAGCGTATCATTGCCGCCAATCTTGTCGGCATGGTCGAACAGCACGAACTCGCGCAGCAGCGCCGGGGTGCGGCCGGTAATGGGCGGGTTGAGCTTGAAGGTGTAGTTCTTCCAGCTGGTGCCGCCAGTGATGGTGCGGCCGATAACGCCATTATCGCCGAGGATGACGTCCTCGCCGGCATCGCCGTAGATGGTGTCGTCGCCGTCGCTGCCGCCGACCACATTGTGGCCGCCGACCAGGTCGTCGTCGCCTGCACCGCCGTGGATCTCGTCGTCGCCCTGCTGGCCGTAGACCATGTCGTTGCCGGCTTCGGCCCAGATCTTGTCCGCGCCACCGCCATCGGCGGCGCCGGAGTAGATGGAAATCACCAACTGATTGGTCGGGTTGGCGATGTCGAACAGCGCGTGATCACCGAACACGCGATCATCGCCGTCGCCGGAGTAGATGGTGTCGGCACCGGTGCCGCCAATGACGATGTCGTTCGAGGCGTTGGTTCTGATGGTGTCGTTTCCGCCCTCGTTGGGCGCGATCGAGAAGGCGCGCGTCAGCGTCATGACGCCGGCAATATCGGTGAACTCGACCTTGGCGTTGTCGCCGAAGACGATGTCGCTGCCGGCGCCGGTGGTGATGCTGTCGCCGTCGGCGCCGCCGATCGAGACATGGTCGCCGTCGCCGGTCTCAATCGTATCGGCCCCGCCGATCGCGGGGTCGATGGCGTAGGCGGTCTTCAGCGCACCATTGACGAACTCGGCATAGCCGTTATCGCCGAACAGCACCGAATTGCCGGTCCCGACCTTGAGATTATCGCCGTCGGCGCCACCGAACACCAGGTTCTTGCCCGAGCCGGCAACGATCGTGTCCTTGCCGCCGACGCTGGGGGCGATCGAGTAGGCGACCTGCACCACGCCGTCGACGAACTCGGCATGGCCGCCATCGCCGAACAGGGTGCTGTTGCCGGTGCCGTTGGCGATGTCGTCGCCCGCCGCGCCGCCGAAGATCACGGCATTGCCATTGCCGGCGCGGATCTTGTCGATGCCGCCGAGGTCGGGCTGCAGCGAGAACGCCATCGTCGCCTTGTTATTGAGGAACTTGGCGTAGCCGCTATCGCCGAAGACGACGCTGTTGCCGTCCTTGACGTCGATGTCGTCGCCGGCGCCGCCACCGATCACGGTGTTGAAGCCGTTGCCGACCTTGATGATGTCGGCCCCGTCATAGACGGTGTTCTCGCTGACCAGCGCCACCAGCAAGCCGTTCTCGAAGTTGGCGACACCGTTGTCGCCCACCACAACGCTGTTGCCGTTGCCTGCGGTGATCTTGTCGGCGCCCGAGCCGCCCATCAGGATGTGATCGCCATCGACGATGGTGATCTCGTCATTGCCGTAGTCCTCGGGCGCGATGGTCTGCACCACCTGCGCCACACCGAGGCTCGAGAACAGCGCGAGCCCGTTGTCGCCAAGGATCGTGCTGGTGCCGGTGCCGGCGGTGATGATGTCGCCGCCTGCGCCACCCATGACGATGTTCCGGCCGGCGCCGGCGCGGATGGTGTCCTTGCCGCCCTTGCTGGTCGCGGTGGTCTCGACGCGGAAGGCAATGCCGGCGGCAAAGAACGCCGCGCCATTGTCGCCGAGGATGGTGTCGGCCTCGTCGCCCGAGGTGATGTCGTCCTCGTCGGCGCCGCCGATCACGATGTTCCGGCCGGCGCTGGTCTTGATGACATCCTTGCCGCCATCGTCGACAAAGCTCGAGATGATCGATTTCACCTGCGCATTCGCATCGAAGACGATCCAGCCGTTGTCGCCAAGCACGACGTCGCCCGCGGTTCCCGGATTGACCGTTCCGTCCCCTGCCACCACGTCGATGGTGTCGCCGCCGGAGCCGCCGACGACGACATTGCGGAGGTTCCCCACCACCGCGGCGCCGATATAGGTCTTGATCTTGTCGGCGCCGCCATAAGTCGGGTCGGTGCTTTCGATCTCGGTCGGAATGCCGTTGGCGAACCTGGCTATGCCGTTGTCACCGAACAGGATGTCGGTCCCGCCGACACCGGTGATCTCGTCGTCGCCGGTGCCGCCAAAGACGATGTTCTTGCCGGCCTTGGCGTTGATGATGTCGTTGCCGCCCACCGACGGGTTGGTGGTGCGAACAGCGATGACGGCGCGCTCGCTCATCATGTTGAGCACGCCCTCGGTGAGAGCAATGGTGGTCCCGTCGATGAAGCCGGCCTGGGTGATGAGGCCGTGGTCGCCGAGGATCACGTCATTGCTGTCACTGCCGGTGATGGTGTCGGCGCCGGCGGAGGTCGCCCGGTCGTCGATGATCACCGTGCGCAGCGCATAGTTCACGTCGAAGGCGCTGTCGCCGATGATCCAGTTGCTGCCGAGGCCACCGGTGATCTGGTCGTTGCCGGTGCCGCCGGCGATGAAGCTGGTCTTCGCGCCGCCCTTCAGCGTATCGACGCCGGCGCCGCCATCGATCACCACGATGCCATTGGCTTCGGTCGCATCGATGATGTCGTTGCCGTATTCGGTGAACTGGTAGGCCGTACCGTTCGGCGCGCCGGGCAGCGCGCTGTAGCGCAGTCCGTTGGCCGAGGTATCGCCAAACAGCACCAGCGGACCGCGGACCAGCGACGCGCCACCGGCGTCGACATCCGCGTCCACAGTAATGGTGTCGGATTTGCCGCCACCATGGATGACGGTGAGCGTTGCTTCGTTGGTGCTCCTGATGGTGAAGGTGTCGGCGCCGTTGCCGAGCAGCACTTCGACGACGCCCATGTTTCCATAGGTGATGCCGCGAGCGAAGCTCCGCGTGGTGCCGTCGCCCATGTCCACGACGAGCGGACTGGACGGCATGTTGAGGCCGGAGATGTGATCGAGCGTGAGCTCGCCGGTCTGGTTGGCCTGCACCGTGTCGGCAAACACCACCAGCTGGTCGAGATCGGGCACGTTGTCGTCGACGATATCGCGCACGACGACCGGGTTGGTTTCACCCGGCAGCACCACCGCGCGGGTGATCGAGCGGTCGGTCGGCCCGACGCCACCTTCGATGAAGAGCGGTCCCTGGATGGCGACCAGGTCGTGCGGCTGCTGCGAGAACACTTTGACGTCCTCGGTCGAGTCGAGGCCGGCAGCGTCATACTCGAGCGTCACGGTGACCGGCAGGTTCCAGTTCGCCGCGGTGAAGCGGACGTAGTAGCCTTGCGCGTCCTGCAACACGCCGCCGGTCAGCATGGGCTTGGCCTTGCCGGTGACGAGAATGTTGACGCGCACCCAGGGATTGGGCTCCTCGGGCGTTGGCTGCGGCGGCGCGGTCAGCACGATCTGGTAGGTGTCGGTCTGGCCGGACTGCGAGACCTGCGTCGAGCCGTCGGTCTCGATGATCTCGACACCCGGGGTGTTGGTATCCACCACCTCGACGCGCACGCGAGCCGTGTCGACGCCGCCGGCGTAAACGCCGCCGCCCAGATTGCTGGTCACGGTGTGGGTGACGTCGGACGCGTAGCGGTTGTCGATCCCGTCGTTCATCGACGTGACCTTGATCTGCTGGGCATCGCTCCACAGCAGGATGCCCTGCCCGGCGTCGGCGAAGAGGCCGAACTTCAACGTGATGGTCGATGCACCGACGACGACGCCGGTCGACAGCTTGATGCCGGTGCCGGCATCAAGCGTGACCGTCACCACTTCGCCGGCCAGCGGCGGCTTGTTGAGCCGGACCGTGTAGTCGTCCCCAGCCGCGTTGTTCTCGAACACCTGGGTGTTGCCACCCGTCTCGTTAATCAGCACGGCCGGCTTGTCGTCGTCCTGTACGCGCACCGCGACGTTCGGGATCAGGAAGTTCTGGTAGTTCGGGTCGGCGCTGATCACCGAATGCGAGATCACCACTGTGCTCTCGCCTTCATGGGCGCCGTCGGAGTCGGCCTTCACGTAGATGGTCGCGCCGGCGGCAAAGTTGGCGCCGGTAAAGGCGACAGTGACGGATTCCGAGAAGCTGACGCCGTCGAGCGAGACCAGCACGGTCTTGCCGGGGCCACCCGGACGGGCAGTGAGCATGGCCGAAGCCTGGGCCGCCGAAATGGTCACGAACACGGTGGCGACAGGCGCCGTCGGCAAGGTCAGCGTGTAGCTGTCGACAGCGGCCAGACCGCCGTCCTCGAGCACGTCGAGCCCATTGCCCACATCGAGCGCCACCGTATTGGTAGAGGCTCCGGTGGCGGTGAGGTCGAGCCCGCGGACGAACAGGCCGCTGTAGCGCGGGTCGGAGCTCTGGACGGTGTGGGTAACCGAGCCCTCGTCGCCATCGTTGTCGGCAACCACGGTCCTCGTCACGTCGCCGGCGACGTTGAAGGTGTCCGAGCCGAGCCCGCCGATCAGCGTGGTAACGACGTCGGCCGCGGTCGAGAGCACGTAGAAGGTGTCGTTGCCTTCGAGGCCGTCGACTTCCATCGCCTCGGCATTGCTGATGCGGACCGTGAGGCCGGCGCCATAGACGCCGTCCTTGGTGATGACGAAGTTGTCGTCGAGCTCGGTACCGAGCACGACGATCTTGTCGAAGCCGGCGCCGCCGTCGATATCGACCGGGGCGTTGACGTTGTACTGGATGATGTCGTCGCCGCTGCCGCCATTGAGCTTGACGTTCGAACTGCCGGCGAGCGCAAAGGCGCGGATGACGAACTCGTCGTTGCCGTCCTCGCCCTCGAGCCGCAGATCGGCCTGGTTGGAGTAGACCACGAACTGGTCGTTGCCGACCCCGCCGTAGAGCACAGCCGGCAGGCTGATACCCTTGGACAGATAGGCGCCAAAGCTGATCTCGACGGTCTCGAAGCGGTCCTCGACCGATTCGATCGCGGCGGCGTCGCGTGGCGTGGCGAAGACCTGGCCGACCTGGAAGAGGTCGTCGCCGACCCCGCCATCGACGGTCATGATCGCCGAGGTGTCGTCGAAGTAGAATTCGTCGTCGCCATCGTTGCCGTTGACGATGACGCGACCGTTGATGTCGGCAGTGTAGTTGATCCGCTCGAACGCGTCGGCATAGGTGTCGACACCGGTGCGGTGCATGTTGGCGATCATGTTCCGGCGCATCAGGAACACATCGGCCGCAGCCGAGCCCTCGACGCGCAGCACATCGCCGGCATCGAGCTCGCTGCCGGTATCGACCACGTTGATGACGTAGTCCGACGTCGTGCCCTGAACGTTGACGACCGTGAGGTCGCTGCCGTCCTGGCCGTCGATAGTCAGCTCGTCGCGCAGTTCGCGGCCTGTACCGTCCTTGCCGAAGACGCCGTCGGCATCGACGACGCCCTGGTAGGTGGTCATCGTCGGCAGCTTGTTGACGGTAACGGTGTCGTTGCCGGCGCCGCCGAACACGAAGGTGTTGCCGTTGAGCGCCTCAAGGTCGAACAGGACGGAATCGTCCTGGGCACCGCCGGTGACGGTGATGGTCGGAGCGGTGAAAATGCCCTTGAGGTCGGCCATGCCGCCTTCCGCATCAGGGTCGGGGCCAGAGACCTGGTAGTCGACCTTGATGATGATCTGCGTCGCCGCCATGATGACGGCGGCGGGCTTGGCGAGCAGCGGATCGGCTGAAACGACCGCCCCCTCGACCAGCAGGTCGTCGCCGGCCAAGAGGCGGACTTCGCTGGTGGTGGATTGCACCGTCACACCGGCCTTGACCGTGATGTCGTCGGGCAGCGCGTCCTCGCCGCCATTGGCCTCGTTGTCGTCCTCGGCCCAGATCTCGACCACACCGCTGGCAGTGGTGTTCTCTTTGACGATGACCGGGCTCGAGGCCTTGATATAGACGGCGCCCTTCAGGGCGTTGACGCCGCTGTTGTTGACGTTGACGTCGCCGACGACCAATTCGCCGAGATTGGCGACATAGGCGCTGCCATTGAGCGCGGTGCCTTCGAGGTTACCGACCTCGGTGACGATCGACTTGCTGGTGCTCCCGATACTCTGGTTGGCCGACAGGAAGGTGCGGCGCGACACGATATTGCGCTTGTCGGTCTCGGTGTCGGCGCGCGCATTGAGGATGCTGCCGGTCATCGCCACGATGAAGGCGAGCGGCTGCGTGCTTCCCGAGTCAGCAGTGGGCGTTCCCACCTGGTCGAGGTTGAGGTCGCCGGTGGTCTCGGCGAGGTAGATGCTCTCGAGATCGGTGAAGGCGCGGACCTTGCCGGCAGCCTGGTTCGAGCTGTCGATCTCGAGCTCGTTGCCGGCCTGGCCGATTGCAACCCTGGCGGACAGGTTCACCGAGTTACCGATGATGTCGGCGCCGAGCTGAGTGCCCTGCGGGTTGTATTCGGCATCGAGGATCGAGCCGAGTTCCGCACCAAGGTAGACGTTGCCGGCGGTCGAGGTGATCTTGCGCACGTTGAAGTTGCGCTCGACCGCATTGAGCGAGATATCGCCCGCCGCAGTGGCGATCACCGTGCCGGTGGTGTCCGCGTTGGTGGCGACGCCGCTATAGGCGCCGGTCACCACGATCTCGACCGCGTCGGTGGCGGTGCCGATGCTGCCGCCGGCGGTGAGCGAGATATGGTTGGCGCGGATTTTCTCGCCGTCCGTGCCGAGTGCGTCGAGGATCGAGCCGAGCGTGGTGGTGAGATAGACGTCACCCGAGCGCGAATAGATCGCTTCGACATACATGTTGGAGGTCGGCGCGGTGATCCGCACGTCCTCGGTGGCACGGGCGATGAGGCTGCCGCCCGTCGACATCTCGACGGTCACGGCGTTGCTCTCGCCGATGCCGCCATCGCCGGCTTCGAGCACGATGTCGAGGGCCTTGAAGTTCACCCCGCTACCGCTGAGCGCGTTGACGATCGACGCACTGGACTTCAGCCGGATCGTGCCGGCGGCGCCGGCCTCGAGCTTGTCGACCTTCACCTGCTGCTCGGAACCCAGATAGATCGAACCGCCGGCTTTGGCGTTGATCACACCATCGACCGCCACGTCGAGGTCGTCGCGCTGTGCGACGATGACATGGGTGATGACGCCGTTCGCCGCGGCGAGCGGATCGAGCACGGCGTTGGCGATGGTGACGATGCGGTTGGCTTCGACGCCGAGCTGCGGCGCGTCCTCCGCGACCCCCGCAGCATTTTCGCCGACGAGGGTAATCGTCGCGCCGTTGATGGCAGCGATCCGGTAATAGCCGCCCTTGGTGGTGGCGTTGGTGGTCTCGCCGCCGACATAGATATAGTCGTTGACGGCATAGCCGGTCCACGAGCCCGACAGCCGGGTGATCGTGCCCTTGCCGAGTGCGTTGTTGCCGAAGTTGACGCCGAGGCCCTGCTCGACTTTTTTGGCGAACACAATGTCCTGCCGTTCGGCCGAGGCGATGGCGACGCGTTCATCCTCAGTCAGCGAGGCCGGCGTCGAACCCAGCGTGATCACCAGGGCATCGGCGACCTTGCCGATATTCTTGTTGGCCTCGATGGTCAGGTTGCCGGCGGTATCGACATTGTTGGCTTCGATCACCGTTTCGGTGTCGGTGACCGGCTTGAAGATGCCCGAGCCAAAGGCATAGAGCAGCTCGTCTTCGGTCCATACCTTCACGCCGGCGGTGAGATCGGCCTTCACCGTGCCGACGGCGAACAGGTACTTGTGCTTGGTACCGTCGCTGTCGGTCAGATCCCAGGTCTGTGCCGACTCGCCGAGCCGGCCGAACATCTTGTGCAGGTCGTGATAGTCGTTGGTCTGCCGGGTCTGCTCGGCAGTGACACCCGTAGCAATGAAATTGGTGACGAAGGTGTCGAGGGCTGCCCCATCCAACGGGGTGGTCGCGTTGGCGTTCCTGAACAGCGCTTCGGTCCGCAGCTGGTTCTGCAGCGCCGTCAGCGCCGCTCCAGTGATGGTGATCGAACCGGCGGTATTGGGCTGCGTGGTCCGATACGCCCAGTACTGGGCGTAGGCCGCATCTATATTGGGGCGCTGGGTATCGCCGTAGCCTTCATAGATGGCTTTGAGCGCCAGGTACTGCTGGGTGCGCGACGCTTCGAGGGTCGCGATCTGGTCGGCCGCCTCCGCCGGATCGGTATAGAGGTTCTCGTAGTAGGCGACCTCGAGGGCGGTCAGTTTGACGGTGGTGCCGTTGAACTGCCCCTTCATCTGCCAGTAGGCCTGGTACTCCTGCCGCTTCCAGCTCTCGTAGCCGTTGAGGGTGTCGGTGATCTTGTCGTTGACGCCGGTGCCGACGGTGAGCTGCAGGTCCTTCCACATGCCGGCGAGCAGTTGCTCGCGGCTGCGCAGGTCTTTCTGCACGGTGAAATCGGCATCGATCAGCGAGCCGGAATCCACCTTGATGTAGACGTTGCCCTGGGTCTCGGCGGCGATCAGCCGAAGATCGCCCACGGTCTCGCGCACCGCGACATCGCCCACCGCCTTGATGGTGACGCGGTGTTCGGCGAGCGCCCCGGAGTTGATCTGCAGCGGCCGCGCCGAGCCATTGCCGATGCCGCCGACGGCGCCATCGGGCAGGCCCTGATCCTGCGAAACATACCGGTCGGCAATCAGGTCGATCGAATTGCCGGTGACGAGGCCGTTGGCAAACACCCCGGCCGCAGTTTCGGCGGCGACGATACCCGCCTGCGCCACCAGCACCACATCGCCCTGCGACGCGGTCACCGAGACCACCGACATGTCGCCCGAGATTTCGTTGAGATAGACCCCGCCGGTGCGCGAGGTGGCGGTCAGCTGCGCGAAGGTGTCGGTCTTGAAGTAGCCCGGTGGGTACTTGTCGACCAGATCGATATTGATCGGCTTGATGTTGGTGAGCGTACCGCCGGTTTCCCCGACATTGGCCATGTTGTCGGCGCCGATATCGTTCTTGGCATCGAGCTCGATGCGCACGCCCTGCACGACGGATTCCGCGTGCGAGGTGTCGATGCTGCCCTCTGAGGTGATCTTGGTGAGGCCGGTCTCGTTGAGAATCCCGCCTTCGATGATCACATTGCCGGTGCCGTTCGAGTCGATCTCGACCCGCGCCTCTTCATAACCGGTGAAGCGGATGGTGACCGGGCGATCGGCTTCGATGGTGTGCCGGCCGTTGGTCTGGTCGGTCGACAGGATGTCTTCCTGCTTGCGGTAGTCCTTGGTGCCGTACCAGTGGCTGATCGTCGGCAGGTCCTTGTAGAACCGCTGTGCGGTCAGGTTGAACTCGTCCTCGTGATAGGTGTGGACGGCATCGGCATCGGTGGCGCTCGCCGCGTCGACGGTGTCGAAATAGAAGAATATCGAGTTGTCGATCAGCGAGGGCCCCTCGATGACGGTGATGACCGACGGCAGCGCGTCGAAGGCGTCCGGCGAGAACGCATCGATGCCGAGCCACTTCGAGGTGGTGTAGACGCTGGTGTCCTTGGTCTCGACGACCTTGCCGACGGTCCAGCCAAAGCGCCAGCCTTCCTGAGGCTTGTACACGAAGGTCTCGCGGTAGGGTCCGTCCACGCCGGCCACGTAGTCGGTGGCAACGGTGCTGCCGGCGACCTGAACGTACTCACGCTTGTCGGGAGCCGTGTTGGTGGCGCCCGGCGTGGTCTCCAGCTTGTACTGGCTCTCGCGCACCGTGACGGTGCCGTCGTCGTCCACCTGGTACCAGGTTTGTTTGTAGCCGTCGGCATTGGCCGCCTTGGCCTTGTCGTTGAGCCGGATGGTGCCGGCGCCCCGATCGCGCACGTCGAGCTGCCGGATCACCACGTCGTAGTTGGTGTCGTTGACCACCTTGACGTGGACGTAGCCGCCGAGCGCCTCGATGATGCCGTTGCCGGTGTTGAGCAGGTTGCCGGTGATGGTGATCGAGCCACCAGGAACCCGGAATTCCTCGATGACGATCTTCTTGGTTTCGACGTCCCAATAGGCATTGAACGCGCCGGTGCTGGCGGTCTTGAGCAGCACCTGCTTGGTGGTCGGCTTGCCCTTCTCGATCAGGGCGATCTCGTTGATCGTCGCCTGGTTGAGGTTGAGGACATAATCCTCCTTGCCGCTGGTGATCACGCCGTTGAGGTCGATGAACTCGGCGGTGATGGACACCCGGTTGGCGGTAATGCCCGGCTTGGGCGGCTGCGCCACGAGGTTGGTGCCGGCGGCCGGCGAGGTGATGTCGCCGACGCCGCCATCGGTGGAGATGGCCTTCCAGTCCTCGTACGGGTTGCCGCCCGAGTGGTAGACGCTGCCCGGCGGCAGATCGATCAGCACATAGCCCTGCGTCCTGAGATCGACGGAATTGGCGTCGATCTCGGCATTGACGGTGATGTCGCCCGAGCCGACCGAGTTATCGATGATGACATCGCTGGTAATCGCGTCGATGGCGCCCGACACGGTGATGCCCGGCCAGGGCTCGTCGGTGCTGCTGCGCTGCCAGCTGTTCTTGATCAGAATGGTCGCATCGGTGCGGATACCGGGCGTGAGTGTGATGTCGAAATTGGCGTCGCCGGCAACCCAGGTGTGATCAAAGCCGGTATCGTCCTTGTTGTTCTTGGTCGTGACGTTGCTGGTGTTGGCCGTGTCGATCTTGCCGTTCGCCTCGGCTTCGCTGGCCGATGCCGAGATCTCGTTCTGCAGGCCATTGAGGAACACGCCGCCATTGTTCTCGGGGATGGTGATCCCCTTGATGTCGAGGAAGGCGCGGGTCTTGTTCTCGATACTGACCGACACGTCGCCGGGCGCATCGAGCTCGCCGTCGCCCTGCAGCACGTCGGCCATGACGTGGATGCGGCCAGCCGAAGCGTAGATCGGGTCGACCACGATGGTCAGCACTTCGCGCAGCACCGGGATGACGACCTGCTGGCCGGTGATCGGGTCGATGGCGGGGATGATCTGCCCGGTGACCTCGTCACGCGGCGGCTCGGCGAGGCCGAGGAAGATGAGTTCGCGGGTCAAGCGCTTGATCTCGCCCTGCCAGAAGGCACGCACCTGTGCGTCGTCGCGGTATTTGTCGTACTCGACCCGCGCCTTGACCAGCTCGTCGATGTAGTTCGAGGTGAGCTGCTTCTTGACCAGCTTCACCGTGACGGTGTCGATCGGAGTGCCGTCGGCGCCGGTCGCGGTGATCACCGCGGTGGGATTGGCGTTGGTGCCGCCGACCGACTCGATCACCACGTTGACGACGCGGTTGAGCCCGGTGCGGATGGTGCCATCGACATTGACGACGGAATCCACCTCCGAGCCGCCATTGCTGGTGAAGGTCTCGGCGCCGCCCAGCGCGCTGTTGATGCCATCGCTGATGGCGCTAGCCCAGTTCCGGCTCTTGCCTTGCGAGATGATATTGGCGAGCGCGAAGGTGTCGGCGAGGACGTCGACATTGCCGCCGGACAGCACGGTCGCGCCGGTCATCACATCGATGCGGTTGGTGATGAACAGCAGGCTGTCGTTGCGCACCTTGTCGAGCGGAATGACGCTGCCGGCCAGCGTGTCGGCATAGGTCGCGAGCCTGTAGCTGTCGCGGGTGAAGCTCTCGTCCATGCCGGTCAGCATACGGACATGGCGCAGCGCCTTGATCTCGGCGCCACCGCCGATGGTGATGTTGTGGACCGGATTGATCTCGAGCACGCTTTGCGCCGCCGAGGCGGTGAGGAAGCCGTAATTGTCGACGCTGACCTTGATGGTGGCATCGACCTCGCTGTTGGAGGCGAGGCGAACGTCGCCGGTCGAGCGGATCCTGATGTTGGAATTGCTTGTCGTCGCGGGGTTGGTGCCGATCTGCACCGTTCCTGTGACACCGTTGCCGTCGTCGCTGTCGTCGTCCGCGTCATCCTTGGTGTCGAGGGTGCTGGAGGCGCCGATGCCGGAGATCACGCCACCGCCCTTATAGGCGACGGTGTCAGCATAGAAGATGTCGTTGAAGGTCGAGAGCGAGATGCCGCCGGCATCGGGCGAAGCGTTCTCGACGGTCAGCGTAACATTGTCTTCGACGATGGTCAGCGTCCTGAGCGACAGGTCGGTGCGGATCTCGGAGCCGGCAATGCTGATGGCGCCGGCCGAGATGCCGTCGACATTGGTGCCGATATCGGCCTTGGTGAAGTGGTTGACCGCCGAGGCCGAGATGTTGGAGGCGGTGATATCGGCGCTGTTGGCGAAGCGCGCCGTGCTGTTGGCATTGACGTCGTTGGTGGCCGAGGTGCCGTTACCCGAGATCACGCCATACGAGCTGGTCTTGATCTCGTTATTGGCGAGGGTGTTCTGGTCGGAGGCCAGCCGCAACGCCCCGGTGGCGCCGGTCGTGGCATTGGCGAGCAGGGTGATCTGGGCGTTGGTGCCGATCTTGGCTTCCGAGGCGACGTTGGCCACGGTGTCGGCCTCGCCCGAGGCGATGCCGACGAGACCGCCGGCGCCGGGGCTGGCCGACGAGGCGTTGTCGTCATTGCCGTTGGCGCGCACCACCAGATCACCGGCGGTGATGCTGACGTTGGCGCCAACCTCTGCCTTGGTGTTCGAGCTCGAGGTCGCGGTGGCCTTGGTGGCGCCAGCGGCGACAAGGCCGTAGGCGGCGCTGTCGGAGGCAGCGCGCTGCCGGTTGTCGCCACGCGCCGTAGCGGCGACAGTGCCGGAGGCGATGATCGAAGTGCCGGCGCCGAGCAGCGCCGATATCGCGCCGATATGGTCGGCATTGGTGACGGTGGCGTCGGCGCCGATCAGCGCCCCGACAATGCCCTGCGACGAGGCATAGGCGGTGTTGGCCGTGGCGGAGGCGCGCGCCTCCTCGGCCTGCAACGTCAGGTCGCGGACGGTGAAGGTGGTATTGGCGGTCTTGGTCTCGGACAGCACATTGACATCGACGTCGGCCTTCGACACGCCGACGGCGAGGACACCGCCGGTGGCCGCCTCGGTCTCCGCACTAGCGGATGGCGTCGCGGTGGCGCGCAGCGTTACATCGCGCGCGTCAATGCTTGAGGTGCCGAGCGTACGGGCCGTGTTGTCTATATCGATATCGGTATCGGCGTCGAGGCCCGAGACGGCGAGGCTAAACAGCCCGGCCGCCACCGTGAGCGCCCGGTTGACCGCCGTCGTCGTGACATCGGTATCGGCGGTGATCTCGACATCGCCGTTCACGTTGAGGGTGCTGTGGTCGATATAGGCGTCGGTCAGCACGACCACATTATTGGTGGTCTCGGCACCGCCGCCCGCGAGCGTCGGGCCGATGCTGAGATTGACGGCAACCGAAGCGAGCTCGGCCGTGGCACCAAGCGTGATATCGCTGGTGGCGGCGATCGTGACCTTGCCGGTCCCAAGCTGGAACTGCAGCGGATCAGGCGTGGCCACGACGCCGTCCTCGAGGCGATCGAGATAGCCCAGGGCGTCCTTGGCCACCGTGCCGGTGACGGTGACCGCACCAGCGTCCTTGATATAGGCCTTGACTGCCGACTTGCTGAAGTTGTCGGCCACCGTCACGGCGATCGAAGCCGCACCGCCATAGACGCCGGCCGCGCCGGCAATCGACGCGGCGCCCGCATAGGCTTCCATGTCGATGGTGTCGGAGGCAGCGATGCTGATGTCGCCAGCCGTGATGCCGGCGCCGTCGCCAGAGATATAGGCCGAGGTTTCCACGCCGACATGGTTGCTGGTTTCCGAGCCGGCACCGGCCGCCGCGACACCGACGCCGCCGGCGGCAATGGCCACCGAGCCCGAGATCACCTTGGCATCGATGGTCTCGCTGGAGGTCGCCTCGAGTGAGAGTTCGCCGAAGGTCTCGACCTCGGTGTCCTCGAGATACGCCTTGACCACGATCGGATCGTAGGTCGGGGCGAGGTCGGCGCCGTTGGTGACGTAACCGATATTGTTGCGGGCGATGCCGATGCCGATCGAGGCGGCAACGCCGACGCCGCCAAACGCCGCCGATCCCGCCACCGCGAGGACCTCGGCGTCGATGTCGGAGGTACTGTCCGCCGTCACGCTGATGTCGCCGCCCGCATCGAGTACGCTGTCGGCGGCATAGGCGGTGGCGCTGCCGAGCACGGTGTTGAGCGCCACGGCGCCGCCGCCGGAAACGGAGACACCGACGGCGCCACCGCTGATGGCGACAGCCGCCGCAGCAGAGGTGGCTTCGATGGTGTTGTCGAGCGTCGCCGAGATCTGAATCGTCCCCGGCGTCGCTGCGGGGGGCGGATTGGCGCCGCTCGGCCGGTCGACGATATCGGTCACCGAGATATCGGCGTCGGTCGCATAGGCGCTGACGCCGCCATCGATGGTGTTCTTGGCCACCGCGATGCCGACGCTGACCCCGACGCCGGTGGCGCCGATGCCGACGGCCAGCGAGGCCGCACCGGCGAGCGCCTCGATGTCGGAGGTATTTTCGGCGTTGATCTTGACGCTGGCCGCATCGATCTCAGCCTTCGTGGCAGCGGTGCCCGAGACATATGCGCTGGTTTCGACGGCGATGAGGTTCTCGACGTAAACGCCGGCGGCGGAAACACCCACGCCAACCGAGCCGCCGGCAAGGGCACCGGCGGCGGCGACCACCGTCGCATCGATGGTCTGGTCGGAGACGGCGTTCACCTCGACGGCGCCGGTCGCGGTGACCTTGGACTTGTCGATGAAGGCCTTGACCTCGGCGGTGGTGGTGAGCTCCGCAGTGGTCAGCGGATCTTCGGTGTCGATCAGCTCCTGGTAGGTGAGCCCACCATCGTCCCAATCGCCGATGGTGTTGAGGGCGACCGAGATGCCGATACCGACGCCGACACCGGTGGCGCCGGCGGCAACCGAAACTGCCACCGCAGCGATCGTCGCATCGATTACCGAGGTCGAATCAGCCTCGACCAGCACGCTGCCGGTGACGTCGACGCTGGCCACGCTGGCAATCGAGGCGACCACGTCACCACCGATCTTGTTCTGGGCCGCGGCGCCCGCGCCGCTGACGGCGACGCCGACGCTGCCGAAGCCGGCACCGAAGGATGCCGCATAGGCCTTGGCATTGATCTTCTCATCGCGCTTGGCGTTGACCGTGAGGTTCCCCGAATTGGTCTTCAGCTGCGCCACGCCGGCCGCCGAAGCGGTGACGCCGGCACTGATCTCGTTGAGCGCCACGGCGATGCCGAGCGCGATGCCGGCGCCGGTCGAGCCGACCGCCAGCGCCACCGAGGCGGCGCCGGTCAGCACGTCGATATCGGACTTGTCCTCGGCGGAAACCTTGATCGAGTCGCCGATGATGTCGGAGGTCGCGCCGTCGATCAGCGCCGAGGTCGCGACGGTGATGGCATTATGGGTGCCGGCGCCGGCGCCGCCGAGCGCGACGCCCACCGAGCCGCCGATGCCGATGGCCATGGAGGCAGCGACAACGGTGGCGTCGATCTTTCCTTCGGAGAGAGCGGTGACTTCCACCGCACCACCCGAAGTGACATCGCTGCTGCCGATCTGGGCCTTGACCTGCGCCTGCGTCGCCGCATCGCCCTTGATCAGGTTCTCGGCTACCGAAACGCCGAAGCCGACCGCAACGCCGTTGGACCCGCCGATACCGGCCGCGAATGCTGCAGCGACAATGGTGGCGTCGATATCTTGCTTGGAATGCGCATCGACCAGCACGCCGCCATCGACGGTGATGGTCGAGGTCAGAATGGTGGCGAGCACATCGGTGGCGATGACGTTGCTGGCTCCGGCGCCGCCGCCGCTGACCGACACGCCGTTGCTCGGGCTGCCGCTGAGGGTGAACGCCGCCGCCGCCGCAGTGGCGGAAATCTTCGAAAGGTCCTCGGCCTTGACCGAGACGCCGCCGGTACCAGTGATACCGGTGTCTTCGATATTGGCTTTGGTGGTGCCCTTGATGTCGTTGAGCGCCACGCCGGCCGCAATCGACACCGCGACCGAAGTGCCGCCCGAAAGTGCAGCGGTGACGCTGCCGGCGGCCGCAATCGCGTTGATGGTATTGCTGCTCGTGGCGCTGACCTCGAGACCTTCAGTGCCGAGCGTGATGGTAGAGGCGCCGGTGTCGCCACCGTCGACGGTGGCGGTGGTGTCGGCGGCGATGCGATTCTCGACGATCGCGCCGGCGATGCCGAACTGCTTGGCGCTGGACGAAGAGGCGCCAATCGCCACGGCGGCGGCGGCAACTGTGGCGTCGATGGTCGCCGTGGAGCTGCCGTCGACCTTGAGCTTCTTGCCCGACACCGTCGAGTTGCGGACGCTCGCCTCGGTCTTCAGCGGCGTCGCGGTGCCGACCTGGGTGATCGAACCGGTGTAGCCGATGTAGTTGAACGCCAGCGCCGCTCCGATGGCGACGCCATTGGAGCCTCCGCCGAAGCTGCCGGACACCGAGACGGCGGCCGCCAGGACAGTCGCGTCGATGTCGGCCGAGTTGCCGGCATGCACCTGCACCGTACCGGTGGGCGCCGAGACGTTGGAATTGAGGATCGTCGCTTCGGCGCTGCCGAGCAGCGCGTTGTTCGAGATGGCGCCACCACCGGTGACACCGGTGGTGTTGCCACTGAGCGCTACCGCGGCAGCGACGGCGGCCGCAGCCGCCATGCTCTCGATCTTGCTCGACTGGTCCGCGGATACAATGACGGAGCCGGCATCCATATCCGTGACACCGTCGATCGCCGCATCGATATCGGCGCGGATGATGTTGCGCGACACCACCAGGCTGATGGCGAAGCTCTTGGTGCCGCCACCGGTGAACAGATCGGCCGCCAGCGCAATCACCGGCTGCACCACCTCGGAGGTGATGTTGGCGGTGTTGTCGGCATCGACCACGACATCGCCGTCGGCATAGACCTGGCTCGAGTTGCTGATGGTGGCGCTGACCGTGGAGGTGACCCGGTTCAGCGCGATAACCGCACCGACGCTGATGGCATCGCCGCCACCGGCACGCAGCACCCGCACGAAGTTCGAGATCTCGGCATTGATGGTCTGGTCGCCGTGTGCCTCGACATTGAGATCGCCGGTCGCATCGATGGTGGTGTCGTCGATCAGCGCCGTGGTGGCAACCGGCGGCGCACCCTGGATGGTGTCGACAAGGTCTGTGCCGACGAGGGCGTCGACAGTGTTGAACAGGAAGTTCTGGTTCTGCACACCCACCGAGTTGAAGGCGAGCGTCACCCCGACCGAGGTCTGCTTGGAGATGGTGTCGGCATCGAGCGTGGCGTCGATGGTCGAGGTGTTGTTGGCGATGACCGAGACGTTGTCGGCCGAGGTAACGGTGCTGCCGGTGAGCTTGGCGCTGGTGGTGCCGAGGACGTTGTTGGTCGAGATCACGGCGTTGACGGCGATCGACGTCGACTTGGCAGCGGTGCCGCCAGTAACTTCGACGCGCGCCGTCAGGTCGGCGTCGATGATGCCGGTCTTGTCGGCCAGAATATCGAGGTCGCCGGTCAGCGTCAGCTTCGCGCCCTTGACCAGCGCCTCTGCCTTGCCCTCGACCATGTTGAGGATGGCCATCGCGCCGACGCCGGTGGCGCTGCCACCCGCGAGGTTCGAAGCCAGCGCATTGATCAGCTCGACGCCCTTCGCAACGCTGAACTCGGAGAAGGCGGCGTTGGTGGTGATGTCGCCACTGAGGTCGATCGCGACGCCATCGGGGCCGGAATACTTGAAGATCTTGCCCTGGTCGGCTTCGACCGCGTAGTCGTCACCGATATAGACGAGATCCCCGTCGTTGAGGGTCTGCGTGCCCGACTTGGTGGTGTATTTATAGCTCTCGATCAGCGACTGGATGATATTGGTGGCGATGCTCACCCCATAGTCGTTCTTGATCTCGGCGATGGCCTTGATGTCGCCGACCGAAATGATCTCGCCATCGTCGACCGCCTGCACCAGCACGTCGTCGGCCTTGATCGTGTCCGATGAGTCTGCAGGATTGTCGATGGTCGCCGTTGCGCCGCCTGCCACCTTGTTGCTGGCGACGATGAAACCCATCGCCTTGCCGTCAGTGCCGGCGATCGAGGTCGTCGACGACGTCGCCTCGTTGCTGACCTCGGCGTCGATGATCGCCGTATTGTCGGCGCTGACGGTCAGATCGCCGGCGACGTCTATGGTGCTGGAGGTGATGTGCGCGTCGGCAATTGCCGGGTTCTGCAGCCCGAACGCGTCATCGGCCAGCACGTCATCGCCCAGGATCGCATCGAGGCCGTTGAACAGCACGTTCTGCGGTTCCCAGCCGACCGAATTGAAGGCGAGCACGACCCCAAAGGTCTCGCCGCCACTGGTCGAAGCAGCTGCGAGCGTCTTGGCATGGATCTGCGCGTCGTTGACCGCCTCGACCGAGGCGCCGCCCTGGCCGGTGATGGTCGAATTGACGATCTCCGCGACGGCGCTCGACTGTACCAGGTTCGTGGCAATCGTGCCGTTGATGGCCAATACGGTGTCTTCGGGCGGCTTGACTTCCCCGGTCTCGGGATCCGGCTTCGGATTGGGCGCGAACGTATTGGACGGCAGCGAATTGCCGCCGATTGCCGCAACGGCGCTGTCAGCGGTGGCACGCAGTGTCGCCGTCTCATAGGCACTGACGGTGACGTCGCCGGTTCCGCCCTCGACCTCGGCATTATCGATGCTGGCCTTGGCACCACCCCGCACGTCGTTCAGAACGACCAGCGCACCAACGCTGGTTGCCGGTGCAACGGAGAGGTTCAGGTCGTGCAGGAGGATTTCGGTGGCCGGGTCTTTCTTCCAGTAGTTGAGATCGGAATAGTCGACCTGGGTCAGGTCGGTACCCTGTCCGGTCGCGGCCGTCCCCATATAGGTATAGATGGCTCCGGCATCGCCGCCGATCAGCAGCCAGTCGCCGTTTTCGAAGTCCTCGCTGTCCACGTCGGCGATCGTGTACGGACCGCTGCCGATGTAGAGGTACTTGAGGCCGTCGTCCTCGCCGTCGGCGGGCTGCAGCTGAATGATATCGCCAGGTTCGACATCGACGTCGAACGGCGGAATGCCGGTGGTCATATCCACCGCCGCGCCGCCATACCCGTCATCCAGACGGATCCGGTCGCCATACTTGAGGCTGCGAATCTTGTCGCCAGACGGGTCGGCGGTCGTGTCGTAGTCGGCCCCCATCACGTCGTTGAGAGTTTCCTGAATGATGCCGACGCCGGCATCATTGGTTACCGAGGTCTCGACCACCAGTTTGGTGTTGGAATAGATGCCGCTCTGGTCAGCGGCGGAAACGATAACTCCTCCCGCCGAGGTTATGTCCTTGCCGGTCGCTGACTTGGCGTCCTTGATCGATGCCGTCGCTTTGCCAACGACCTTGTTGCCCGACAGCACGACACCATAGGAAGCACCCGAGGCCCCGTAGAGGGCCGCGGTAACAGTCTGTGCCGTGTTGGAAACGGTCGAGTTGATCAGGGCGCTGTTATCGGCGAGCACGCTGATCGTGCCGCCGGCGTTGATCGTCCCGCCGATGACGGCTGCAGTGGCGTTGGCCCCGACGTCGAGACCGAAACCGTCCCCCGCGATGTAGTTGGCGCCGACCAACGTATCGATGGCGTTGAACAGGACGTTCTGCGAGTCCCAACCGACGGAATTGAAGGCGAGCGTGATCCCGGCGGCGGTGGCGCCCGACACGCCCGAGCTGTAGTTGCGCGCATCGATGGCGGCAACGTTGGTGGCGAGAACCTCTACATCGCCCTCGGTGGTGATCCTGGCACCGTCGAGGGTAGCGGCGGCGTCGCCGAGCACGACGTTGGTGACGATCTGGCCGTTGAAACCGAGCACATCGCCGGAGCCGTCTATGCCGCTGCCGCCACCGGCGGAAACGGTGTTGGTGCTGTAGGCCCAGATCCTCGAGGACGCCGTGGCTTCGACCAGCAGCGAGCCCTCGGCGGGGCCGTTGCCGTGCGCGGTGACGGTCGCCGTCTTGATATAGGCCTCGGCATTGCCGCGGACATCGTTGTAGGCGATCGACAGGGCGATGGCCTTGGAGTTGGTGGTAACGACGTTCCCGATGGCGGGGAAGAAAATGTCTTCGTAGTCGGCGGTCCGCAGCTGACGCCACTTCGTCGTGTCCGAATAGTCGACCGTCGGCGAGGCGAGATCGACCGGGCCGAGCGAGGCGGCGCCGATATATTCGTAGATTTCGCCGGCGTTGACGTCGAGCGCCAGCCACTGTGTGGGGTCGGACAGGTTGATGCCGGTATTGGTGCCGATCACCGCATTGCCGAGATAGCGGTAGATCGTGCCGTTCATTTCGACCAGATCGCCGTGCTCGATGGTGGTCGGAAGCGTATCGCCGGGGGCGAACGAATCGAGGTCGATCTCGGCCGTCAGGTAGTCCAGCGCAACGCGGACCTTGTCGCCTTGTTCAATGGTGCGGACGCCCGACTTGGTGGTGTAGTCATAGGAACCCGCGCCCAGCCGGTCGGCAACGCCGCGGACAGCGTCTTCGAGCGCTCCCAGCGTACTGCCGGGGGCCGTGGTCGAGACGACCTTGATGTCGGCCGAGATGGCGGCGTCGGTGCTTGCGGTGATGGCGATATCGCCCCCGGCATCGATCTGCCGCGTCGGATTGCCGCCGGACAGGACAACGGCGCTGTTGTCGACATACGCCGAGGCGCCGGCGCTCACCTTATTGCTGGCAAGGATAGCTCCCGCCGCGGTGCCGCTCACCCCGTATTTGGCCGCGGGGGTGAAGGTATTCTCCCATTCCATCGCACTTTCGTTGCCGACGGTGGCGGAGATCGCGGAGGTGTTGATGGCATTGACGCTCAGGTTGCCGGCGATATCGACTTCGGAGGTCTTGATGTAGGCCGTCGTCTGCATCGGCGTTTCGAGGCCGAGAGCCTTGCCGACTTCAGGGGAACCGATCAGCGCGTCGACCGCGTCGAACAACAGGTTCTGAGGCTGGTAGCCGATGGAATTGAAAGCGATGACCGCCCCGAAGACGGTTCCCGAGCCATAGGCGGCGCTGAGCGCGGTGGCGTCGATCAGGGCGTCCGTGGTGGCGGTGACGGACAGCGTGTTCGCTGCGCCCGCCCCGCTCGCCTTGGTGACGGTGCTGTCGTCGACGGCAGCCGTCGCGCCGCCGAGGACGGTGTTGGTCACCGAGACGACGCTGGCCGAATCCCAGGCGTCGATGATGCTGGAATCGAACGACAGGATGCTTGCGGCCTGGGTGGCCGAAACCGTAACAGCCTCGAGGGTGGTGAGCGTCGTCTGGTTGAGCTTGGCCAGCACATCGCTGTTGACCTGGTTGCGCGCAAAGATGCCGCCCTTGCCCACAGCGTTGCCGAAGACCGACTTTTCCGACATGCCCATTGCCAGCAGCGTCGTCTTGGCGAGGTCGGCCGGAATGATCGATTCGGAGTTGAGCTGCTTCCACAGGCCGAAATCGTTGAAATCGGCCTCTGCCAGCACCACCGCCGCGTTGTCGGGGCCCATATACTGGTAGATCGCACCCGGCGCCCCGGTGGTCTCCACCCAGTCGGCATCGTTCGCGAAGTCAACCGACGAGATGTCGGTGAGGGTCGCGGCGCCGATGTAGCGATAGATGGTTTCGTCGGACAGCACCCGATCGCCGGTCTGGATCTCGACCGCGGCCGGATCGTCACCGTCGTCGAGGTCGACTTCCGGCTGCTCGATGCGCACCTTGTCGCCGAGCACCATCTGCGGCACGCCCGACTTGGTGGTGAACTTGTAGTCGTCGAGAAGATTGGCGGCGATCGCGTTGACCGCGGTGACGCCGTTATTGTTGTCGAGCGACGCCGTCGCGCCGAGCGCTGTGGCGGCATCGATGCTCGCAGAGTCCTCGGCGGTCACGCTGACCGCCTTGGCAGTGACGGTGCCGCCGCTGATCTTGGCAGTTGCAGCGGTTGCGACTTTGTTTCCGGCAATGACGGCGCCCGTTGCCGACGACTGGCCATCGAACAGCGCCTCGTAGGCGGCCGAAGCCGAACTGTCGACCGTGGCGATGATTTGGGCGCTGGAGACCGCGTTGACCGCGACCGTGGCACTCGAAAAGATACTGCTGTCGCTAATCGAGGCTTCGACGTCGAACGGGTTCGGCGTGCGGAGCCGGAGCGACGACCCGGTCTGCCCGGCAACGTCGGCCACCACATCGCCCAGCAATGTTTCGACCGTGTTGAACAGGAAGTTGCCGCGTTCCCAGCCGATCGTATTGTTGGCGATCTGGAAGGCGCCGGCCGTCGCGCCGTTCTCGGCGGTCGAAACAGTGGAGTTTTCCGAAACGATGATCGACCGATTCGTCGCCTCGACCAGGATATCGCCGACCTTGTCGAGCGTCGTTCCAACGGCCGAATCGACGATCTTGGCGGACGTCTCACCCTGGATGAGGTTGGTGGCGACCACGGCGCTCTGAGCCGCTGTGCCGCCGGCCATGAACAGGAAGCCCTTGACCTTGCCGAGCGCCTTGGTGACCAGCGTGTCCTGGTCGAATGGCGAACCGCCCTCGACGACGCTGAGTACGTCGGCGACGGCCTGAATGGTTCCGGTAGAGTCGGCCTTCACCGTTACGGCGCCTGCATCGATCACCGCGTCGGTGATCAGCGCCTTGGCGCCGCCGCGCACGTCGTTGAACACGATACCGGCACCGATCGACATGCCACCCGTGCCACGCAGGTTCAGCCCGCCGGATAGAACCGAATAGTCGAGTTCAGGCTTCCACAGGTCCGCATCGGTAAAGTCAACGGCGTCGGGGTCGGTGAGGTCCAGCGTCGGGTTGTCGGCACCCAGATAGGTGTAGGTGTTGCCTTCGACTCCCGGAATCTCGATCCAGTAGCCGGTATCGGCGAAGTCGGCGGCGTCGTCGGCCTGCTCGAAATTGATGGTCCGCGTCGCATCGGCGCCGGTCCCGACATATTTGTAGAGCACGCCGGCCGTGCCCAGCCGGGCCACGTAGACGATGTCACCGGTGGCGACGTCGATCGAACCGGTGTAGCCGTCGGTCTTGGTGTCGTAGTTCAGCGTCACCGTGGTGCCATAGGGCACGGTAGTGCCGAGTCCGTCGGTCAGCGTCCGGTCGCTGTCGAGTTGTTGGCCCTCGGCGAAGTAATCCTCGAGGGCATGCAGGCCGCCATCGCTCGACGAGATCGCCGCGGTGGAGATCTTGGTGTTCGAGTTGACGGTCGAATCATCCCAGGCGCGCACCTCGATGTCGCCCTGCGCTCCAACCTTCCTGGACGTCGCGCCGCCATCGATGGTGGCGACCGCAGAACGGCTGATCTGGTTGGACGACAGCACCGCCGCAATCGACTTGGCGCTGCTCGACAGGATGCCGCCCTCGCCCCGGTTGCGCAGCGCGTTGCTCACCGTAGTGTTGGCGACGCCGCGGGAGTTCGCGGTGACCACCACCGCGCCGGCGGCGACAACGACCGTGTCGACGATCGAGGCGGAAACTTCGACCGGCGTTTCGTTGGTCCAGAACTCGGTGCCCAACAGCACATCGAGCGAGGCCTTGGCGAGATCGCCCGCCGTGGAACCGATGTCAAAGCCGATGACGTTCAGCGCCTCGAGCGCCGTTACGCCGTTGGACGAAGCCATGCCGAGACTGACGGCCCCATTGCCGTCGACGCTCATGTAGATCGTGGCGTCGATGAAGCTGTCATCTGCCGCCGTCACGACCAGATCGCTGCCGTCAGTCGTGGTGATCGCGCTGCCGGTGATCCTCGCCGCGACCCCGCCATTGACGACGTTGGCGGCCAGAATACCGGCCACGGCGTTCTTTGCCTCGACCGGATCGGCGGTGGTGTCCTGGCCCGTTGGCGCCGAAGACGCGTAGGCGAGGAGGTTGGTCTCGTTGCTCGCCGAGACCGTCACGCCGCCGGAGCTCTCGACGGTGGATCCCGAGATGGTGGCCGTCGTCAGCTTGTCGACGATGTTGACGATGCTGACGCGCGCCACCTGGATCGTCGGGAACGCGACGTTGGGGTCGAGCCTGGGCTGGAAGGGCATCGCTATCGCGATGAAGCGCGACGCGTCGGTCGCCGTTACCGAGAGCCCGCCAGCTCCAGCCGTGATGACACTCGCGTCGATCGTTGCGCTGGTGGCGCCGGAGACAATGTTCTCGGAATCGAGACTACGCGCGGTGTAGGACGTGCCGCTGGCGGCATCGACGGCAAGGCCACCTGCCGCCACGGTAACGCCCCGCAGCAGCACCTTGACGAGGTCGCCACCGTCGCTGGTGTGGGTCGAGGCCGAACCGATCGAAGTGGAGACGATGTCGTTGCGGACGTCGCCGGTGCCGCCTGCGGCAATGCGGACGTCGCCCGCCGCGCTGATCACCATTGGCGTGCTGGACACCGCGCCCGTTTCCGGACCGACCAGCACCTCGGCGCTGCGGTCGAGCGTGATGTCGGACGATACGGCGGAGAAGACCACGACGCTCGACAAAGCCGAGATCAATGCGTCGATCTCGGTCTGCAACGCGGCGCGCGCAATCGTCTTGTCGTTGGCGGTGATCGAAAGGTCGTCGACATCGTCGCCTGCGATGCCGCCGGCCTGAACGATGTCGGCGTTCGCGGCGATCACAACGCTGGTCGAGTTGGTGATGCCCAGCGTAGCTTCGAGCTGTGCATTCTTGAAGGCGACGAGGCTTTCGGCCAGCGTCTTCAACTGCTCCATGCCGATCTTGCCGCGGGCAATGGCGTCCTTGAACGCCGCATCCGCCGTGCTGAACGAGGTCGCCGGATTGGCGGTAATCTCAGCCAGGACGTCAGCATCGAGGCCGAGCCCGCTAAGCGAGGTATCGGGCAGGATGACGTTCGTCAGCCCGAGCAGATTCGGAATCTGCACTTCGGTGATCATCGAATCGACATCGACATCGGTATTTGCGGCGATGCCGATTGCGTCGCCGGTGATCGCAGCGGCACTGCCGATCGTGATTGTCGAGCTGTTGTTGAGGGTCAGCGCGATGGTCTTGATCGTCGATGCTGCCTGGCCATGAGCGCGCACCGTATTGGCTGCAACCGAGCTGACGATCACCGAGTCTGCAACGATGCTACCGTTGACGACTACGGTTGCCGACGTGTTCCGGGTCACGCTCAGCGTCGTGGCGTCGCCATCGCCATCAGAATTGGAATTTGCCGCATCGAGCGAGACGCGCGACCAGTCGATGGCCTTGATGGTGACCGCGTCGGCGATGACGTCGGCGCCCGCCTGGATGGTGACGTTCTCGGCACTCAGCCCGAGCGAACCACCGACCGTAACATCGCCGGCGACGACGATCTGCTCGCCCGCATCGACCATCAGCGAGAAGGCGGCATTGGAGGGCAGCGAGCTGATGGTGGTGACGTTGGCCAGGTCGCCCAGGTAGAGCCAGACGGGAGACGTGGCGGCGGTGTCGTAGTTGCTCCCGTCGATCACCGCGCGCACCACATCGGCGCCGCTGGCGATGATCGAGACGTTCTTGCTGGACGCGCCCGAGACGATGTTCCGCATGTCGACGACATTGATGCCGCCGCCGACAGTGAACGGCTCCATGTTCTCGAAGGTCAGGGTCGAGTTGTTGCTGAGGCCGACCGAGCCCGACCCATTGGCGCCGAGCCTGCCGGTGCCGCCGACGGCACTGACGCCGGAATAGAGGACGGTGTCGTTGCCGCCATAGCCGCCATCCACGACGCCGCTGAGCTTGCCGGCGGCAGCGAAGGTGAAGGTATCGGCATTGCCGTCGGAGCCCTTGAGATTCTCGACGCCGATGAAGGTCAGGTCGACCGCCTGCCCGTTGATCGAGCCGGCCTGGTCGCCGCTGATCGACCAGGCAGCCGCGTCGGAGGTGTCATAAATCAGCCGGTCCGCCCCACCGCCACCGGTGAAGGTGATCGATGGCACCAGCGTATTGGAGCCGAACGAATCCTCATCGATGCGCAGCGTATCGTTGCCGGAGCCGCCGATGATGTTGATGGAATTGATCTCGTCCAGATCGCCGAAGGCCAGCACCTTGCCGCCGCTGTTCTGGTCAAGAATCTCCACGCGGCGAATCGTCGTCGTGACGTTGTTGACGAGCTGCTGCTCTTCGATCAGCCGGACCAGCAGGTCGTGATCCTGCGCCGTCGGTTCAGACGAGAAATTGACGTTCAGGTCGGCATTCAGCAGCAGGCGCGGTTCGAGCGAATCAAAGACCAGGCGGACGCGCTCGGCGAGTTGCCGATCCGACCTCGATCGACGCAGGAGTCGCTTCAGCCTGTCCTGCAGCGCGCTGGCCAGTTTCACCCGGCGCTGCGAAGTGGGACGCCCGAAGATGCCTTCGGATCTGAAAGGATAGGCCATCATGACTCCTGGCCGGCGCGCCCTCGCACACCGACAGATGTTGCAATGCTAGTTACGCACTACGTCACCAGGATTCCCGCCAACGCGCGGGGATCCTTGCCGTCGCCTATCCGAGCCGCAAACCGGGCCCGGCCGTCCCGCGGGCGCCCCCGCGGGTTCTAGTTCGCTACGGCGCGACCGGCTCTGGAGCGGTCGCCGCGCTGGGTTCGGCCGGCTCCACGCCGAGCCGCCCAGCAGTTGCCTGCAGATTCCGCAGCGATTGCAGGTGCAGGTAGATCACTTCCAGGTCGTCGGAACCGAAGAGCACCGCGAGCTGGTCGGAGGAAATCGCCTTGAGCCGGTCGCGGCTCACCACTTCGAAGCCCGACAGCATCATGCTGCGGCCGTCCGGCAGGGTGAACTGCGCCTGCATCGGTTCGAGCAGGTTGAACTGGCGCAGACGCCCACACAGGTCCTTGGTGCGCTGGAACTGCACCTGGTAGGCCTGGAGGAAGCCGAGCACGCTCTTCAGGTACTGGGTCTGCTCGCCATCGGCGTCGAACAGTCGCTCGCCGCGCCCGTCATTGTTGGCGCCTTCGAACGACTCATCGATGCACAGGGTGAAGTTCTGCCCCTCATCGGTCGATGAGAAGACGAACGGATAGCGCCGCAGGAAGGCCGGGACATACTTGCCCAGCCACTTGCCCTTGTCGTCGATGAACAGGTTCTCGTTCTCGCGAATGCCAAGCAGCACCGCCGGGATGACGTCTTCGCCATTGCCGGCGAATACGATCGCCATCTCGTTGGCGACCTGCGAAAACTCGGCGACCATCAGCGGCACGGAGTTGACGTTCGCCGCGAAACTGAAATCGTTCCCGGTCTTGACCGCCAAGTTGGCGTGACGGCTTCGATTGACCGGCGTGGCGGTCTCATAAATCAATAATTGTTTGGCCAAGTATGCGCCCCCTCGGCGTTGGCCAAAAAATGCTCCGGTTCCCGCCGGGCGACCAACACGGCATACGTATCAATGTGCTTCGACACATACAACTGGTACTGACGAACTAGTGTAAATAATGCGGGGCCGCGTGGTAATTCCGCACCGTGGAAGATTAACGGGAGGTTAATCCGGAATAGGGCGCAAGGTCAGCGGCCATGTCGCCGAAGCGCGCGATATAGGCCTCGGTCAGCCCCAGGCAGGCCTTGGACGCGCAACGTTCCCGGTGCGGACAGCGGTAGAAGCCGTTCTTGTCGAACTCGATCCAGAAGTCGGGATCGATCAGCAGCGCCGCCTGGCCATTATCGAGGCGCCAGTCGTCCTGGCCCAGGAGGCATTGCGGGACGTTCTTGATCTCCACGGCGATGCCGCGCGCGTCGGCCCGCTCGCAGGCCTGCCTGAGGTAAGGCACGATCAACCGATAGTCGGCCAGCAGCAGCTTGTCGTCGGTCCGGCTCATCGGGAAATAGTGCCAGAACTCCATCTGGCTGAGCGCCGCGATGCCCGAGAGCGCGTCGACCACGTCGGGCAAGAGGCGGTAACTGCGCTCGGTGACCACCGTGTTGGTGATGATCGCCGTGCCGGGGAAGCTCGAGACGATCTCCATCCCCCGAATCATCTTGTCGAATGAGCCCTTGATCGTGGTGATGCCGTCATGGGTGGCCGCATCGCTGCCGGCGACCGAGACGAAGAACTCGTTGACCCCTGCCTCGATCAGTTGTTCGGCGTAGCCGGGGCGACTCAGGTGCATGCCATGCGTCTGGATGCGGATGTGCTCGAAGCCGGCGGCCCGAGCGCGCCGCGCCAGATCGGGAAGATCGCGCCTGAGCGTGATCTCCGAGCCGGTCATGACCAGGCCGCTATATTGCCGGGTCTCCTCGTTGCGGCGCAGCACGTGATCGAAGGCCTCGTCCGACACCGGCTGCAACCGGTCCATCGTCCCCTCGATCATGCAGTGGACGCAACGCAGATTGCACCGGAACTCCAGTGTCGCCGACACGTAGCTGGCGTTGTCGTAGCGTCCCATGCCGTTTCACGCCCTTCAGGCGAAGCCATAGACCGCGGTCTTACGGACCTCGAGCCTGCCATCCACCATCGCATAGTCGACGCCCAGATCGAAGTAGAGATGCGCGAAACGGTTGAGATGGGCTTGCACGAAGCTGACGAGGGGCGGCGGATAATGATGATCGGCAATGAAACGCGCCATCTGCTGCGCCCGGACGCGCGAATAATAGATGCCGTCGGAGTGCCGCTTGTTGGCGATCACCGTGACCACGCCGAGCTTCGGCGGGTCGAGCAGCCTGTCGGCCACACCCTCGGCTTCATCGAGGCGCGCCGAGGTGATGAGCTTGCGGCGCAAGGCCTCCGCATCCTCGCGTGTGTGGAAGAAGTGGTAGAGATTGGCGAATTCCAGCCCGTCGGCGGTCAGCCGATAGGACAGGCCCGATGAGAGGTCACTGCTGGGGTTGCCGAAATAGAGATTGACCTCGTCGATCGGCCGGCGGGCCGCAAGCCCTTGCGGCTCGATATCGATCGAGAACATGAAGTAGGGCCGCTCGTCCGGGATCGACAGCCGGCTCGGCGCGAAGGGCGCGAGGCACCCGAGCACCCGCTGCAGCGATACGCGCCGCTCGGCCCGCGCATAGTCGTAGAAATAGAGCTCATAGCTCAGCCGCCCATCGGCCTGCTTGATGCCCCAGACGGTCTGGCCCCGCCCGAGCTCGTCCTGCAAGGCGCGGATCACTTCGGTCAGCGCTCCACCCGCGGGATCCAGTTGCGCCGCGGCCCACAGCACGGCCTCGCTGCGCAGCCCCTTCGCAGCCGGCGCCAGCGGCTCGTAAGGCCAGAGGCAGAAATCGGCCAACTGGTCACCGGCCTCAGCCGCGAGCGCGGCGGGGAGGGGCTCAGCGATGGTCATGCTTGGTGGCCGCATAATAGAGGGTGACGAACTCGCTCCCCGCGGCGTCGCGGCCGATGGCGATATGCCCGAGCATGGTCCCTGCCCCGTCAGCGAGGATCTGCGGTGCTGCGGCCGGCAGGCCAAAGGCCTCGCACAGCTCTGCCAGCGCCCGGCGGTGGCGCGCCAGCGGCGTATCGACCCGATAGAGGTTGATGTCGAACGACTTGCGTGGCGTGTCCTCATCCTCGACCAGCATCACATCGACGCGCCCCTCAGGGGTGATCAGTTCCGACAGCACCCGATCGGTGAACGCCGCCGACGCCTCGCCGACATCCCTCGCGAAACTCTTGCGCAATGCGTCACGGGCCTCGACCCCGTTGGTGGGATAGCTCAGGTGCCGATAGCGCGAGAAATTGGCCTCGCGCCCCGGTCGCCACTTCACCGACAGAAAGATCGTATCGTCAGGGATGTCCGAGCGTCCGGAGCGCCCCAGCTCGTACTCGACATAGAGCTTGAACAGCGGCGGATCGATGCCGTCGCAGCCCAGGTGCACGGTGATCACCCGATCCCAGGACGCCAGCAGCCGCTCGGTGGCTGCCGGGTCGCAGGCGAGGGCCAGGGCAATGTCGCGGAATCGGTGGCGCGGATCGGGCCCCAGCAGTTCGGGTTGGCAGGTCACGAGGAAGCGGTCTGCCGATTGCCGCCCGCGCCAGAGTTTGGTCGAGCGCTCGGTAACATGCGGGCCGTGGAGCTCGGCCACGAAGCGGCGCATATCCGCCGCGGTCGGCCGGCGGTCCAGCAATGAGACACCCTCTGCCATTGGCTTCCCCGATCAGATCGCCTGCTTGCGCGCGGCAATCACCTGGAACGGCATATCCAGCACCACGCTGCGCACCGTCTCGACCACAAAGCCCTGCGCTTCAAGCAACTTGGCATATGCCGAGGCTGGCCGGAAGAAGGGCAGGAATATGAGGTTGGCCAGCATCGAGAACGGCATCGGCTGGTCCAGCGCCAGTTCGGGCGCACGCTCGACGATCAGCAGCCGTCCGCCGGGATAGAGCGCCTCACGTGCGGCGGCGATGAAGCGCGCCGCCATGTCCTCGGGCCAATCGTGCAGCACCGATTTGAACACCACGGTATCGACCGGCCCAGGGAGCCGCTCAGCGCGAATATCCCTGGGCGCGAAGCTGACCCGCTCGGCGCCCGGCCGGTAGACGACGTTGCGCGCGCCGAGCTGGCAAACCGCCGGCAGGTCGACAACCGTGGCGCTCAGGTGCGGGTGGATGGCGGCCAGGTGCAGCGCGAACTCGCCGCTATTGCCACCGACATCGAGCAGCTTTCGCGTGGCCTCCAGCCCCAGCAACGGGCTGAGCAGCGGCCCCTCGTATTTGGTCAGCGCCGTGGTGTAGCTGACCCAGCGGGCAGTGGCCGCCAGATGCTCCGGTGAGGTGGTCAGCGCCCGGGAATAGTCGAACAGCCGGAACACCTCCGCCTGCTGCACGAATGCGCCGGGGTCGGCGAGCAGCAGGGCGAAGCGCTCATGCACATCTTTGGCAATCGCCAGGAGGAACCAGAGCCGCGCTTCCAACAGGTCACGCGCCTCAAGCACCTGCCGGAAGCCCGCGGTCAGGCCGATGGAATTCGCTCCTTCGAGCACCCCACTGGCTTTCAACTGTCCCAGCAGCAACGCCAATCCGGTGGGCGTCAGCTCGGCCGCCTTCGGGAGTTCGCGAGGTTCCAGGTCCTCGTTGGCAAGCCGATCGATCCAGCCAAGCACCAAGGCCCGGTCCAGTGCCCTGGCGCCCAGTTCGGATGCCAGGACTGCATCGACACCCCGAAAGGGTTTGGCCGCCTCGTTCATATTGCCCCCCGCTTTTATACCCATCTGACGCTGCCGCCGAGCGATCTAGCGTTGATCTCAGTTGGTCCCGTCCCCTCAAAACAACCACATGTTGTCGCTGCATGTGGACCTGCTCTACG
>NZ_LAJE02000258.1 GCF_000970465.2 Devosia insulae DS-56
TCGAGGTCGGGATCGGTGGTCTTCACCGGCGCCACCCGCCAGCCGAACAGCGGGTCGTCAGGTCCGCCAACGCGAACAGCGCCGGCCCAGGCGGCGTTCTCAACCCCTGCCAGCCCGACGAGGCTCTGCATCAGGTGAGCGGCGGCAGCCTCTGATTGGCTGACGTCGAAATCCGACAGCTCATCCCAGAGCGCGTGGATCCGTTCGGCATGAGTGCTGTTCACCAAGCGCGCTTCCCTCGTCGCTGACCTACAGACAAACACAGGTGGGGCCGCAAGTAACTGACGCCGCGAGCACGCCGCAGAAAAACGAAGGCCGGGCTGTTGGCCCGGCCTTATCGTCACATCCCTGAGGTACAGGGAGGATATTGGAGCGGGCGAAGGGATTCGAACCCTCGACCCTAACCTTGGCAAGGTTATGCTCTACCCCTGAGCTACACCCGCACTCCATCGGCTCTTTACGATGCTTCGTTCCCGTGGGAAACTTGGCAGCGCCGAACCGCGCGCCTATATGCCCAATCGAAAGCGGGTTTGCAACCCATAATTCTGGTCTCATCACGCCCGGGAAAAAGCTTGCGTCCGATACCCATCGGGGCGCAAGAAAACCAAGGAAAGACAGGCCTCTCAGTGGCCCGTCGCGGCAGGAAAAGCACAGCATGTCCTTCAACGACCTCAACCCGGCCCCACAAAATTCGGCGCCTCCCGCTGGCGCCCTGATCAAGGATTCGACCGATCGCGCCTTCAAGGCAGACGTGATCGATGCCTCGCTGGAGGCCCCGGTGCTGGTGGATTTCTGGGCGCCGTGGTGCGGCCCGTGCCGCCAGCTGACGCCGAACCTCGAGAAGGTGATCAACGAAAAGGCCGGCAAGATCCGGCTGGTGAAGATCAATATCGACGAGAATCCAGGGGTCGCCGGGCAGCTCGGCATCCAGTCCATTCCCGCCGTGTTCGCTTTTGCCGGCGGCCGGCCGGTCGATGCGTTTCTCGGGGCGATCCCCGAGAGCGAGGTGCGGCGCTTTGCCGACAAGGTGATCTCGGGGGCGCCGGCTGGCCAGCCGCAGGCCGGCTCGATCGAGGAAGAGATCGCCAATGCGCTCACTGCCGCCGGCGAGGCGCTGAAGGTCGGCGACCTCAACCAGGCGGCGCAGATCTACGGCATGGTGCTGCAGCATCAGCCGGAGAACGCCCCCGGGATCGTCGGGATGGCCAAGGTATTCCTTGCCGCCGGCGAGCCGGACCAGGCGCAGGCCGTGCTCGACACCATGCCGGAAGAGGGGCGCAAGGGTGACGATTACACTTCGACGCTCGCCGCACTGAAGCTGCTCGGCGAGGCGGCGGAGCTCAGCGAAACCGACGAGCTCGCCGCGCAGCTCGAAAACAACCCCGACGATCATCAGGCGCGGTTCGACCTCGCGGTGAAATACAATGCCGAGGGCAAGCGGCTGGAAGCCGCCGAAGCGCTGGTGGCGCTGATGCGCCGCGACCGCACCTGGAACGAAGACGGGGCGCGCAAGAAGCTGCTCGAACTGTTCGAAGCCTGGGGCCCCAAGGACCCCGCCACGCTGAAGGGCCGTCGGCTGCTGTCGGCGCTGCTGTTCAGCTGAGCCATTGATTGCACTGGAGCCATGATGGCGCCAGTTTCGTATCTCGCGAGGAGCCGGAGTGGCTCCAAGTTTTTTGATTATCGCGCGGTCGAACCGGGAAAGTTTTACGACTTTCCTGACCACGCTCCCGGAGGCGCCTCGTGTTGAAGCGACCGAATTCTCCCGCCGACCTGCCCGCCAGCGTGCCGCTGTTCCCGCTGACCGGCGCCCTGCTGCTGCCCTATGCCCGGCGGCCGCTCAATATCTTCGAGCCGCGCTATGTCGAAATGATCGACCATGCACTGCGCGGCGACCGGCTGATCGGCCTGATCCAGCCGCGCGACACGTCTGAGGAAAGCCCGAAGGGCCGGGCGCCGCTGCAGCGCATCGGTACGGTGGGGCGGATCAGCCATTTCGAGGAGGTCGAGGAAGCCCGCTACTTCGTCATCCTCGAGGGGCTGTGCCGGTTCGAGCTTTTGAAGGAAATGCCGACCATGACGCCGTTCCGGCGCGGCATGATCGCGACGGATGCTTTTGCTTCGGATTTCGACCGCGAGTTCGGCGAGGAGGCGGTGGATCGGCCGCGCTTCCTCAAGATGATGCGCGACTATGCCGAGTTCGGCAATTTCGACCTCAACTGGGACGAGATCGAAAAGACCGGCACGGCCGACCTGGTCAACTTCTGCGCCATGGTCTCGCCCTATGGCGCCGCCGAAAAGCAGGCGCTGCTCGAGGCCGATACGCTCGAAACCCGGGCCGAGACGCTGATCGCCATGGCCGAGTTCGAGATGGCCAAGGGCGACGACCGGGCCTCGCCGCTCAATTGAGCGCACAAACCCCGGCAGAGGCAGCGGCCAATCTCCGCCACGTGGTGGATGTGAAGACGCTCGAAATGCTGGTCTGTCCTTTGACCAAGACCCGGCTGACGCTCTCGGCCGACGGCACCGAGCTGATCTCGGTGGCGGCGCATCTGGCGTTTCCGATCCGCGACGGTGTGCCGATGCTCAGCCTCGATGAGGCGCGGGAGATCGAGCAGGGCGACATGGGCCGTAACCTGCCGCGACTGGGGTAGGCGCGGTCAGCGGCAAGCTGCACGACTTGCGGTGTCATCCCCGCAAAAGCTGGACGCATTCTAAACACGGGGCGAGCACCACCCACCGGGTCATTCCCGCGAAAGCGGGAACCTCCGTTTTCGTGCCGGCTGCACGATCGCAAACGGAGTTCCCCGCTTTCGCGGGGATGACACCGAGTTTAGGTCGCTACCTGGTGCCAAGCTCGCCAACAGCTTCTCAGAGTCAACCAAGCCGTGGAATGCTCCAGTCGCGAACGACTTGATTCCCGGGCCCTGTTGCTTCATTACAGCCGCACCGAAAGGGGTACTGCCATGGAAAAGTTCACGAGCCTGACGGGCGTCGCCGCGCCGCTGCCGATCATCAACATCGACACGGACATGATCATTCCCAAGCAGTACCTCAAGACCATCAAGCGCACCGGGCTCGGCACCGCCCTGTTCTCCGAGATGCGCTATAATGAAGATGGCACCGAGAACGAGAGCTTCGTGCTCAACAAGCCGGCCTATCGGCAGGCCAAGATCATCGTCGCCGGCGATAATTTCGGCTGCGGCTCGTCGCGCGAGCATGCGCCTTGGGCGCTCCTGGATTTCGGCGTGCGCTGCGTCATCTCGACCAGCTTTGCCGACATCTTCTACAATAACTGCTTCAAGAACGGCATTCTGCCGATCGTGGTGACGCCTGAGCAGCTGGCGCTGCTGATGGACGACGCGGAGCGCGGCTCGAACGCCACCATCAGCGTCGATCTCGAGAGCCAGACGATCAGGGGACCGGACGGCGGTTCGCTACACTTCGATATCGATCCATCGCGCAAGCAGACGCTGCTCGAGGGCCTCGACGACATCGCGACGACGCTGAAGGCCGATCCGGCGATTTCGAGCTTCGAAGGCAAGATGGCCAGCGACCGCCCCTGGCTCTAAGCCAAAGGATACAGCCATGGTCATACACATCTCGTCCGGCTCGCCGTTCGAAGCCAAGATCGGCTACTCGCGCGCGCTCGTCGACGGCAACCTGATCTATGTGTCGGGCACCACCGGCTACGACTACAAGACCATGGTGATGCCTGAGGATGTGCGCGAGCAGGCCCGCAACGCCTTCTCGACCATTTCGCACGCGCTCGAGGAAGCCGGCTCGACCATCAAGGACACGGTCCGGGTGCGCTACTACATCACCGACATGGCCCATTACGACGGGCTGGTGGAAGTCGCCGGCAAGATCTTCGGCGATATCCGCCCGGCCGCGACCATGCTGGTCTGCGGGCTGACGCGGCCGGAAATGAAGGTCGAGATCGAAGTGACCGCGCGCATCGGCGCGCATGGCGACTGATCATGGAGATCGCGCTCAAGCTCGATCCCGACAAGGCCGATGTCGATGCGGTGCTGGAGCCGCTGCGGGCCTATAACCGCGAACATATGGGCGGCCGCACGCCGCTGCGACAGACCGTAGCGCTGCATCTCAAATCTCCCGATGGGCAGATCGTCGGCGGGCTAACCGGCACGGTGGCACTCGACTGGCTGGCCATCGACCTGCTGCATGTGGATGCCGCGTTCCGCGGCCAGGACCACGGCACGGCGCTGATGCGGCAGGCCGAGGCCTACGCCCGCGAACGCGGGCTGGCGGGCATCTGGCTCGATACATTCGACTTTCAGGCGCGCGGCTTTTACGAAAAGCTTGGCTACACCGTCTTCGGCACGATCGAGGGCCAGCCTGTCGGCTCGCGCCGCTACTTCCTTAATAAGCGCCTCGACGGCGTTTCCTCCTAACCACGAGATTTTCGATATGGCCCAGAAACTCTTCCTGCTCCCCGGCGACGGCATCGGCACCGAGATCATGAAGGAGGTCGAGAAGGTGATCGCCTGGCTCAACAGCCAGGGCGAGACGGATTTCAGCTTCGATTCGGGCCTTGTCGGTGGGTGCGCCTATGACGCGCATGGCGAGGCGATTTCGGAAGAGGACATGCAGAAGGCGCTCGCCGCCGATGCAGTGATCTTCGGCGCGGTCGGCGGGCCGAAATGGGACAAGGTGCCCTATGAAAAGCGCCCGGAAGCGGGCCTGCTGCGCCTGCGCAAGGATCTGAAACTGTTCGCCAACCTCCGTCCGGCGATCTGCTATCCGGCGCTGGCCGACGCCTCGTCGCTGAAGCGTGAGCTGATCGAGGGTCTCGACATCCTGATCGTGCGCGAGCTGACCGGCGGCGTCTATTTCGGTGAGCCCAAGACCATCACCGATCTCGGCAACGGGCAGAAGCGCGCCATCGATACGCAGGTTTACGAGACCTACGAAATCGACCGGATCGTCCGCGTCGCCATGGACCTCGCCCGCACCCGCAAGAACAAGGTGCATTCGGCCGACAAGAAGAACGTCATGAAGTCGGGCGTGTTGTGGGACGAAGTCGCGCAGGCGGTGGCCAAGGACTATCCGGATGTCGAGTTCCACCACATCCTCGCCGACAACGCGGCGATGCAGCTGGTGCGCAACCCCAAGCAGTTCGACGTGATGGTCACCGACAACCTGTTCGGTGACATCCTGTCGGATGCGGCGGCGATGCTCACCGGCTCGCTCGGCATGCTGCCCTCGGCGTCGCTCGGCGCCCCCGATGCGGTGACCGGCAAGCGCAAGGCGCTGTATGAGCCGGTGCATGGCTCGGCGCCCGACATTGCCGGCACGGGCGTTGCCAACCCGATCGCCATGCTGGCCTCGTTCGCCATGGCGCTGCGCTATTCGTTCAACCTGGTGGCGCTGGCCGACCGGCTCGAGGCGGCGATCTCGAGCGTGCTGGCAGATGGCCTCCGCACCGGCGACATCGCGCAGGACAACCGCAAGACCGTCGGCACCGAAGAGATGGGCGCCGCGATCCTCAAGAAGCTCGCCGCCTAACAGCCCTGGCGTTAGTTCGAGAGGGCCCGGTACCCCGAGGGGGTGCCGGGCCCTTGTTCATCTTGGCTTCAGGTGCGCTATGATTTCTCCGGCATATCGGGGAGGTCATATTATGACTTACGATCTACGCACATTGCTGAACCGCGCTGTCGACCATGCCGTCGACTATCGCGCCTCGCTCAACGACCATGCCGGGCGCCCGGACCACGGCTACGCCGAAATGCGCGACCGGCTGCTCGAGCCGGTGCCTGAACAGGGCGCCGCGCCGCTCGATGTGCTCGAGGAGCTGGTCCGGCGCAGCCAGGGCGGGTTGATGCCGATCACCGGGCCGCGGTTCTTCGGCTGGGTGATGGGCGCCTCGCATCCGGCGGGGGTCGCCGCCGACTGGCTGGTCAGCGCCTGGGGGCAGAATGCCGGCTATCACACCCCGACTCCGGCAGCCGCCGCGATGGAGGAAGTGGCTGAGCGCTGGCTGCTCGATATCCTCGACCTGCCGCGCCAGAGTTCGATCGGCTTTACCACTGGGGCCACCGTCGCCGGCGCTGTCGGGCTCGCCGCGGCGCGCACCCGGGTGCTGCTCGATGCCGGCTGGGACCCCGATGCCGATGGCCTGTTCGGCGCGCCACCGGTGCATGTGCTGATCGGCGACGACGCACATTCCTCGATGTTTTCGGCGCTGCAGCTGATCGGCTTCGGCTACCGCCGGCTGATCCGCGTTGCTACCGATGGGCAAGGCCGGATGAGCGTGGCAGCGCTCGACGCGGCGCTCAGGGGCCTGAGCGGCCCGAAGATCGTTATCGCCCAGGCCGGGCAGATCAACACCGGCGCCTATGACCGGTTCGAAGACATCATCCCGATTGCCCACGCCGCCGGCGCCTGGGTGCATGTCGACGGGGCGTTCGGGCTGTGGGCCCGCGCCACGCCGGCGCTCAAGCACCTGACCACGGGCATCGAGGCGGCGGATTCCTGGGTCACCGACGGCCACAAATGGCTGCAGGTGCCGTATGATTCCGGCTTCGCCATCGTGCGCGACCGTGAGGCGCATCAGCGCGCCATGACGCAATGGGCAAGCTACCTGCCGACCATCAGCCCGACCGACCGGGTGCCCTCGGCGTTCGTGCCGGAACTGTCGCGCCGGGCCCGTGGCACGCCGGTTTGGGCGATGCTGAAGACGCTGGGGCGGCAGGGCGTGGCGGAGCTGGTGGAGCGGCACTGCGCGCTGACCAAACGGATGGCGGAGCGGCTGAGCGCCGAGCCCGGCATCAATCTTCGCAACGAGGTGACCATCAACCAGCTGATCGTCGATTTCGGCGCGGGCGACGCGGCGACGCGCAAGGCCCTGACCGAGGCGGTGATTGCGGGCGTGCAGGCCGGCGGCGTGTGCTTTGCCGGCGGCGCTGCCTGGCATGGCGACTGGGTGATGCGGATTTCGGTCACCTCAGGCGCCACCACCGAAGCCGACATCGACCTTTCGGCCGATGCCATCATCGCCGCCTGGCGGGCAGTGCGGGGTTAGCGATGGTCGGGTTTTCGCATCGGATTGAACAGCACCGAGCTGCGCTTGCCATCGAGCGCATCAAAAATGTCGCCGGGCTCAATCCCCATGTCGCGCAGCAGATGCGGCTGCATGCGGCTGAGACCGGTCAGGGTGGCGCGTTCCCGGTGCCGCTGCAGCGCGCGGCGCAGCAGGCGCCGGATGAAGCCGGGATCGGTATTGTGGCGGATGGCCAGCGGGCTCTCATCCAGGTCGATGGTCGTCATCGTCAAATTCCTCAGCGCGCCCCGCTTTCAACAAAACATATGATGACTTCGGTCGGGACGATAGCGAGTGCGTGGTGCGGTTCGCGCGCCAGCGGAATTAGCAAGCCACAACAACTTCGTAGTCCGGCGCATGGCCGTCGGGGTGAGATGCCGGGATGGGTCGATCGGCCCGAGAACTGCACCGGCGGTACGGTTTTCTGGAGGAACCAGCATGCGTAAAGGCAATGCAACGCGCGAGCGCATCCTCGACATCGCCGAAGCCGGCGTGCTCGCCAAAGGTTTTGGCGCCACCTCGATTGACGAGATCATCGCCGAGGCGGGGATCACCAAGTCCGGCTTCTTCTATCACTTCCACGACAAGAACGAGCTGGCGCGCGGCCTGCTCGCCCGCCACCGCGGCCGCCTCGGGCAATTGGTCGACGAGATCTTCGGCCGGGCAGCCGAGCTCAGCGACGATCCGCTGCAGCAGCTGCTGATCGGGCTGACGCTGTTCGCCGAGCACATGGCCGCGATGCCCGGCGGACATCCCGGCTGCCTCGTCGCGACGATGAGCTACCAGGACCAGCTGTTCAATCGCGAGGTGCGTGCCATGGTCAGCTCGATCGTCGAAGACTGGAACGGCTTCTTCCGGACCATGATCGAGAAGATCGTCGCGGCCTACCCGCTGCGCGAACCGGTGGACCCCGGCCGCATCGCGCGCAACATCACCTGCGCCATTGATGGCGGCATCATCATGAGCAAGTCGCTCGGCGACCCCTCAGTGCTGCCCGAGCAGATGCTGATGGCGCGCAACTACGTGAAGATGCTGTTCCAGCCGGCGGCGCTGCACGCCGTGCCGCGCGAGGCGCTGGCGGCTTGACCTACTCCGTCCTGGGCCAGCTGTCGTTCCATCGAAACAGGTGAGTTCCCCTCCGCCTTGAGG
>NZ_LAJE02000259.1 GCF_000970465.2 Devosia insulae DS-56
GGATCAGGTATTCGACGCTGCCGAAGATCAGGTTGGCGTCCGGGCAGAGCGGCCATCGGCCAAGCGCCAGCTCGGCGGGGGTGCAGACCGCCTGGGCACGGATCCATTCCACCGCCTGCTCAAAGGCCAGCGGGAAGAACAGGAAGAACAGCACGTCCGGGATGCCTGGCAGCGAATTGGTATAGGCCTTGCCGAGCAGGCGGAAGCCAGCAAAGCGCGAGTTGCGGCCAGCAGCCGAGAGCACGCCGAGGCCCAGCGCCACGACCGCACCGATGGCGCCGGCGGCCAGCGTATATTGGACGCTCGCATACCAGCTCAGATGCTTGCCGTTGGTGAAGTAGCCCAGCCAGAACAGCACGTCCTCGCCGAGGACGTTCTGGAGCCATTGCGGCAGAAGATCGACCATAGGGGTCCTGTAAAGCGACAGGGGCGGGAAGACCCGCCCCCGCCATTATGTGAGGGGTCAGCCGCCGGCGAAGATCGGGCCCGGCGCCTTGTCCGGGAACCACTTGATGATCAGCGCGTCGAGCGAGCCGTCCTTCTTCATTTCGTCGATGACCCCGGTGACCTTGTCGCGCAGCTCGGTATCGGCCTTGCGGACGCCGGCGCCGACGCCGCCACCCAGCATCACTTCGGGGCCCACCACCTCGATGGCGCCACCCGAACCGGCGACGATCTCGGAGATATAGGAGCTGTCGGCGAGCACCACGTCGACATTGCCAGCATTGAGGTCCGCCAGCGCCTGGTCGGCGGTCTCGAACGACTTGATGGTGTTGGTGCCGCCAAAGGTGGTCTCGGCGTAACCGGCCTGGATGGTGCCGCCCTGCACGCCGATACTCTTGCCGGTCAGCGCAGCAAAATCGAGCGCAGTGCCGGTGCGCACCATGTAGTGCGACGGATCGGGCGGGAAGTAGTTGGTGGTGAAGTCGATCGACTGCTTGCGCTCATCGGTGATCGACATGCCGGCCATGATCAGGTCGTAGTTGCCGGCCACGAGGTTGGGGATGATCGAATCCCACTCGTTGACCTGGAAGGCGCATTCGAGCGCGGCGCGCTTGCAGATCTCGTTGCCGAGATCGATTTCGAAGCCGGCGGGCTTGCCGGCTTCATCGAGGAAGTTCCAAGGCGCATATGCGCCTTCGGTGGCAATGCGGATGGCCTGCGCATTGGCACCAGTCGCGAACATGGCGAGAGCAGCCGCAGCTGCCGCCAGAACGAGCTTGTTCATAGTCTCTCCTGTCGTACCGCCGGTCTTTGGCCGGCGTTGTGGCCGGTGTGAACCGGCTTATCGGGTCGTGCCGCAGCTCAGGCGGCACTTGAAGCGCAACGCTAGCGCTTTTTACCGTTCGGTCAATCGTTTGTGAATTGTTGCAATCAGCCGTCTCAGCAGTCCGGGGTGAGGCGTGTCAGCCGTGACCGGCGGCGCTGAGGAACTGCTTGAGGCGGGGCGAGCGGGTGTTGCCGAACACTTCGGCCGCGGTGCCTTCTTCCTCGATCTTGCCCTGGTGCAGGAAGACCACGCGGTCGGCGATGGTCTTGGCGAACTGCATGTCGTGGGTGACAAGGATCATGGTGCGCCCTTCGTCGGCCAACAGCTTGATCACCCGCAGCACTTCCACTTCGAGCTCGGGATCGAGCGCCGAGGTCGGCTCGTCGAACAGCATGACTTTTGGGTTGATGCAGAGCGCCCGGGCGATGGCGGCGCGCTGCTGCTGGCCGCCCGAGAGCTGGCTGGGGTAGCTGCCGGCTTTCTCGCGGATGCCCACCTTGGCCAACATTTCCAGCGCCTCGGCCTCGACCTCGGCCTTGTCGCGCTTCTGCACCTTGAGTGGCGCTTCCATGACATTGCCCAGAATGGTCATGTGGCTCCACAGGTTAAACGATTGGAACACCATGCCGAGCTCGGAGCGGATGCGGCGGATCTGCTGCTCGTCGGCGGGCTTCCTGTGCGGCGGCGTGCCGGTCAGCGCAATCTCCTCGCCGCCGACCTTCACCGTACCGGCCTCGGGCACTTCGAGCATGTTGATGCAGCGCAAGAGGGTGGATTTGCCCGAGCCGGAGGAGCCGATCAGCGCCACCACCTCGCCCTGGCGAGCGGTGAGCGAAACACCCTTCAGCACCTCGAGCGGACCGTAGGACTTATGGAGATCGGAGATTTCGACGACGGGCGGAGCGAGGGGGTTCTGCATCCGCGGCAACAAACCCAATGCCGCGCCTTGTGGCAAGAGTTTTGCGGAACCCCTCGTACGAAGAGGCGTTAGTCCTGTAGCAGCCACCGGTTACGGCGGCTCGTTTTCCTCAGCAGACGAGAAGGAGATTGCAAATGAATTGGAACCAGATGGAAGGCAACTGGGAGCAGTTCAAGGGCAAGGTCCAGACCCAGTGGGGCAAGCTGACCGACAATGACCTCGACATCATCAAGGGCAGCCGCAAGCAGCTCAGCGGCAAGATCCAGGAACGCTACGGCAAGGCCCAGGAAGAGGCCGAGCGAGAAGTCGACGACTGGTTCAACCGCCTGCACTAAGCGGTTCGGACAGCAATGAAAACTGAGCCCCGCTACGGCGGGGCTTTTGTGTCCCCTCTCCCCTCTGGGGAGAGGGTTAGGGTGAGGGGTAGCCAAGCACACCGGATAATGCTGCTGCGATGCCAGGCGCCGATTTCAGCGCGCTTGGCGCCCCTCACCCCCGCGAATGAGGCCGTTGGCCTCATTCGCCGCCCTCTCCCCAGAGGGGCGAGGGGGCGTTGTGGCGCCGCCGGTGCGAAACCTCAGCGCCCCTTATCCCGATCTTCCAACGTGCCGAATGCCCGCACCTCGACCGGTGCGCGGCACGCGACCGCTGCCCGCTTGCCCCAATCCAGCGCGGCGTCCATGTCGGGCAGCTCCAGCACCCAGAAGCCGCCGACATGCTCCTTGGTTTCAATATAGGGACCGTCGGTGACCAGCAGGCCACCTTCGGGTTTGCGGCGTACGGCTTTCGCCGCGCCCGGGCGATCGAGGCCGCCGACGAACCTCACGATGCCGGCCGCCTGCATGGCGACGTTGAGGTCGGCGATGTCGCGACGCGTCTCATCGCTTTCGGAAAACGGCTCGAAATCATCGGGATGGTGGATGGCGACGAGGTATTGGGTCATGGCTCTCTCCTCAGGGCGGCATAGACGTTTACCTCTAATCGAACCAGGTGATCGGGATTCGACAGAGCGCCCCGGGAAATTGTCGCGCTGCACGCAAAAGCTAGCGGCCCCATCCACTTGGACGGAGCCGCTGCCACCTCAGACCGCGGACCCGGCTAAGGACGGTCCGAGTTGTTCGCCCGAGGCGTAAAGCGCTGAACGGGCTCTACGACGCGCGCCGGAACAGGCCGATGATCAGCGAGATCACCAGGAAGGCGAGGAACAGGAAGAACAGGATCTGCGCGATACCCGACGCGGTACCGGCGATCCCGCCAAAGCCGAGCACGCCGGCGACGATCGCGATGACCAGGAAGAGCAGTGCGTATTGCAACATTCTTGTTACTCCATTGATCTCTCGCAGGAGTAACGGCCGGGCGCTGGTTGAGTTCCGCGGTGGATGATGTGTCGTGGACGGGGAGTTGGAGCGAGAGCCCCGTGACTCGCGCGCAAAAAAAGAGCCGGGCAGAGCCCGGCCCAAATCCGGAGGGGCGTCCGGAGTTTCGTCAGGCCGCGGCGCGCGAGCCTTCGTCGAAGAACAGCGCCTGGCTGATCAGCGCCCGCACCATGTCCGGGTTGAACGGCTTGGTGACGAGGAAGGTCGGCTCCGGCCGCTCGCCGGTCAACAGCCGCTCCGGGAACGCAGTGATGAAGATCACCGGGATCGGATGGGCGTGGAGGATATCGTTGACCGCATCGATACCCGACGAGCCGTCGGCGAGCTGGATATCGGCGAGGATCATGCGCGGCTGGGTCTTGTGATAGAGCGCCACTGCTTCCTTATGGGTGCGGGCGATGCCGACCACGCGGTGGCCGAGCCCTTCGACCATCTGCTCGATGTCCATGGCGATCAGCGGTTCATCTTCGATGATCAGGATATCAGTCGCCACCTGGCGCGAGATATCGGCGGAGGCCTGCGACAGGAGGTCGGCGAACTCGGCCGAGGTGACATCGAGGATCTCGGATGCCTCGTCGTGGCTGAAGCCTTCTACCGCTACCAAAAGGAAGGCCTGTCGCGGACGGGGCGCGAGGTTGGCGAGGTTCGCCGCTGCCCGCGTCTCCCAGGGGAAACTCGAGGTCGGCTCCGGCACGCGAATGGCCGAACTGGAGAACAGCGCCGAATAGAGCCGGTAGAGCGCAATCCGGTCGTTGCTGGACTCGGGGAAAATGCTGAGATCGGCAATCAAGGCTTCGAGGGTTGCCGCCACATAGGCGTCGCCAGACGTCTGCGAGCCGGTGACGGCGCGCGAGAACCGGCGCAGATAAGGAAGATGCGGAGCGATCCGCGTGGAAAGGGACATGGATATTCTTCTCCCGTGACGCTTTTAGAGCTTACCATGCTGAAGAACGGGGATGCGGAAAACTTGGTTCCAGCATGTTCGGAACTTTTTTTGCCACCGCGCATTTAGTCTGCCGCGGCTGGAGTATGGGGCGTCAGATCCTGCTGTGGGGCGAAGGGTTTATGCGAGACAAAACAACAATGAATGATTTGGGCATGCTACGGCGACGCGGCGACGATGGACTGGGGCCAAATTCCGACATCGGCAACAAGCTGCGGGCGCTCTACGGAGCGGTACAGAGCGAAGAAATCCCATCCAGGCTGATCGATCTGCTCGAGCAGCTCGACACGGTGGAAAAGCAGTCCAAGCCCGCGAAGGGTAAATAACGCCATGGACGCCGAGAAGCCGAGCTTCAAGCGAGAACTGCTGTCTACACTGCCAAGTCTTCGGGCCTTTGCGGTGTCCCTGTCGGGGCGCCACGACAAGGCTGACGACCTGGTGCAGGACACGGTGATGAAGGCCTGGGCGAAGCAGGACAGCTTCGAGATGGGCACCAACATGAAGGCGTGGTTGTTCACCATCCTTCGCAACGAGTTCTACAGCCAGATGCGCAAGCGCGGCCGTGAGGTGCAGGACACCGACGGGGCCTTCACCGAGCGCATGGCGGTGCATCCCTCGCAATATGGGATCATGGACCTGGGCGATTTCCGCCGGGCGCTCGATCAGTTGCCCGACGACCAGCGCGAGGCGATCATCCTGATCGGCGCCTCCGGCTTCTCTTACGAAGAAGCAGCCGAGATCTGTAAGTGCGCCATCGGCACGATGAAAAGCCGGGTCAGCCGCGCCCGCACCAAGCTGCAGGAATTGCTCAAGGTCACCGGCGAAGGCGATTACGGGCCGGACGCGGTGTCGGCACAGGTCACCACCATCCCGCGCTTCACTTGACCTCACGTCGCCTGGCGGCCACACAGGCCGCCAGCAGGGCCTCGGTATCGAACGGCTTGGCAAGCGGGGTTGCGCCGGTGAACAAGGCCTGGACGGCCACATCGGCCGAAGTCACCACCACTGGTACGCGCGCCGCCCGCAACGCGGCGCAGAGCGCCACAGCGTCGGCACTGCCGAAGCGGGCCTCGATCACCGCGAGGGCAAAGCCTGAGAAGTCGAGGGCGCGGGCAGTATTCGCGTTATTCCTGATGGTCACGTCGGCGGCGCCGGCGGCGCGCAGGGTCTGTTCGATCCCGGCGGCGACGAGATACTCCTCCTCGACGACGAGGGCATGCAGTCCTTGCATTTGTGGTTCCATGACGCGGTGGTGGCGCGCATCGTTCATCGTCGGCTCGCCCCGGTCATTTAACAAAGACATGCGCCTGAGAAGTTTGGCTGATCGAAGCAGTTGCGTTCGTTCGCCGTTGCTGCATGCTCCCATGGTTCCTCAGTCGTGAGCATTGCCCTGGCCACTGTCGCCCATGCCCGCCGCATCCCCTGTGAAGCGTGTCCCCTCCGGGAGAACGAGCACTTTCGCGATTTCACGCCGGAGGAGCTGAAGTTCGTCTCGAGCTTCAAGCGCGGTGAACTGGTAAGCGAACCCGCTTCCGCCATCCTCTCCGAGGGGGCGCATAGCGCGCAGCTGTTCACGCTGCTGTCGGGCTGGGCCTTCCGCTTCAAGACGCTGGAGGATGGGCGCCGGCAGATTCTCAACTACCTGTTGCCCGGCGACCTGGTGGGGCTGCAGGGCTCGGTGATCGGCGAGATGGAGCACTCGGTGGAGTCGCTGTCGCCGGTGGTGCTGTGCGTGTTCCAGCGCGATACGCTGCCGACCTTGTTCGAGAACCATCCCGGCCTCGCCTTCGACATCACCTGGCTGGCCTCGCGCGAGGAACGGATGCTCGACGAGAACCTGTTGAGCGTCGGGCGGCGCAGCGCCATGGAGCGGGCCGCCTACCTCATCGCCTTCCTCCACCAGCGGGCCGAGCAGGTGGGGCAGGCCAAGGCCTCCAAGCACCTGATTCCGATCACCCAGCAGCATGTGGCCGACACGCTGGGGCTGTCGATCGTTCACACCAACAAGACGTTGCGCAAGCTCGCCGAGCGACAGCTGATCCGCTGGCATGACCGGGCCTGCGAGGTGCTCGACCCCGGGGCCCTGGCCGATATTGCCGGCTGGGGCGGCCTCACCGACCGGAAGCGGCCGCTGATATGATGGGGCCGCATTGTTGCCACCGCCCGGGGCTAGGCATCTATCGATCATTGCTTGGTCCGGGGGGCAAAACCGGCCTCAGCAGCACCATCCCCGGATGAGGACGGCGCCTTGATGCTCGATGTCAGCACCCAGTCCGTCGAGACCGCCGCGCCGCGGCGCGGCGTGGTGCGGCGCGTCGCCATCGTGGCGTCGCTGACGCTGGTGCTGGTGGCGGTGGCGGCGTCGCTCTATATGGTGCGCACGGTCGACAGCCAGCTCGCCGACATCGCCAAGACCTACGAGATCCGGCGGCAGGCGAGCGAGCTGATGCTGGCGGTGGTCGATGCCGAAACGGGGCAGCGCGGCTACCTGATCACCCGCGACGAAGCCTATCTCGAGCCCTACAACATCGCCGTTGGCAACCTCAGCCAGACCTACCAGAGCCTCCTGGCGCTGATCAGCGACAACCCCACGCAGCTCAGCCGCCTCGAGGCGCTGGTGCCCGATCTCGACGCCAAGCGAGCGGAAATGGCGCGCACCATCGAGCTGATGTCATCGGGGCAGAATGCCGAAGCGCTGGCCTTGCTGCGCTCCGATACCGGGCTCGAGCTGATGGAGCGGATCCGCAGCGTGGTGCGGCAGGTGATCGGCGAGGAAGACGACAAGCTGATCGAGCGCAACAGCCGGATGGAATTCTACCGCCAGCTCCTGGTCGCCACCATCCTTGCTGCCCTCGCCGCCGCGGCGATCCTCACCTATGCGCTGTTGTCGCGCACGCAGCGCAAGGTGGTAGCGCTGGCGCAGCAGCAGAACCGGCTGAGGACCGCGAACGAGGAACTCGAGGCGCATGTGCGCGAGCGCACGGCGGCAGTCGAGGAGGCGCGGGGGCACGCCGAGCGCGAACGGGCCCGGCTCGAGACGCTGCTGCAGGATACCAACCACCGGATCGGCAACTCGCTGGCGACGGTGTCGTCGCTGCTCGGCCTGCAGCTGGCGCGCACCGCTTCGGACGAAGTGCGCAACGCGCTGGAAGCAGCGCAGCTCAGGGTGCAGGCGATCGCCTCGGGACACCGGCGGCTGCGGCTCGGGCCCGACCTCGAGACCACCGACGCGGCCGAGTTCCTGACCGACGTGATCGACGATCTCGCTGCCGCCATGCCGCCCGACAAGGCGGTGACCTTCGAGAAGCACCTCGAACCCATGATCATCCCGGCGCGCGATGCAACGACGCTGGGGATCGTGGTCAGCGAGCTGGTCACCAATGCGCTGAAGCACGCCTTCGCTGAGGGGCAGGCGGGCACGGTGCATATCCGCTTCGAGCGCGGCGAGGACGGGGTCATCGCGCTGTCGGTCGAAGATGATGGGCGCGGCATCGCTTCGCATAGCGGGCAGGAAGGGCTGGGTGCGCTGATCGTCAAACAGTTGGCGCGACAGTTCGGCGGCAGCGAGCCGGAATATCGGGCGCGCGAGGGCGGCGGCACGGCGATCACGGTGAAGCTGCCGCGGCTGGATCTGTCGGCGGCCTCTTCTTGATCCTCCCCCGCGTGGCGGGGGAGGGGGACCAGCGAAGCTGGTGGT
>NZ_LAJE02000260.1 GCF_000970465.2 Devosia insulae DS-56
AGCGCAGGGCTATCGCATAGGAGCACTGACAGTAGTTGGGTGGCCTTCTCCCCTTGTGGGAGAAGGTGGCCGAAGGCCGGATGAGGGGTCCGCGCAACGAAGTGTAGCGCGGTCGGAGCGTAAGCGACGAGCGGCTGGAGTGCGCGGAGAGAGACCCCTCATCCGCCCTTCGGGCACCTCGCGGCGAGGGCGAACGCCCTCGTCCGCTGACCACAAGGGGAGAAGGCACTCACACAATGGCCGGTGGCTTTCCATATGCGATAGCCCTGCCCGCAAGCGGGAGAGGGAACCCCGACTGCCCGTATTGTTGATTGGTTGAACGTCACCTACCCCTCGATCATCGGCGCATTCGCCTCCTCGACGCCCGCCCGCTTCAGTCGATCAAGCGTCGCAACGAGCAGTGTCGTGTCCGGGCAGATGATCAGGCGAGTCATCTTGCCCCAGCGGATATGGACGGCGTGGATCCCCTGATTGGTGGTCACCACGCCGTCGGTGCCGGAGTTGCGCTCCCGCCACTCGACCACCGCCAGGGTGTTCCACGGCGTGCCGCTGACGGTGATACGGTCGATATCGAAATGGATGTCGGGCAACAGCCGATAGAGCCGCGCGTACCAGCTCCTGGTCTGGCTGAGCGAGGTGCGACGCCCGCCCAGTGCACCCGTCCCGAGGAAGATGTGCTCGAAGCTCGGCGCGAAGCCATCGAGCACCGGCTGCGCATCGCCACGATTGACGGCATCGAACAGCCCGCTGACAACCCGTCGGACGATTGCATGGTACATCGGCACTCTCCTGTTTGCCGATGATATGGTGCTGCGATTGGCGGCCGCTAGGGCTTCACCAGTCCGCCGAAATAGTCGAGTGCGTAGGCCCCGACGCGGCCGACCTCGATCGCCTCTCGGCCATGGAAATGCGCGGCGTCGCCCGTCGAAGCGTCGCGATAGATGCCGTGCGGACCGCTCCATTCGAACCCGCCGAGGAAACGGCCCTCGGCATACATGGCGGAGAGCGCCGCCTTGATCGTTGCACCAGCCCGGCTGGCGTCGATCAGCTCCGGTCGCAGGATGTAGCCATAATAGTTCATCGCCCAGACCGGCTCATCGCGTAACCACACGGTTTCCTGTCCGAGGAAGTCGGTGCCGCCGAAATAGCTGTCGCGATAGGACCAATCGCCGTCGGCAAAGGTCAGGTCGTGGGCGCCGGTACGGCTGGCTGCGGCTTTGATGCCATCGCCGACATAGGTCTGGCGCTTGGCCAGCACGATGAACCGATCGAGCGCGACGATGTCCATTTCCGGCTCCCTACTGCGGCGGGCTGACTTCGCTGGCTCGCTTCCGCTCGAGGCCCAGCTTGTGCTCGCGGTAGATGATGAACAGGCCGGAGCCGACGACGATGGCGCCTCCTACCAGCATCTCGACGGTGGGGATATCGTGGAAGATCACGTAGCCGATCAGCACCGAGAGGATCAGCGAGGCATATTCGAACGGGGCGACCACCGACATATCGGCGTGGCGATAGGATTCGGTGAGCAGGATCTGCCCGATGCCACCGAAAATGCCGGCGCCGATCAACAGGGCGAACTGCTCGGTCGTCGGCATCACCCAGCCGAACGGCAGGGTGGCGAGCCCGAACACCGACGAAGTCAGGGAGAAGTACAGAACGATAGTGGCCGAGCGCTCGGTTTCGACGAGCTTGCGGACCAGCACCATCGCCGTTGCGGCGAATCCGGCCGCGACCAGCGCCGAAGCGGCGCCCAGTGTTGCGCCGCTCATATCGGCGATGCCGCCCGAAAACACCGTGAGGCGCGGCCAGATGATGATGATGACACCGACGAGGCCGACGAGCACGGCGCTCCAGCGATAGAGCCGCACCTGTTCGTGGTAGAATACGGCGCTGAACACCACGATCAGCAGCGGCGTCGCGTAGCTGATGGTGATCGCCTCGGCGAGCGGCAGTTGGGTGAGCGCGAAAAACCCGGTCATCATGCCGCCGGTGCCGACCAGGCCGCGCAGCAGGTGGCTCAGCGGGTGCTTCGTCGTGAGGCCGACGCCCAGTTCGCCCTTCAAGATCAGGTAGGCAATGATCGGCAGGATGGCGAAAAACGATCGGAAGAACACCAGTTGCCCGGCAGGTATGCCCTCGGAGGCCTTGAGCAGGCTCGACATCCCCAGGAACACGCAAACCGAGCTCAGCTTGAACGCAATTCCCGTCATGGCGTTCTGACGGAGCATTGGCGGTTGCGGCGACACTGGCGGGACTTTCGAAGACGGGAAGACGGACCGGAAAGGGTCCGCCTGCTAGTCTCGCGGGGTTCGCCGCGACGCGCAACCATCTTGCGCGCCGAACTCGGCTCTAGCCGTTCCCGGCACATCGGCTATTAGTCTTACTGAGACCAGTGGAGCGGCAATGAACGACGTCGTCGACATGACTGAAGCGGTCGAGACCGTCGTCGATAGCATCCCCATCATCGCGATGGTGCTCGCCGGCTTCTACGCCCTCGCCATCATCTGCGCGGTGCGGGAGATCAGCGTGTCGCGAACCTCGCAGGGCTCGATCGCCTGGCTGGTGTCGCTGGCCTTCCTGCCCTTCCCCACCACCATCGTCTACCTGGTGTTCGGCTGGAAGCATTTTGACAGCTACGCCCAGACCCGCATGCAGGTGCGCGCCTCGCGTTTGATCCGCAGCGAGGACCTGGCGGTGATCGACCGCGAGGCCGGGGCCCAATGGCCGGTGCAGCGCCGTGCCGCCGGCATGCCGTTCCTCGCCGGCAACACGGCGGAGCTGCTGGTGGATGGCGAGGCGACGTTCGAATCGATCTTCGAGGGCATCGCCGCCGCCAGAACCTACATTCTGGTACAGTTCTACATCCTGAAGGCCGATGCGCTTGGCCAGCGGCTGGCTGCCGCGCTGATGGAGCGGGCGCGTGCCGGGGTAGCGGTCTACATGCTCTACGACGATGTCGGCAGCAGCGGCCTCTCCCGCGAGTTTAAGGATCGGATGTGGGCCGAGGGCATCCGGATCTTCGGCTTCAACCATCGCCACAAGTTCCTCAGGCTGTTCGGGCCGATGCGGATCAACTACCGCAACCACCGAAAATCCGTGGTGGTGGATGGCAAGGTCGCCTGGACCGGCGGCGCCAATATCGGCATCGAGTATCTGGGCGAAGACGAGCGCTTCGGCGCCTGGCGCGACACCCAGCTGAAACTCGAGGGGCCGGCCGCATCGTCGGTGGCGCTGATCTTTGAGGAGGATTGGCTCTGGGCCACCGGCGAGGCGCTCAACTTGCCGCCGCCCGATCCGGTGGATGAACCGGGCCATGTTTCAGCGCTGGTGATGGCGACCGGCCCCGCTGACAAGCTCGAGGCCTGCGCCATCGCCTTCGCCGACGTGATCGGCAAGGCGCAGCAGCGGCTGTGGATCGTCAGCCCCTACTTCGTGCCGGATACCGACATGCGCACCGCGCTCTACGCGGCGATCCTGCGCGGTGTCGACGTGCGCATCATGCTGCCCGCCAAACCCGACCATCTGCTGGTCTGGCTCGCCAGCAACGCCCATGCCGACGCCATGGTGGAACACGATATCGCCATCTACCGTTACCAGAAGGGCTTCCTGCACCAGAAAGTGCTGCTGATGGACGACAAGATCGCCAGCGTCGGTACGGTGAACTTCGACAACCGCTCGTTCGCTATCAATTTCGAGATGACGGTGTGGATGCCGGACCCCAGCGTGGTCGTATCAGTGGAAAAGATGCTGGAAACCGACTTCGCCAACTGCCGCAAGGTGACAAGAGAAGAAGTGCTCAAGCGCCACCCGATCCCACGCTTCATCTCGCAGGCCGCCCGCCTGTTCTCGCCCATCCTTTAGACGTGGGCCTCAGGAACCAATGATCAAAGTCGCCTCATACAATATCCGCAAGAGCGTCGGCACCGATCGGCGCCGGCAGCCCGAGCGCATCATGAAGATCCTCGCCGAGATCGATGCCGATATCGTGGCGCTGCAGGAAGTCGACCGGCGCTTCGGCGAACGCGCCACGACGCTGTCGCCCGACCTGATCGTCGACTTCACCAACTACATGCCGGTGCGCTTCGGCATCCGCGAGCAGAGCCTCGGCTGGCACGGCAATGTACTGCTGGTGAAAAAAGGCATCGAGGTACGTAACCCGCAGCGCATCGAGCTGCCGTCGTTCGAGCCGCGCGGTGCGGTGATGGCCGACGTGGTGATCGGCGGCATCGCCCTGCGCATTGTCGGCATGCATCTGGGTTTGCTCGGCAATTCGCGCATGAAGCAGGCCGACGCCATCGTCAGCCATCTCGAAAAGCTCGAGCAGCACATGCCGACCGTGATCATGGGCGATCTCAACCAGTGGGCCGAGAACGGCAAGAGCCTCGTCGCCTTTGCGCGGCACCACGACGTGATCCCGCTGGGGCCGAGCTTTCACTCGCGCCGCCCGATGCTGCAGCTCGACCGCATCATCACCAGCCGCGATTTCAAGCTCGAAGCGGCAGGGGTGCATCGCACCGCGCTCGCCCGGACCGGCTCCGACCACCTGCCGGTCTGGGCCAGCCTGTCGCTCGATCGCGCCGAAGCCGCTGCTTAACGCTGGGCGCGGCTGGCCATTGACTTAGCACGCCGCTGCCCTGAAACAGCGGCGAACAGGACATTTCCCGATGACGCTCTCGCAACTCTCGACCCCGCTGACCAAGGACCAGGCCTATGCGCTGGTCGATGCCGTCATGGCCCGCGAGGATATCGCCATCACCGCCTCGGCGCACGAGAACGAGGACACCGGCGAGTGGGTGTTCGAGGCGACCTGCGACAGCGCGCCGGATGTCGAGGCCTTCAACCGGATCGCCCGCGAGACGCTGGGCGGCAATGTGAGCTTTGCCGTTGAGGCGATCGACCCGACGGTCAACTGGGTGGCGAAATCGCTCGAGGGCCTGCAGCCGGTGGTCGCCGGCGGCTTCTACGTCCATGGCAGCCACGAGGAACACCCTGCCCCATCAGGCCTCACCGCCATCCGCATCGACGCCGCCCAGGCCTTCGGCACCGGCCACCACGAGACCACCACCGGATGCCTCGAAGCCATCGACCGGGCACTGAAGCGCAAGCGCTTCCGCGCCATGCTCGATATGGGCACCGGCACGGGCGTGCTGGCCATCGCCCTCGCCAAGCGCACCCATTTGCCGGTGCTGGCGAGCGACATCGACCCGATCGCCGTGACCACCACGGTGGAGAACGCCCGCGACAACGGCGTCGGCCGCTACATCATCGCCATCGAGGCGACCGGGCTCGATCACCGGCAGATCGCTGCCGGTGCGCCCTATGACATGGTGGTCGCCAACATTCTCGCCGGCCCCCTGGTCTCCTTGGCGCCCGGCATGCGCAAGGTCACCGCCATCGGCGCCACGGTGATCCTGTCGGGCATTCTCAACACCCAGGCCAACCGGGTGATATCAGCCTATTCGCAGCAGGGCATCGTGCTGCGCCAGAGGATCGTGAAGAAGGAATGGACGACGCTGGTGCTGGAGCGGGTTTGAGCGAGGCCGACTGATAGAGACGGCCCCCTCCCATCCTCCCCCATGAAGGGGGAGGTGCCTCGCCGGTGCGTTTGGCACGATCGAAGACAGAGCCTCGCCTCTTCACCTCCCCCTTTATGGGGGAGGCCGGGAGGGGGCCGTCTGCCAGCAGTATCGCACGCAAAGCAAAGTCCCCGGACCTCACGATCCAGGGACTCATCAAAACAGATAGTCCAAACCCCGCGCTGACGCGCGTCGGTTTTAGTTCGGGCGCTTGGTCAGCGCGCCGAGCAGCAGGTGTTCACGGCTGCGACCGACGCTGCGGGTAGCCTCGCGGCCCCGCGCTTCGATGACGCTGCCGAGCGCCTTGCGGAAATCGTTCTTGCTCTCGGGCATCTTGTTCTCCCGGTTCCTTCACTTCAGTCGAGCTTCTCTCGACGTTCGGTATGTAATGCGGACAGAGCCCGCGGGTAAGTCGTTGTTGCGAAAGGCAGCCATGCCAATTGTGCAGGGCGGCTTAACAACGGGTGAATCGGCTCAAGGCCGCCACTCGTTCCGCGTCGGATTGGCGTGGAGGTATTGGGAGATGTAGCGCTGCGCCTGTCTGGTCCGGCCTTCGATCATCGATTCGAATACCCTGCGGAACAGAGTCTTTCGTTCAGTCATTTTGTTCTCCCTGAGGGAGCCCCGGCGTGCCAATGCCACCCGGCCGCTGAACCGGGAATGAATGGTCCGGCCTGGCTTTTGCGCCCCACCCTCCTCTGTTAGGGTCCGCGCCATTCCATTTTCCGGCAAATCATCATGACCGACAGCGACTTCGCCCCGACCGTCTACCAGAGCTTCAATATCCGCACCGATCCCAAGACCGTGGCGCCCCGCCTCAAAGCGCTGCGCGCGGCGATGCAGGAGGCCGGGGTCGATGCATTCCTGGTGCCGCGTACCGACGCGCATCGCGGCGAGATGGTGCCCGACAGCGAGGCGCGCCTCGCATATGTCACGAGCTTCACCGGTTCGGCCGGCCTCGCCATTGTCGGCGCAAAGAAGGCCGCGCTGTTCGTCGATGGCCGCTACACCCTGCAGGCGCCGGCCGAGACCGACACCAAGCTGATCACCGTGCTGGAGGCGAGCCAGGGCGGGCTGTCGCCAAAACTCGCCGATTTCGTGCCTAAGGACGGCAAGCTGGGGTTCGACCCTTGGCTGCATACGCCCAGCGAAGTCGCCGACCTCGAAAAGAAGCTGGCCGGCAAGGCCACGCTGGTGCCGGTTGCCAACCTGGTCGACCAGACTTGGGCGGACCGCCCTCTTCCGCCGAACGCCGCCATCGAGTTCCTCGGCCACAACCGCGCCGGCAAGACCGCGCCGGACAAGCTGGCTGAGATTCGCGCCACCATGGGCGAGGACAATGCCGACGCCCTGGTGCTGACGGTGCCGGAATCGATCAACTGGTTGTTCAACCTGCGTGGCCGCGACGTGCCGCACGTCCCGGTGGTGCTGTGCTTCGCGCTGGTGCCGAAATCCGGCATGCCGACGCTGTTCTTCAATAAGGAGAAGATCACGCCCGAGCTGCGCCACGGCCTCAAAGGGCTGGCCAAGGTTGCCGATGTCGCGACCATGGTGGCCGCTTTGCGAAAACTCGGCGCCGGCGACAAGCGGGTGATGCTCGACCCGGCGACTGTGCCGGTCGCTGTGGCGAACGCAATCAGCGGCGTCAGCGAAGCCAAGCTGATCGAACGGCGCGACCCCGTGCTGCTGCCGAAGGCGCGCAAGAACGAGGCCGAGCTCGCCGGCATGCGCGAGGCGCACAAGATCGACGGCGTGGCGATGGCCCGCTTCCTTCACTGGTTCGACCAAGAGGCGCCCAAGGGCAAGCTCGACGAAATCGGCATCGCCACCGCGCTCGAGAGTTTCCGGCGCGAGGAATCGGGGCTGGTCGATGTCAGCTTCGACACAATCTCCGGCGCCGGCCCGAACGGCGCGGTGATCCACTACCGGGTCGACGAAAAGACCAACCGGCAGCTGAAGCCCGGCGAACTGATGCTGGTCGATTCTGGCGCCCAGTATCTGTCGGGCACCACCGACATCACCCGCACCATGTTCACCGGCAAGGCCACAGCCGAGCAGAAGGATCGCTTCACCCGCGTGCTGCGCGGCATGATGGCGATCTCGATGACCCGCTTCCCCAAGGGCACCACGGGCGCCCAGCTCGATGTGCTGGCGCGGCAGTTCCTTTGGGAGGACGGCGTCAACTACAACCACGGCACCGGCCACGGCGTCGGAGCCTTCCTCTCGGTGCACGAGGGGCCAATCGGCATTTCGAGCCGCTACTCGGTGCCGTTCGAAGCAGGGATGATCACCTCGAACGAGCCCGGGTACTACAAGGCCGGCGCTTACGGCATCCGCATCGAGAATCTGCTCGTCGTGCAGGAAAGCGCTGTCGGCGGCGAGGGCAAGTTCCTCGAGTTCGAAACCCTGACGCTGGCCCCGATCGACCTGCGGCTGATTGACGAAAAGCAGCTGACCGGACCGGAAAAGGCCTGGCTGAACGCGTATCACAAGCG
>NZ_LAJE02000261.1 GCF_000970465.2 Devosia insulae DS-56
ACAGGGTGGGGGGTACTCTTTCCGTACCGAGCTATCACCACGCCAGATGCGACAGCCCTCACCTCAAGGGCTCGATTGAGCCGACAGCTCCCTAACTCGCCCCTCGAGAAACCGCTGTTCCGCCGCCTGGTGCGTCAGTTCCAGTGCGGCCACATACGCCGCCCGGGCCTCCTCCGTCCGCCCCAGCCGGCGCAGCAGGTCGGCGCGGGCCGCGTGAAGGTAGCGGAATTCAGTGAGGGCGCCGCGCTGCCGGATGGTTTCGATTTCGTTAAGCCCCGCTTCCGGCCCGTCCCGCATGGCGATGGCGACGGCGCGGTTGAGCATGACGATCGGCGAGGCGTCGGCGCGCAGCAGCAGGTCGTAGAGTCTCACGATCTCGCCCCAGTTGGTGGCGTCGGGCGAGGCGGCGATGGCATGCTGGGCGGCGATCGCTGCCTCGATGCCATAGGCCGTGAGCTCGGGGCGCGCCATCAGCTGGTTGACCAGCGCCACCCCTTCGGCGATCTCCGCCCGATCCCAGAGCCGCCGGTCCTGGTCGGCGATCAGCACCAGATCGCCGGCCGCATCGGTACGGGCGTCGCGCCGCGAATGCTGCAAGAGCATCAGCGCCAGCAGCCCCTCGACCTCGGCATCCGGATCGGGCAACAGCGCGATCAGCAACCGGCCGAGCCGGATCGCCTCGGCGCAGAGGTCGGCGCGCAGCAGGGTGTCGCCATAGCTCGCGGCATAACCCTCGTTGAAGATCAGGTAGATGGTGCGCAGCACCGCATCGAGCCGTTCGGCGAGGTCTTTCGGCTCTGGCACCTCATAGGGCAGCTCGAGCTCGCGGATCCGGTTCTTGGCGCGGACGATGCGCTGCGCGATGGCGGTGGGCTTGGCGAGGAAGGCGGCCGCGATCTCCTCGGTCATGAGCCCGCAGGTCTCGCGCAGCGTCATCGCGATGCGCGCATCGGCGGGCACCTGGGGGTGGCAGCACACGAAGATCAGCCGCAGCTGGTCGTCGGCGATGGATTCGGCTTCGGGCGGCATCTGCGCCTCCTCTTCGAGCGCCAGTTCGGCGGCGACCACGTCGAACCGCGCCTTGCGGCGCAGCCGGTCGATCGCCTTGAAGCGCCCGGCCGAGACCAGCCAGGCGCGCGGGTTGGCCGGCATGCCGTCGCGCGGCCATTGCTCGGCGGCAGCGAGGAAGGCGTCGTTCAGCGCTTCCTCGGCGCGGTCGAAATCCCTCAGCAGCCGGATCAGCGTTGCCAGTACCCGCCGCGATTCGGTGCGCCACACTGCCTCGATGTCGATTGGCCGGGTCATGAGGTACGCACCCAAAAGCTGACTAGACGAAAGTCTGAGACGGCGGGCCAGGCTGTTTCGCGGCACTTTAGTGACGCTAAAACCGTTGGGAACCCGGGCCTTTCCGCAAATTTGTGCCAAGGCTTAGGCGATCTATAGATTGAATTGTCGTGAGTAATCACGTTGCCAGCCTCATGTGCTCAGGCCTAGCCTCAAAGTGACGAGCCCGACCGAATGGCAAGCGGAAGGAAGCGTCATCCTTCGGAGGAATATCATGAGTGAATTCAAGTCTGGAATGAGCCGGCGCGACCTGCTGGCGATGATCGGCACCGTGGCGGGCAGTGTTGCGATGTACAACGCCATGACCACGCTCGGCTTTGCCCAGGCCTCGACCTATGACGGCCCGGTGAAGCTGGAAGGCGACCCCAAGGGCGCCTCGGTGCTGGTGCTCGGCGCCGGCCTGGCCGGCATGACCGCGGCGCTCGAGCTGCGCGCCGTCGGCTACAAGGTGCAGGTGCTGGAATATCGCGAGAAGGCCGGTGGCCGCTGCTGGACGCTGCGCGGCGGCGACAAATATGTCGAGCTGGGCGGCTTCGAGCAGGAGGTGAAGTTCGCCGAAGGCAACTACATCAACCCGGGCCCGTGGCGCATCCCGCACCACCACTATGGCGTGCTCGACTATTGCAAGCGCTTCGGCGTCAAGCTCGAGCCCTTCATCCAGACCAATTTCAATGCCTACCTGCACCGCACCGACGCTTTCGAAGGCAAGCCCGTGCGCTTCCGCGAGGCGCTGACCGACTATCGCGGCCACGTCTCGGAACTCTTGGCCAAGGTGGTCAACCAGAACGCGCTGGACGAGGCAGTGAGCGCCGATGATGCCAAGCTGCTGCTCGAGTCGCTGAAGACCTGGGGCGTGCTCGACGAGAACTATGCCTATGTGAAGAGCAACGACACCTCGGAGTTCCGCGGCTGGGCCAAGGAGCCGGGTGGCGGTGTCGATGGCGCGCCGGTGCCGTCCGAGCCGATGACGCTCTCCGACGTGCTGCAGTCGCGCGTCTGGCAGCACCTTGTCGACGGCGACAGCATCGAGCACCAGTCGACCATTTTCCAGCCGGTCGGCGGCATGGACATGATCGCCAAGGGGTTCGAGAAGGAAGTCGGCGACCTCATCACCTACAACGCCAAAGTCACCAAGATCGACCAGTCCGATACCGGCGTGACGGTGACCTATGTCGACAGCCAGAGCGGCGAGGGGGCTGAGACGGCGAGCGCCGACTATTGCATCTGCACCATCCCGTTCTCCATCCTCGGCCAGATCGAGCATAACCTGTCGGGTGAGATGACCGCGGTCATCGACTCGATGTCCTATGCCGGTTCGGTGAAGTTCGGCCTCGAGTTCAAGCGCCGCTTCTGGGAGCAGGACGAGCGCATTTATGGCGGCATCACCTATACCAACCTGCCGATCTCGCTGATCTCCTATCCCTCCACCGACTACTTCAGCGATGGTCCGGGCGTGCTGCTCGGTGGCTATTCCTGGGGTGCCACGGCCTACCAGTTCAACGCCATGTCGCCCGAGGATCGGGTGAAGAAGGCGGTTGAATACGGAGCGCAGATCCATCCGCAATACACCGAGGAGTTCTCCAACGGCGTGGCGGTGACCTGGCACCGGGTGCCGTGGGTGCTCGGCTGCTACGGCATCTGGGCCGACAAGGAGAACCAGTATGCCACCGCTGCGGCGATGGATGGCCGCACCCTGATGGCGGGCGAACACATCTCCTACCTGCCGGCCTGGCAGGAAGGCGCCATCCTCTCCGCCATCGATGCGATCAAGCGCCTGCATGCGCATGTGACCGCTGCCTGACCGCCGTTTCAGAAAGGACTTTGACATGACAAAGCTCACTATCGCCGCGGCGGCGGCCTTTGCCCTGTTCGCGACCCAGCCGGTCATGGCGCAGGACGCGGCGATGTTCGCCTCGACCAGCAAGCTGACCCAGACCGGCGGCGAGAACATCTACAAGGCCATCTGCGCCGGCTGCCACATGCCCGAGGGGCAGGGGGCGATTGGTGCCGGCAAGTACCCGGCGCTCGCCAACAACCCCAACCTCGAATCGGCCGGCTATCCGATCTACCTGATCATCCACGGCCAGAAGGCGATGCCGGCGCTCGGCAACGTGCTCGACGACCAGCAGATCGCCGATGTCGTCGCCTATATCCGCACCAATTTCGGCAACAGCTTCGCCGAGCCGGTGACGGTTGAGGAAGTGACCGACGCGCGCTAGGCGCCCGGTGACCCCACCGTCCGGGCTTCGTCCGGACGGTGCGTCCGTTTGGGACGAGTATCTCCATCTATTGGGAAGACCATCATGACCAAAACATTTGTCCTGGCCCTTGGCCTCGCCATGCTCGCCGCGAGCCCGGTGCTGGCGCAGGATGTGATCCGCCACACCAACCCCAACTCGAATTTCCCGATCGCCCGCGCCGTCGAAATTCCCGCCGGCAAGACCACCATCTATGTGAGCGGCGCCGTTCCCAGCGTCATCGATGAGAGCGCCGACCGCGCCACCCCGGCCGCCTATGGCGACATGGAGACCCAGACCACCAGCGTGCTGCAGTCGATCGAAAAGACCCTCGGCGATCTCGGCCTCGGGCTCGGCGATGTGGTCAAGATGCAGGCCTATCTCGTGGCTCCGGAAGGCAAGCTCGATTTCGATGGGTTTATGAAGGGCTACACCAAGTTCTTCGGCACCGAGGCGCAGCCCAACCTGCCCGCCCGTTCGGTGATGACCGTTGCCGGCCTCGTCAGCCCGGGCTGGCTGGTCGAGATCGAAGTCACCGCCGTCCGGCCGTAACGCCCGTTCGAGTTGCATGGCGCGGCCGCTCAGCTGGCCGCGCTTGTGTGTTTCGGCACCTGGTAGATCGGCCGCACCTCGATGGTGCCGTGCTCGGCCAGCGGAATGCCGGCGGCGATGCGAATGGCGTCGTTGAGGTCGCGCGCCTCGATCAGGATGAAGCCGCCCAGCTGCTCCTTGGTCTCGAGGAATGGGCCGTCGGTGGCCGAGATCTTGCCGTCGCGCACCCGCACCAGCACGGCGCTCTCCGGCGCCTGCAGCGCCTGGGCCTGCACCAGGTTGCCGCTTTGCTCCAGCTCCCGATCGTAGCCGGAGGAGGCAATGTCGAGCTCCCGCTTTTCGGCTTCGCTCATCCGGCGGAACACTTCCTTGTCGTCGAAATGCACGAGGCAGATGTAGAGCATGATGGTCTCCGCTTAGGTGTCATGGGCTAATCGAACGCCGCCGCTGCGTTTCGACAGGCTGGCGGCGAAATCGAGCCAGATTCTTGCGGGACTGTCGAACTGGCCCTCGCCATCGCATTTTTAGCGATTTGCTTGCCCTCGCCTTCACCACGCCGTTTCACCGCCCGCTAAGCGCTTCCCCCGATGGCCGAACGCAGCAATGCCGATCTTTGGCATGATGCGCCAGATCGAGGAGCCTGGGGGCTTTCCAACCCGATGTTCGCCGGCCTCACCACCGTAACTGAGCAGACGCCGCTGCCGGTGCGCGTCCGCTCGCGCATGCTGTCGCTCGCCACCGTGGCGCTGGTGGTGACGCTGGTGGTGACGGCGATCGCGGGGTTCGTCCACGTCGGTGGCCAGCAGCGCGCCATGGCCGACCTCCGGGGTGAGGCCGACCAGTTGCGCGCCATGTACCAGTCGGTGGTCGACGCCGATGCCGACGCCATGCATTTCCTCACCGGCGAAGCAGGCGCCTTGCGCACCTATCTGCCCGAGTTGGAGCGGCTGACTGGTGCCAGTGCCGCGATCTTCGACGTGGTGGGCCCGATCGCAGCCCCATCATCGGCTGAACCACAACGCCTGCGCGACCTGGTCGCCGGGCTGGTGCGCAACTGGAACGAGGCCATCGACCTCGCGACCTCAGGCAACCGCCAGGCCGGGCTCGACCTGTTGGCGAGCCGGCGCACCGGCGAGACGGTGACCGCCATCGGCACCGGCGTCGGCCGGGTGCTTAACGATACCGACCTCAGGATCCGCACTCACGACAACCGCATCCAGGCTGGCACCATGCTGGTGCTGCTGATGCAGCTGGGGGCGGGTCTGCTCGCCATCCTTGGCCTGCTCTACGCCTTCCGCTCTTCGGTCACCGAGGCCGACGGCCGCGCCGCCGCGGTGGAAACGGCCGACAAGGCGCGCCAGCAGGTGGCGCGGCTGTTCGAAATGGCTGACGTGCTGCAAAGCGCCTCCGACCATGCCGACGCCAATGCCGTGCTGAAGGCGACGGCGGTGGAGCTGGTGCCCGGGTTTTCCGGCGCGCTCTACGTGTTCAACAATTCCCGCGACCGGCTGGTGCTCTCGACCACCTGGGCCCGCGCCGAGAACGATGCGCTGCCCGAGACCATCAACCCCAATGCCTGCTGGGCGCTGAAGCGCGGCAAGCCGCACGTCAACCGCGGCGATTCGACCAAACTGTGCTGCGCCCATCATGTCGGCAGCGAGACCTCGCTGGAGATCCCGATGATCGCCCGCGGCGAGATCGTCGGGCTGCTGCAGCTGTTCGCCTCGGGCATCAGCGCCGAGGAGCGGCTGGAGCACGCCACGGCGCTCGGCTCGGCCCTGGCCGACGGCATGAGTCTCGCGCTCGCCAACATGGCGCTGCGCGAAAAGCTCAGAAACCAGGCGCTGCGCGACCCGCTGACCGGCCTCTACAACCGCCGCTACATGGAAGATTGCCTGCAGCGCTTCGTGCGGCTGGCCGATCGCGAGAACCGCGAGATCTCACTGATCATGGTCGACCTCGACCACTTCAAGCGGCTCAACGACGAGCATGGCCACAGTTTTGGCGATCAGGTGCTGCGCGATACGGCGCTGACCCTCACCGGTTCGCTGCGCGAAACCGATATCGTCTGCCGCTTCGGCGGCGAGGAACTGGTGGTGATCCTGCCCGATTGCCCGCTGGAGCGCGCCGCCGACAAGGCCGAGCTGTTGCGGCTCAGGATAGAGGAACTCAGCAACACGCACGGCACCGAGATCTCGGCCTCGTTCGGCGTCGCCTCGGTGCCGCATACCTCGCAGAGCGTCACCGACCTGCTGCAGGCCGCCGACCAGGCGCTCTACAAGGCCAAACAGGGCGGCCGCAACCAGGTCGCCAAAGCGCCGCTCCGCCCCTACCGGCCCGACCGGATGAGCGACGAACTGGCCGCGCTGGAAGAGTTTCCGCGCGCTGCGGCGGAGTAAATCAACCGCTACCGCCGGTGGCTGTGGACCCCCACCCCCTAAGCAAGGGGAGGGAGACGACAGCCTCGATGGCAGTGAGAGGGTCTCCCTCCCCATGTTTATTTAGGGGGAGGCGACAGGGG
>NZ_LAJE02000262.1 GCF_000970465.2 Devosia insulae DS-56
CCCGGGAGCCACCGCATGAGCATCCAGACCCAGAACGAGCGCGGTGGCGCCATTGCCGGGCTGTTCGTCCGCCGGCCGGTGCTGGCCATCGTGGTCAGCTGCCTGATCATCGTCGCCGGCCTAGCTGCGTTCTTCGGCGTCGAGATCCGCGAGTTACCCAGCGTCGAGCGCCCCACCCTTTCCATCTCGACCAGCTTCCCCGGCGCCGCCGCCGAAACGGTCGACCGCGAGATCACCTCGGCTATCGAGGGCGTCGTCGCCCGCATCCAGGGCGTCGCGTCGATCTCGTCGGACTCGTCCTATGGCCGCAGCCGCGTCTCGATGACCTTCAACGACGGCACCAACCTCGACAACGCCACCTCCGATATCCGCGATGCGCTCGGCCGTATCACCAACCGGCTGCCCGATGGCGCCGAAACCCCGACCATCGTCAAGGCCGACGCCAACGCCCAGGCGATCATCCAGCTGGCGGTGACCTCCGATACGCTGAGCAAGGACGAGCTGACCGAGCTGGTCGAAAACACCATCTCCGAACGGCTCGCCGCGGTGACCGGCGTCGCCGACGTGCAGGTCAACGGCACGCAGAACCGCAGTTTTGAGATCGATGTCGATCAGGTGAAGCTCGCGAGCCTCGGACTGACCGTCGGCGACATCCGCAATGCGCTCTCAACCATCGCCTTCGACAGCCCGGCCGGCTCGCTCAACGGTACCAACCAGAACATCGCCATCCGCGCCATCGCCGAGGTCAACACCCCCGAGGCGTTCGAGAACATCGTCATCAAGGGCACCACCCGGCTCGGCGACGTGGCGAGCGTGGTGTTCTCGCCCGCCGCCGCCAATTCCGGCCTCCGCAGCGACGGCAAATCGGGCATCGGACTCGGCATCGTGCGGCAGGCACAATCCAACACCATGCAGATCTCGGAGGGCGTGAAGGCCGCCGTCGCCGAACTGAAGACCACCCTGCCCCCGGGCGTCGATATCAAGATCTCGTCCGACGAGTCGGTGTTCATCGCCGGCGCCGTGCACGAGGTCGAGCGCTCGCTGCTGATCGCCGTGGTCGGCGTCATCGTCATCATCTTCCTGTTCCTGCTCGATTGGCGCGCCACCATCATCCCGGCGGTCACCATGCCGGTGGCGCTGATCGGCACCGTTGCCGGAATCTATGCTTTCGGATTCTCCCTCAACATCCTGACTTTGCTGGCCCTGGTGATCGCCACCGGCCTCGTGGTGGATGACGCCATCGTGGTGCTGGAGAACATCACTCGACGGCGCGGCATGGGCCTCGGACCGCGGGCCGCCGCGGTGCTGGGCACCCAGGAAGTGTTCTTTGCCGTGGTGGCGACCACGCTGACCCTGGCCGCGGTGTTCATCCCGATCTCGTTCCTCCCCGGCCAGACCGGGCTGTTGTTCCGCGAGTTCGGTTTCACCCTCGCCATCTCGGTCGGGCTCTCGGCGGTGGTGGCGCTGTCACTGGCCCCGATGATGGCGTCGCGCATGCTGAAGCCGCATGTCGAGCGGCCGCCCAACCTGCTGGAACGCTTCGGCGGCGTGCTGGCCGGGCTCTACCGGCGCACCCTGAAGCTGGCGCTCGACAATTCGCTGGTGGTGATCGTCATCGCCGTGCTGTTCGCCGGCGCCGCCTGGGCGGTGTTCGGCACGCTCAAGCAGGAGCTGACGCCGCCCGAGGACCGGGCGCAGGTGGCGATCAATGTCAGCGCCCCGGCCACCGTCAGCCTCGATTTCACCCGCACCCAGATGCAGAAGATCGAGGAGATGCTGCAGCCCTATAAGGACAGCGGCGAGGCAACGAGCATCTTCTCGATCTCGGGCTTCGGCTCGAACACCAATTCCGGCTTCATCATCATGACGCTGGCCGATTGGGAGCACCGCGCCCGGTCCCAGCAGCAGATCGCCGCCGAGATCACCCAGCAGCTGGTGCAGGTGCCGGGCGTCCGCGCCAATATCCGCCAGGGCAACAGTCTTGGCGTGCGCGGTGGCGGTTCCGGCCTGCAGTTCGCGCTGCTCGGCGACAACTATCAAACCCTCTCCGACGCCGCCAACAAGGTGAAGGCGGAGCTGGAAAAAGACGAGAAATGGGGCCGCGTCTCGGTGAACTACGAGACGACGCAACCGCAGATGACGCTGACCATCGACCGCGAAAAGGCGGCGCAGCTGGGCATCGACATCAACGGACTCGGCACCACCATGCAGGCGATGATCGATGGCTCCGATGTCGGCACCGTGTTCATCAACGACAGCAGCTACTCGGTTCGCATGACCTCGACCTCGAGCCCGGTGAACGACCCGGGCGACCTCGAGTCGATCTTCATCAAAACCACCGACGGCCGCTACGTGCCGATGTCGACCATCGCCTCGCTCGCCGAGGCGCCGATCGCTCCGTCACTCGGCCGCGAGCAGCAGCGCCGCGCGGTGACCGTCACCGCGGCGCTGAGCGACGGCTTTGCGCTCGGCGACGCCTATAATGAGGCCGTGGCGCTGGCCCAGCCGCTCTTGCCCGACGGCGCGACCATCGTGCCGATGGCCGAAGCCAAAACCCTGGGCGAGAGCAATAACGGGTTGCTGATCACCTTCGGCTTCGCGCTGATCGTCATCCTGCTCGTGCTGGCGGCCCAGTTCGAGAGCGTCTGGAGCGCCATCATCGTCATGGCGACCGTGCCGTTCGGCCTCGCCTGCGCGGTGTTCGCCATGCTGCTGACGGGTGTGACGCTCAACGTCTACAGCCAGATCGGCCTGGTCCTGGTGGTCGGCATCATGGCCAAGAACGGCATCCTCATCGTCGAGTTCGCCAACCAGCTGCGCGATCGCGGCCAATCGGTGCGCGAGGCGGTGGAGAACTCCGCCAATATCCGGCTGCGGCCGGTGGTGATGACGATGATCGCCACCGTGCTCGGCGGCGTGCCACTGATCATCGCCGGCGGCGCCGGCTCGGAAGCCCGTGCCGCGCTCGGCTGGATCATGGTCGGGGGGCTGAGCCTTGCCGCTGTCGCGACGCTCTACCTGACGCCGGTCGCCTACCTGCTGCTGGCGCGGTTCTCGAAGCCCAAGGCATTTGAAGAAGAGCGGCTGCGGCGGGAACTGGCGGCAGCAGATGCTGCCGAGGCCGACGCGCACCCTGCCCCGGCGGAGTAGCTCTCTCGGTCGTCTCACGTGGCTCCCCACGCCCCCCTCTTTGGCGAAAACTAAGGACTTAGCTCCGCTAAGCCCAAGTTTTCGCTTTCTCCCCCGCCAAGGGGGAGAGTCCCGATTGATGCTTCGATGCAGGTGGAGGGCACGGATCATCTCCCCCTTGGCGGGGGAGAGAGAGAGGGATACTTGGGGGGCACGATGGTGCCGCACCACTTTGAGGGCACGGTAGACAAGTCGAAGGGCGCAGGGGAGCCAACCAGCCTGCGCCCTTCTTCGGGTCCTGATCGGGCGGGATCAGAACGAGTACACGGTCAGCTGCGGACCACTGCGGCCGATGGCGTAGATGTTGCCGACGCCGGCGCCGGAGCGCTGCAGTTCGGCGACCATCTTGCTGCTGCCACCCAGTACGCGCTGCAGAACCTGCACCTTCTTGCTGGCAATCACCGTCTGCACCACCTTGGCCTTGAGGTCAGCGCAAAGGCGGACCTTGACCACCTTGATGCCCTTGACGTTGGCAAGCACGGCGCGGCTCAGTTGCATCTGCTTGACCTGCGCGATCACCTGCTTGGCGTCGTTCACGTTGCAGGTGCGGTTCATGCCGAACCCACCGCCGCCACCGCCGGCCACGATCACGCGACCAGGACCGCCCGGGCCACCAGGACCGCCGGGGCCACCAGGGCCTCCCGGACCACCAGGGCCACCAGGGCCGCCAGGACCACCAGGGCCTCCCGGACCACCAGGGCCACCCAGGTCGATATCGATGTCGCCGATATTGATCAGGTTGCTCAGATCAAGCAGGTGACTGAGGTCGAGATCGAGCAGGTTGCTCAGGTCGAGGTCGGACAGGATGTCGCCGAGCTCGAGATCAGACAGGATGCCGCCGACGTCGAGATCGAGGTCGGACAGGATACCGCTCAGGTCGAGATCGGTGAGCGAGATCAGGTCGGTAATGTCGCCCAGATCGAGCAGGCCGATATCACCGATATCGCCCAGGTCGAGCAGGCCAATGTCGGTCAGATTGAGCAGTCCGATATCGGCCAGGTTGAGCAGGTCGAGGTCTCCGAACTCGAGCAGATCGCTGACGTCGTTGAGGATGCCGCCATCAAGGATGTCGCTGATATTGAGCCCCTGCAGCAAATCGTCGCCGCCGAGCAGGTTGAGGCTGTTCAGCAGACCTTCGTCGCCGTTGAGGATGTCACCGATCAACAAGCCGTTCAGTACGCCTTCATCACCGCCGAGCAGCCCGTTCAGCACGCCGTCATCACCGCCGAGCAGTCCGTTCAGCACGCCGTCATCGCCGTTGAGGATGCCGCCGACATCGAGGCCGTCGAGCAGCCCGCTGCCGCCTCCATTGAGGATGCCGCCGACATCGAGACTGTCGAGCAGCCCGTCATCAAAGTTGAGGATGCCGCCGATGTTGTTCAGCACGCCCTCGTCACCGTTGAGGATGCCACCGACGCCGTCGCCGAGCAGCCCATTCAGCACGCCCTCGTCACCAGTGAGAATGTCGCCGACGCCGTCGCCGAGCAGGCCATTCAGCACGCCATCATCGCCGCTGAGGATGCCATCGCCGAGCAGACCGTTGAGCAGGCCATCGTCGCCATTCGCGATACCGCCGAGGTCGCCCAAGAGGCCATCTTCACCGTTGAGGATCCCGTCGCCGAGCAGCCCGTTGAGCAGGCCATCGTCGCCGTTGGCGATACCACCGAGGTCGCCCAGGAGGCCATCTTCACCGTTGAGGATCCCGTCGCCGAGCAGCCCGTTCAGCAACCCATCGTCGCCGTTGCCGATGCCGTCGCCCAGGATGTCGCCAAGCAGACCGTCCTCACCGTTGAGGATGCCGTCACCGAGCAACCCGTTCAGCAGGCCATCGTCGCCGTTGCCGATACCGTCGCCCAGGATGTCACCGAGCAGGCCGTCACCATTGCCGACGCCGTCGCCAAGGATATCGCCGAGCAGGCCATCGCCATTGCCGACGCCGTCGCCAAGGATATCGCCGAGCAGGCCGTCACCATTGCCGACGCCGTCGCCAAGGATGTCACCGAGCAGGCCGTCACCATTGCCGACGCCGTCGCCAAGGATATCGCCGAGCAGGCCGTCGCCATTGCCGACGCCGTCGCCAAGGATATCACCTAGCAACCCGTCGCCATTGCCGACGCCGTCGCCAAGGATGTCACCTAGCAACCCGTCGCCATTGCCGACGCCGTTGCCCAGGACGTTGCCGAGCAACCCGTCGCCATCGCCGTCACCGTCGCTGTCGCCGCCCAGCAGGCCGCCGAGCAGGCCATCACCATCACTGTCACCGAGGTTCACGCCAAGGCTGGTATTCTCGTCCGAACCAAGACCGACATTGACCAGCGCGTCATTGCCGGCGTTGCCGCTATCCACGTCGAGGACGCCGCCGAGAACAGAGCCTCCATCACCGTCCCCAAGGACGTTGCCGAGCACGCCGCCGCCGTCGCCGTCACCGAGAACGCCGCCGAGCACGCCGCCGCCGTCGCCGTCACCGAGCACGCCACCGAGCAAACCCGCGGCGTGCACAGGCACGAGGCTGGTACTTGTCATCAGCATCACTGCTGCGAGTACTGTTATCTTTCTGGATCGCATCACGCTTCTCCTCTGCAAAACATGACGCGGAACTTGCGCCCCGCAAGCTGACAGGACGCTGTCAACTACTTGCGTGTTGTTTGCTCAGGAGGATTTCCGGTTATCGAATGCATACGACAATAGAGTCGATTTGCGGTTGATACCAAGTTACACTTACGCAGCGACGCCATTTGCTTAGAGGCAAAAAGCAAGGGCGCGACCCGCAGGCCGCGCCCTTAAAACTGCCAGCAGGGAGAACCTGCTAGTAGACGTACACCACCAGTTGCCCACCCTTGCGCTGCACCGCCACGACATCGTTCGCGTCATAGCGCGTGCGGCCGAGCGAGGCAGTGATCAGCGCATCGGACATCACCGCCCGGCGCAGCAGGTTGATCTTTTGACTCTTGGCGAGCAGTGCCGCGACCTGCTTCTTGGCCGCCGGGCAAAGTTTGATCGGCACCACCTGTACGTTGGCGGCACGCATCCACGCCTTGATCTCGGCGCCGCTGATCTTACCAGCCGCCGCCACCTGCAGCAGCTGCTTGGTGTTGTTGACCGTGCAGTTGATGACGAACGTGCCGCCACCGCCCAAGCTACCGACCAGCACCGGCCTGCCGTTCGCGTTATTCGGGTTGTTCGGATTATTCGGGTTGTCGGGGTCGAGAATGCCGAGGCCGATCGTCAGGTCGAGACCAAGGCCGGCCAGGTCGAGCGAAACAGTGGTGCTCTTGAGCAGGCCGGTGGTCGACACGTTGGCGTTGACCAGCGGGTTGTTACCCGAGCCAACAGCGGCATTCAGCAGATTGTTGTTGCCGCCACCGATGTCGAGATTGACCAGCGCATCATTGTCGCTGTCGTTGAGCGAGAGCAGCCCCCCAACATTGGTG
>NZ_LAJE02000263.1 GCF_000970465.2 Devosia insulae DS-56
GGCCGGAGGGCATTGGCTGAGCGATACCGGATCACTCACTGGAGCAGGCAGCTCCGTCCCTTCTCCCCTCAGGGGAGAAGGTGGCCGAAGGCCGGTTGAGGGGTGAAGCGGCGCAACACGCGCTCGCTGAGAGGCTGAACCCCTCACCCTAGTTCCGCTATGGACCTGAAGGTCCTAGCTCCACTAGCCCTCTCCCCTCAGGGGCGAGGGGACGATGTGGCTCCGTCCGCGCGAAAACTGCATCCTTAAGTCGCCACCCCAACGCACGCGAAATACGGCACCAGTGCCGTCTGCACCTCGGCGTAGATCAGCGCCCTTGCCCAATCCGGTGACCGAGACTCCAGCCGTTCCGCCCGGGCGATCACATCCGGCGCGAAGTATTGCTCCAGCAGCGGCGCCACGGGCTTCTTCGTGCCGAGCGCCGCCAGCAACTGCCCGACGGCCTCGGTCGCCTGTGGCTGGGCCCAGTAGTAGCGAATGCGGTCGGCGTAGCTGAAATGCCGCAGCAGCTTCAGCGTTGCGGCGTCGCCGGCATAGTGCTTGGCCCAGTTCTTGGGGTTGTCCAGCATTAGCGCTTCCATCACCGGGGCGATGGGTTGGCGGTCGGCGTCGGGCGCCAGCCAGCTTGCGACGCCGTCGAGCGCGTAGATCGCCTGGCGGTAGGCGAAGGTGAGGGCGGGGCCGACCTTCAGCACGGCGAAGTGGCGCTGCGCCAGAGCCGGGAAGACGTCCGGATACTGGTAGTCGGTGGAGTGCGCCTCAAAGCTCAGCCCGTCATGGCCGTCGAGCACCGGCGACAGCAGGTCGGGCGAGGCGATGTCGAAGCGGTGGATGTGGTCGGGGGCGAACTCCAGGCCCGGCTGCACCACGAGGCCGACGGCACGCTGCCAGGCGCTTTGCTCCAGCCCGAGCGCCGCGAAGGCGTCGCGATGCGCCCCGATGGTGGCGCGGGCATTGGCCGGCTCGGTCGGAGCAATGCCGATAGGGCCTTCCTCGGCGCGGGCGCCACCGGGGGGCGGCACTTCGGTGCCGAACATGTAGCTCAGTGCGGTCGGATCGGCGGTCGCGGCTTCGCAGACCGCGGCGAGGTCGGCGGCGCGCGCCGCGCTCAGCGCATCGCCGACCGCGGCAGGCTCGCCGGCGCAGCCTTCCGAGCAATCGAGGTGGATCTTGGTGAAGCCGGCTTTGACATAGGCGGCGACGAGATCGCGGGCATTGGCCATGGCGATATCAGCCGACTGGTCGCGCCAGGCCTGGGGCCCGAGGTGGTCGCCGCCGAACAGCACGCGGCTGGCGTCGACGCCGGTGCGCGCGGCGATCCCGCGAATGAAGCTGATGAAGTCCGGCGGCGTCATCCCGGTATAGCCGCCGAACTGGTTCACCTGGTTGCTGGTGGCTTCGATCAGCAGCGGCACGTCCCACTCATCGGCCAGCAGCAGCGCGGCGGCGAGTACGTCGGGGTGGGCGGAGCAGACCGAGGGCAGGGCCTCGCCCGAGCCGTTGCGGTTGCGGGCGATGAGATCGCGGAGTTCCCTCATTTGCGGGCTCCCGCCACCAGCATGGCGGCGCCACGGACGCCGCTGGCATCGCCGAAACGGGCGGTGGCGAAGGCCGGCTGGCGTACCCCGGGCAGCATTTTGGGCGCAAAGACCCGCGACAGTTCGGTGACCAGGCCATCGATGTTGGAGAGACCGCCGCCGATCACCACGCAGTCGGCATCGATGGTGAGCTGGATGGTGTGGATCAGCTCGCCGAGGATATCGAACCAGATGCCGAGCACTTGGCGCATCGTTGCGTCGCCCGAGGCGGCGCGGGCGACGATGGCGGCGGAGTCGACCGTCTCGCCGGTGAGGTGTTTGGCGATGCGGCCCATGCCGGGGCCGGAGAGCAGGGTCTCGTAGCAACCGGTGCGGCCGCAGCCACAGGCGACAAGCGGCAGGTTGTGCCGCTGCACCAGTTCGGCTGGCAGGCCGAAATGGCCGACTTCACCGGGCAGGCCATTGTGGCCGACGACCAGCTTGCCATCTACAGTGACGCCGCCGCCAACACCTGTGCCGAGGATCAGCCCGAACACCGTGCGATAGCCCGCGCCGGCGCCACCATTGGCTTCGGAGAGGGCAAAGCACTTGCAGTCGTTTGCCACCGGAATGGCGCGACCGATACGGGCCGAGAGGTCGGCGCTGAGGGTGTGGCCGGTGGCCGGTACGTTCGAGGTCATCGAGATGCCGGTGGCCGGGTCGATCAGCCCGGGCAGGCCGACGCCAAGGTCCACTTTGGTGCCGGCCGTCTGGTCGAGCCAGCCGACAGCGCCCTCAAGCGCCTGCAGCAGCTCTTCATAGCTGCCCTTGGCAGTGGGGAAGCGCTGGCGCTCGAGCACGTCCAGTTTGTTGTCGAACAGCCGCGCCTCGATCTTGGTGCCGCCGACATCGAGGGCGCCGAACATCTGAGGTCCGGTCTCCGGCAGCGGGTAAAGCTTCACCCCGGCGACGACCCGGGTGAGGTTGCCCGAGGCGAAGGGGTTGTCGACGGTGAGGCCCAGCTTGTGCGACCAGATCACCGACAAGAGCTGCGCCACCATGACGTAGAGCACCGACGACCAGGCATCGTTGCCGACCGACGGCACAGGGATATCGGCGCCGGCGGCGGGGTCGCCGAGCCGCAGCACCACATCGGCGCCGAACTGCGCCGCCACTTCGGTGGCGAGGTCGGTGTCGTAGCGGCTTGTATGCGGGTCGGAGGAGAGCAGCACGAAGACCCGGGTCTTGGCATTGGTGATGGCCTTGGGGCCATGGCGGAAGCCGAGAGTCGAATCCCACGAGGTGGGGATCTGGCCGGCCGCCAGTTCCAGCACCTTCAGCGCGCTTTCGCGCGACGAGCCGGTGAGTGGGCCGGAACCGAGGAACACGGCGCGCTCCGGCATCGGCAGCGCGATCAGCCGCTCCAGCTGTCCTGACAGCAGCGCCTCGGCGCCATCCGCCAGTCGGGCCATGAGCTCGGCGACCGGTGCCGGCGGGGCGGGGTCGAACACGGCGAGCGCCGTCAGCAGCATGGTGGTGTAGCTCGACGTCATGGCAAAGCCGCTGTCGTCGGTTTCGGGCGGCAGCACGATGTTGCGCAGCTCGCCTGGGCCGGCATTGTTGGTGCGGGCCAGCGCGCTGTTGGCGTTGCAGGTGATGTGCAGCCGATCGGCTTCCGGCGCATGCGCGGCGAGCAGGTCGAGCGTGCCGATGGTCTCGGAACTGTTGCCGCTGCGGCCGAACGACACCACGAGGAGCTTTACCCCGGGCCTGAGGTAGTTGCGTGGCGCGGCGATCAGGTCGGTCGAGGGGATGGCGCGGAAGCGGATCGGGCCGGGCGCGCTGTTGAGATGGCTCGCCAGCGTCTCGCCGACAAAGGCCGAGGTGCCGGCGCCGCAGAACCACACCTCATCCGGTCGGCGCTCGGCGATCCAGGCCGTTACCTCGGCGGCGATGGTCGCGAGACGCGGGCCGAAGCTGCGCCAGATCGCCGGCTGGCGCTTGATCTCGCGGGTGGTGGCCCAGCGGTCGAGGTCGGCGGCAGGGAACGTGGCGTCGGTCATCAGGTGCTTCCTTCCGGCTCGACCCGGTGAACGGCGACGCCATGCTGCTCGAGCAGGGCGGCGGTGTCATCGGCAAGGCCAGTGTCAGTGATCACGGCGTGGATACGGTCAGGCTCGCAGATCCGGTGCAGGGCCGGGGCGCGGAATTTGGTCGAATCGGCGAGGACGATCACCCGCTGGCTCACCGCCACCATGGCGGCGTTCTGGTGCGCCTCGGCCTCGTTGAAGGTCGAAAGCCCCAGCACTGGGTCGATGGCGTCGGCGCCCAGATAGATGGTGTCGAAGCGCATGCCGCCCACCGTGCTCTCGACCATGCGGCCGGACAGCGAGTTGGATTCGAAGCGCACCGTGCCGCCCGGCAGCATGACGGTATGCTGGCTGGCGCCGCGAAACGCCTCGGCGATGTTGAGGCCGGTGGTCATGATCACCAGCGGGTTGGCGGCCCTGAGGTTCTCGGCAAAGAGCTGGGTGGTCGAGCCGGAATCGATGATGATCGAGCGGTCGTCGCCGACCAGCGACAGGGCGAAACGGGCAATGGCGCGCTTGGCGGCAAGGTTGACTACGGCCTTGTCGCTGACGCCGGGGTCGATGAACGCCCCTTGCGCCTCGCGGGCCAGCGACATGGCCAGCGCAATGCGGAAATCCGGCAGGCCCTTGAAACCGAACTGGCGGCAGAAGCGCAGCACGGTGGGCTCGCTCACCCCGGCGGCGCGGGCGATCTCCTGCAGCGGCTCGCGGATGAAGGCTTCGGGCGAGGCGAGGAGGTACCCGCCCACCAGCTGGAACGCCTTGTTGTAGCCGCCGAGCCCCAGCGAGATCGACTGGATCAGCGTCGGGGCCGTGGGCTCCAATGCCGCCATTACTTCACCTCATCGACGGCCCGCATGCGGAAGTTGAGATGCGCCGGCACCGGGTGTTGCTTCAGCCGTTCGGCCAGCTCGGCCGGTGAAGGGGCGCGTTTCAGCGCCTGCTGCAGGCGACCGCGCTGCAGGGCGACCCAGAGCTCGTCGAGCAGGTTCTCGCCTTCGCGCACCGTGGCGAAATGGCGGTCGAGCAGGCGTTCGAGCAGGTCGAGATCGCCCTCCGATGCCGCCACCATGGCGCGGCCGAGGTGCACCCGCTCGTCGGTGAGCGCCGAGGCCGGCAGGCCCGAGGCAAAGGCGCGCAGGCGCTCGAGCCGACCGTGTTTGACCAACAGGCTGACGATCTCGGCGGCGAGGGCCGGCGGCGCATCGCCGCTGGCCCAGGCAGCGAGATAATCGCGGTCGGCGGCGTCGGGATCGCTGGTGACCAGGGCGCGCTGGCGGCGGCCGAGCCAGGTGGGTTTCAGCGCAATGGAGCGCTCGAACAGGGCGCGCGCCGCGTCGCGATCGCCATTGTCGAGCGTGGCGATGCCGAGCAGCAGGGCGTGGAGCCAGGTCTCGCTTTGCTTGTCGCGGCTCTTTTCCAGCGCCGCCACCCAGAGGGGCGAGACGGCGAAATCGGCCGGAACGCGCTTGAGGCTCGCCTCGGAGAAGCGGCCGGTGGTCGCGAGCTCATCCCAGCAATCGGTCGGGTGCGGCACGGCGAAATCGAGGCCCTGGGCGAGCGGCTTGCCGGTGAGCTTTTCCTGCCGGCTGCCCCAGGCCGAACCGTCGCTCAGGCGTTTGGTCAGCGGCTGGCGCGACACTGCGGTGAGGAAGGCGTCGACATCGGCGAGCTCGGCGGCCGGGAAGCGGGCGTCGATCGCGGGGCCGGTGGCTCGGCTGGCCTTGTGGTAGTCGGCGTCATGCACCTTGGCCGGATCGACGCTCAGCGCGCCATAGACCTCGGTCCAGTGCACTTCGCTGTTGGGCTGCAATTCGAAGCGCTGGTTCTGCGTCGGGGCGATGCCACTCTGGATTTCGATGTAATCGCCCTCATCGGGCTTGGCCAGGTAATCCATCCATTGCTGGCCGCCGGCGCCGGTGCCGAAATAGAAGAACTTGCGGCCCTTGAGCGCCGAGGTGGCGGTCTGGGCGAGGCCGACGCCATCGGCATCGAGCCCGGCAATGAACAGCCGCTCGGCATCGGGCTTCCGGAAGAACACCGAGGTCGAGTCGCGCCATTTGTCCGGATAGGAGCCATCGAAACGGTCGGGATCGGGGAAGGGGAAACGGGCCAGCTCGTTATTGGGCAGCACGTGCTCGATCGAGTAATCGGCGGGAGCGAGGACGCGCATGCCCTTCGACATCGGCGCCGCGACATTGGTCCACCAATAGGCGAGCTTCACGGCATCGGTATTGTTGACGATGCGGCCATGCACATAGAGCCGGTCGTCGTCATCGGGGAGGAACAGGTCGATCTGCCAGGTGGCTTCGACGATGCGGTCGAACTCGTAGAGCCTGAGCACCGGGCCGCGGTCGGTCTCGATGCTGCCGGCGAACACCTGGGCGGTGGTGAAGGGGGTGTGGCCGGGGATCAGGCCGTTCCACTCGATGCCGCCCGAGAACCAGGCGTTGAGCGCGGCGAGGTTGGCCGGCTGGAACACGGGGTTACAGAACACCAGGTCGCGGCCGAGCTTCAGGTCGTGCAGCTCCATCAGGCGGCCGCCATATTGCGGCGCCACGGAGACGCGCAGGCGCCCGTTCTCCAGCGTCACCAGCGGCATTTCGCCCGGCTCCTGCGAGCGATCGTAATCGTCGTAGACCCGGTAGGGCAGGATCGAATCCTTGCCCCAGTTGAAGCCGTGGGCGTTTTCCTCGTCGGTGAGGCCGCGATTGGGCGGAGTGTTCTTGTCGAGGGTGGGCTGCTGCCAGCGGAAGCGGGGCAGGGTGCTCGGTCCGCCCAGGTTCGACATCGGCAGTTGGCGCGACGTTCTGGTGATCTTGGTCTTGGTCATTGGCGCCTCCCGGTCGTGCAAGCGCGGCGAAAGTACACGGCGGGTGTAGTTTTGCAACATGGATGTTTGTGAAACTACATTCTCGCTAGGGAAAGCTCGGCGCGGGAAGAGTACCCCCCACCCTGTCCCTCCCCCGCAAGGGGGGAGGAGACCAA
>NZ_LAJE02000264.1 GCF_000970465.2 Devosia insulae DS-56
AAGGCTTGGGGGCGATCTGATCTGGCTCCCCTCCCCCGGGAGGGGGGGGACTGGGGGTGGGGGTCCATCGGTGATCACCGCGCCACCCCCTCCCTCGATCCCTCCACTCAAGGGGGAGGGAGGCGACCGCTGAGCCGTCAGTGACGGCCCTACTGCCCCAAGTCCTTGCCCGGCGCCATCAGCGTCGAGAAGATCCGGCCGATCAGGTTCCGCTCAGCCGGCTTGTCGACATGCTCGCGGTTGAGCTCCACCAGCAGCGCCGAGGTGGCGTCGAGCCGCTGACTCTGCAACTGGGCGATCCTGAGCGCCAGCTCCGGATGCTTTTCGAGGATGCGCATGGCGTCGCGCACTACCCGCACCTTACTGTCGCGCACGGCCCGGACGGTGGCGCTGTGCGGCCGGCCCAGGAGCACCGACATCTCGCCGATCATCGCGTCGGAATGTTCGATCGTCGCGATCGCCACTCCGTTCCGCTCGACCACGAACCTGCCGCTCTCCAGCACGTAGAGGTCGCGCCCGGGCGTGCCCTGGGTGACCAGTTCCTCGCCCTTGGCGACATCGAGCGTTGGCGATGAATAGGTGAGCGTCAGCAGGCTGGCCATGGTTCATCCCCGCATGATTGGCGACAGCGAGCCTAGCGCGTCGCACGGCTGCCAAGAAGGGCCATTCTGCTGGAGGACTTGCGCGGAATAGTTCTAGAACGCCTCGCAGCCGATGCCGTCACCGTCGGCATCAAGGTTGTTCGGATCGCTACCCGACATCACGACCGCCTGCCCAACGTCCTGACAATCCAAGTCGCCCGGAGCGTAGGCTGCGCCGACTCCTGCGAACCGCGGCTGGATACCTTCGAACCGTAGGGGTGCTCCCGGCATGATGAAGAATGAGGGTTGGCCGAGGGCGGTTCGTTCACTCGGCGGTGGCGGAAACTCCAAGTATATGAATGATCCTTGATGCCTGAAGTTCATCTCATCGGCCGTCGTCGGTACAATAAGCGCGGCGGCTGTGAGCAAGAATGAAAGTGCGAGTGGCATCACAAAACTCGGGTCGACTGTTCCCGGTCGATAATGTCTCGCGCAGCTTTACTGCCAATGAATCACTGAGTACGTGAATGCTTGGAGTCTACACCATGCGCAGCAGCACATCGGCGACCAGGTGGTCGCTGCCTTTCTTGAGGATCAGGTCGGCCCGCGTCCGCGTCGGCGCGATGTTGTCCATCAGGTTGGGCAGGTTGATCGAGCGCCAGTTGTCGAGCCCGAACTTGCCCGCTTCGTCCTTGCTCATGTCGGCATAGCGCTTGAAGAACGAGTCAGGGTTCCGGAACGCCGTCTCCCGTAGCCGGAAAAAGCGTTCGAGATACCAGGCTTCGAGGTCCCCAGGATCGGCATCGATATAGATCGAGAAGTCGATGAAGTCCGAAGCATAGAGGATCGGCGCGCCGGCTTTGCCCGGCGCCCCCGGCTGCAGGATGTTCAGCCCTTCGACGATCAGGATGTCGGGCTGGTCGACGATCAGGTGCTCGCCCGGCACCACGTCATAGACGAGGTGAGAGTAGATCGGCACGTCAAGCGCCGGTGTCCCCGATTTCACCGCCGCGAGGAAGGCTACCAGCCGCGCCCGGTCAAAACTCTCGGGAAAGCCCTTGCGCCGCATCAGCCCGCGCTCGATCAGCGTGGCATTGGGGTGGAGGTATCCGTCGGTGGTGACGAGGTCGACCTTCGGGCTCGATGGCCAGCGCTGCAACAGCGCCCTCAAAATACGGGCCGTGGTGGACTTGCCCACTGCCACGGACCCCGCAACGCCGATGATGAACGGCACCTTCGGCGCCCCGATATTGAGGAAACGCTGCGATACCCGGTGCAGCCCCTGGATCGCCTCGACATAGAGCGAGAGCAGGCGCGCCAGCGGCAGGTAGACCTGCTCGGCCTCCGCAAGCGAGATCGGGTCGGACAGAGCGCGGAGCCGCAGCACGTCGTCAGCCGAGAGCGTCATCGGCTCGTCGGCGCGCAGCGCCACCCATTCCGCCTTGCTGAAGTGGTGGTAGGGCGAGAGCTCGGCCGACTGCGTCATCAGCGCGGCGGCTCGCCATTGAGCCGCGCCGCGATCACCATTGCCAGCCGCTCCGCCACTTCGAGCTTATCCAGCTCGGGCCACGCTTCGGCGCCCGCGGCGCTGAGCAGCGTCACCTTGTTGCGGTCGCCACCCATCGCGCCGCCTCCGGCCGAGACATCGTTGGCGACGATCAGGTCGGCGCCCTTGCGCCTGAGCTTGGCCTCGCCATTCGCCACCACATCGCGCGTCTCGGCGGCGAAGCCGACGACGAGCTTCGGGCGCTGCGCATGATGCCCGATCGTGGCGAGGATGTCGGGGTTTTCGACCATGCTGAGGCTGGGCACGGTACCGGTACCCGGCTGCTTCTTGATCTTGTCGACGGCAACGCTGTCGACCCGCCAGTCCGCCACCGCAGCGACGAACACCGCGCCATCGGCGGGCAGCGCGCTCTCGACCGCGGCCAGCATTTGGCGGGCCGTCTCGACATGCGTGGTGGTGACGCCAGCGGGATCGGTGATCGATACCGGCCCGCTGATCAGCCGTACCTCCGCCCCGAGTTTCGCGAGCGCCGCGGCGATGGCGTGCCCCTGTTTCCCCGACGACCGGTTGGCGATGTAGCGCACCGGATCGATCGGCTCGTGCGTCGGCCCCGAGGTGACGATGAAGGTCTTGCCCGACAGCGGCCTCGCCGGCGCCAGCTGCTCGACGATGGCGGCAAGGATCTCCGCCGGCTCGGCCATCCGGCCTTCGCCGGCCTCACCTGCTTCCGCCATCGCTCCGGATTTCGGCCCGACGAACTGCACCCCGTCGGCCAGCAACGTCGCGTGGTTCCGCCGTGTCGGCGCCGCCGACCACATCAGCGGGTTCATCGCCGGCGCCATCAGCACCGGCTTGTTCGAGGCGAGCAGCACGGCGCGGGCGAGGTCGTTGGCCGCACCGGTCGCGGCCTTGGCCATCAGGTCCGCCGTCGCCGGCGCCACGACGATCAGGTCGGCCTCGCGCGACAGCCGGATATGGCCGACATCGTGCTCGTCATTGCGGTCGAACAGGTTGGTGAACACCCGGTCGGCGCTGAGCGTCGCGACCGACAGCGGGGTCACGAACTCGGCCGCTGCCGCCGTCATCACGCAGCGCACCCTGGCGCCTTCGTCACGCAGCCGCCGGATCAGCTCCAGCACTTTGTAGGCCGCAATTCCGCCGCCGATGACCAGCAGCACACGCCGATTTTGCAGTGTCATGCCCAAGCCGTCTACACGATCCGGTTGCCGTCTCATACCCACCAAAGGGCGAGCGAGCTATTCACTGGCCGCCGGACTGGGCCGTGTCATGGCGCGCCTTGGCCTGCTCGAGCGCCGCCCCGTTATCCATCGCCCAGCCCGAAGGCGTCAATGCCGATGGCCGGGTGCAGCTGGTCAACGGAAAGATCATCATCATTCGCCGAGGGCTGGCGATCGGTGCGTCCGACGTCTATTGCTTCGACAGCAAAACCGGCGCTGCCCTCGCTGCCTGAGAGATCTAAAGACCACGACCATGACCCGCATCATTGGCCTTCGCACCTACGACCTCCGCTTCCCCACCTCCGCCTCGCTCGATGGCTCCGATGCGATGAACCCCGACCCCGATTACTCCGCCGCCTATGTGGTGCTGGAGACCGATGGGGAACTCGAGGGGCACGGCCTGACCTTCACCATCGGTCGCGGCAACGAGGTGGTGGTGGCAGCGATCGAGGCGCTCCGCGATCGCGTCACCGGGCTCGAACTCGCTTGGATCGCCGAGAACCCCGGCCGCTTCTGGCGCCATGTCACCGGCGACAGCCAGCTGCGCTGGATCGGTCCGGACAAGGGCGCCATGCACCTCGCCACCGGTGCCGTGGTCAACGCGGTGTGGGACCTTCTCGCCAAAGGGGCGAACAAGCCGGTATGGCGCTATGTCGCCGAGATGACGCCCGAGCAACTCGTCTCGATCATCGACTTCCGCTATCTGACCGACGCCATCACCCCGGAGGAGGCGCTGGCGATCTTCAGGAAAGCAGAGGCGGGCAAGGCCGAGCGCATCGCCGAGCTCGAGCAGAATGGCTACCCCTGCTACACCACCTCTGCCGGCTGGCTCGGCTATTCCAACGAGAAGCTGACCCGGCTCGCTAACAAGGCGGTGGAAGCCGGCTTCTCGCATATCAAGATGAAGGTCGGCCGCGACCTCGCCGACGATATCCGCCGGCTGGAGATCGTCCGTTCGATCATGGGCCCGGACCGCTACCTGATGATCGACGCCAACCAGGTGTGGGAGGTGGGCCAGGCCATCGATTGGGTGAAGGAGCTCTCCCGCTTCAAGCCCTACTTCATCGAAGAGCCGACCAGCCCCGACGATATCGAGGGGCATCGGAAGATCCGCGAAGCCATTGCCCCGGTGAAGGTGGCGACCGGCGAGATGTGCCAGAACCGCATCCTGTTCAAGCAGTTCATCACCCGCGGCGCCATCGACATCGTGCAGATCGATGCCTGCCGCATTGGTGGGCTGAACGAGGTGCTGTCGGTGCTGCTGATGGCCGCCAAATACGGCCTGCCGGTCTGGCCGCATGCCGGCGGCGTCGGCCTCTGCGAATATGTGCAGCACCTGTCGATGATCGACTATCTCGTCGTTTCCGGCACCAAGACCGGCCGGGTGATCGAGTATGTCGACCACCTGCACGAGCATTTTCTCGATCCCTGCATCATCGAGCAGGCCGCCTACATGCCGCCAAAGCGCGCCGGCTTCTCCATCGAGATGAAACCCGCCTCGATCGAGGCGCACCGTTTCGGCTAGTTTTCTCACTGATCTCTCCACGCACTCGATGTCATCCCAGCGAAGCTGGGACCCAACTCTCCACCTGCGCGGGCTGAGAAATGGGTCCCAGCTTTCGCTGGGATGACACCCGGTGGGGAGGCGAGACGGTGGGAACACCAGGGCGGTTCACACTGTGCCTCCTTCGCCCCGTCATTGACGAATCGACCCTCACCCCGCCATCCTCATCCGGTGCGTGGCCCATCGCCGAACCTCCCAGGACCTTCCCCAGCATGGTCTCGAACGGAGGCAAAGGGACTTCAGTCTCGGGTCGCTGTCATTGGTCTCATTCCGTTTCGGATGCTGTTGCTGGGGAACTCGTCCGGGACGCGAAAGGCCTGACAATGACGCAAAACCAGAACTTCAAGCGCCGCGTGCGCAGCCGCGCCAACAAGACCGGCGAATCCTACACTGCTGCGCTGCGGCACGTTCGAGCCAGTTCCCAGCAAGACCCCAGCCCTGAGGCTCGCTCGGTTCGCCTGGCCGTGGCCCAGACCACGCTCTGCGATGATCCGCGCGACGCCGCGGCCCTGCGCGCCAGCGGAGAAGTGCTGCGCCGCCTGATGCAGCAGGCCGCCGAGGCCGGTGCCCGGATCGTTCACTTCGGCGAAGGCGCGATCTGCTCGCCCAACAAGCGCATCATGTCGTCCACCGGCCCCGACGAGATCGGACCTGCCGATTGGGATCGCTACGACTGGGGCGTGTTCAACGAGGAACTCGAGCGGACCCGCGAATACGCTCGTGAGCTCGGCATCTGGGTGGTGTTTGGCGCCGTGCACCGGCTGTCGTCGCCGCACCGGCCGCATAACAGCCTCTACGTCGTTTCCGATCGTGGGGAACTGGTCACCCGCTACGACGAGCGCCTGCTCTCCAACACCAAGATCTCCTTCATGTACGCCCCGGGGTCGGTGCCGGTGACGTTCGAGGTCGACGGAGTCAGCTTCGGCTGTGCACTCGGCATGGAGACGCATTTCCCTGAAATCTTCACCGAGTACGAGCGGCTTGACGTCGATTGCGTGCTGTTCTCGAGCACCGGCGACGGACTGCCCCATGGCGGTGGGGCGTTCGCGGCCGAGGCGCAGGGGCACGCGGCCAGCAACAGCTATTGGGTCAGCTTCGCGGTTCTCGCCAAGCACAGCCCGAGCGCCCCGGCCGGTATTGTCGGCCCGAACGGTCGATGGGTGGTCCAGTGCCCGGCGGATGGAACCACGGCGGTGGCGCTGGCCGACCTCACCACGGATCCGGCCGACCCGTCCCGTCCCTGGCGGCGTACCGCCCGGACGGGAATCTACGAACCGCATTTCGTCGCCGGCGATCCGCGCAGCGACCGCCGCAACAGCTTCTAGCCGAGAGAGCCGCAGAGCCCCTCTCTCCGCATATGGCGATACTCCAGCCGATGAGCTGGTGCGGGAAACGCACCCCCACCCCTGTCCCCTCCCCGCAAGGGGGAGGGAGACGCCAACTCAGACATCAGTGTTTTGGTCTCCTCCCCCCTTGCGGGGGAGGGAC
>NZ_LAJE02000265.1 GCF_000970465.2 Devosia insulae DS-56
GAGGATTGGTTAGGTACAAACCGGTCCGGTCCATCACAGCAAGGTCGGAGAGATAGCGCCTAGGATGGGTCTGAGCACTGGGTCCCGACTTTCGTCGGGATGACGCCGGTGGGTCGGGGCGAGCGCTAGTGCCAGAACGCTCGAGCTCAGCCGGTGCAGCCTTCGATGGCGCGGCTGGCGGCGGTGGCGCCGGAGAGCGAGAAGGTCTCGACGATGCGGATGCCCTTGTCGCTGGTGCCCTCGATGACCACCGAGGAGCCGGCGCGCAGGGCGCCCGCGAGATTGTCGTTCTGGTTGGGGTCGAGCAGCCAGGCGGCGTCCTTGTCGGTGAACAGCTCGAAGGTCTGGCCACTGACCGTGGCTGTCGCCGGGGTGTCGGGCGCAAAGATGAAGCCGGCGACGAGGTTCAGCTCGTTGCGGACGCTCTCGGACGGTCGGTTGGTCAGGTAGAGCCAGGCCTCGGTGAATTCGTCGGGGCTGGGCGAGACCTCAGTGGGCTTACTCAGCGCGAAGCAGACCGGGCCGGTCGACTCGGTGGCGGTGTAAGCGGTCCAGTCGCGAAACTCGCCGAGCAGCTTCACCGACTGCGCCATGGCCGCGCCCGACAGGGCGGGGACGAGCACCGTGGCGATGACAGCAAGAGCGCGGAATTTCATAGGCGGGACCTCGAGGAGTTCGGCGGTTGGTAACAGGCAAAGCCTGATGGCATCAATCGCCGAACGTTCGGATGGACGCTAAGTTCACGCCCAAGTGTCAAGACTCGCGGTCAGGTGCAGGCCTTGCTGATCTCGCCGAGGGCGGCGGTAACGCCCGACAGGCTGTAGCTGTCCGACATCTTGTTGCCCTTCTGCGAGGTGCCGTTGACGGTGAGCTTGGTGCCCGCCTTCAGCGCTTCGACGAAGGTCGCCTCGTCGGCCTCGACGGCGAGCCAGGCGGCCTCGCCCTCGGTGACCATCGGGAAGGTCTTGCCGTCGACGGTGGCGGTGACGTTGGCATTGGAGGGGTGGAACGGATAGCCGACCTGGGTCTGCACTTCGTTCTTGGTGCCGAGGCCCTTGCGGTTGATCACCAGGAAGTGGATCGGGCTGCGCCGCACCGGGCTGCCGTTCACTTCCTTGGGGCTCCAGTCTTCCGGCTGAGCCGAGATGTAGCACATGGCGCCATTGGCATCGGCGCCGGTCCAGGCGGTCCACGCCTTGAAGGTGCCAAGCTGTTTGATTTCCTGTGCGCCGGCCGGCGCAGCCGCCAGTGCGACAAAGACACTTCCGGCAACCAGAGCAGCCAGTGCCAAACGAGATGATGTCATCGCCCTAACATCCTTGAAGTTGCGCAACCAGCACCCGAGCATGGTGCCACGGCATGGTTACCAAGGTCTCAAACCGGCCGCGCATTTTGAGGTAGTGGCGACCTTAGCGGCAATCGTGTCGGCAATTTGACGCGCCAAATCGCCGAAAATCCTGTTTGGGCCCGCATGGTGAAGGAAGCGTTAACGCCAACCCTTCGCGTCACGCCGCCAGCGGGTAGCTCTGCTCGACCAGGTACGGCCCGCCGCCGACCGAATCCCGCGAGGAAAACAGCACGAAGCGGCCAACCTTGAACTCCAGCGGGTTGAAGCGGCCGGAGAAGGCGATGAAGCGGGCCACCTCCTCGGCGGAAACGCCGCGCAGCCGCGCCAGCGCCACGTGCGGCACGAATTTCCGGCCTTCCGGAGCCAGGCCACAGCGTTGCAGCACACGCTCCTGCGCTGCCTGGAGGCGCAGCAGCGCGGCATTGGATGAGCAGCCGGCGAACAAGGCGCGCGGGGTGTTGCCGCCGAACGAGCCGAGATGATCGAGCTTGACGGTGAAGGCCTCGCTGTCGGCCAGCCGGTCGAGCATGTCGGTGACTTCGCTCGCCACATGGTGATCGACGTCGCCGATGAAGCGCAAGGTAATGTGATAGTTCTCGGTGTCGATCCAGCGAGCACCGAACAGGCCGCCGCGCTTGAGCGAGAGGGCGAGCCCCACCTCTGGCGGGACCTCGATTCCGGTAAAGAGCCTGGGCATCCGACCCTCCCTTTGCCGCGGTGAGCAAACGTGATTCGCGCTCATCTCCAGCTGAAACCTAGCGAGGCAGGATGGCTGCCGCAAGACAGGCGGCGCGCCGATCGATACGGCTGCCTCGTGAGGCGAAGAGGTTTGGATAAACCGTTGAAGAACTGCGACATTAGGGAACGTTAAGGTGAGGTCCCGAAGTCTTGTATTGTGCGAGGCGTGCCCTCATATTGTGTGATCGACGGCAGAGGCTCGGAGGAGCGCCCGTCACGTCGCCAGGAAAGGGATTTATTCGTCATGGCTGAATTCGACCGTCCGACTATCGCCGCTCAGCGGGCCGGAACCGCCGCGGCCATCGATGAGGGCCTGCGCAGCTATATGCTGAAGGTCTACAACTACATGGGTATCGGCCTCGTGGTGACGGGTGTCGTCGCCTACTTCGCCAATGCCTGGTCCACCACCACCGACCCGACGCAGGCAGTCGGCCAGCTGGCCAACGGCACGCTGGTCACCCAGTGGGGTTCGTTGATCTACGCCTCGCCGCTGCAGTGGGTGATCATGTTTGCGCCGCTGGCCTTTGTGCTGGTGCTGAGCTTCGGTATCAACCGGCTCTCCGGCGCCACCGCGCAGCTGCTGTTCTGGGTGTTTGCGGCCGTCATGGGCCTCAGCCTCTCGTCGATCTTCATGGTCTATACCGACGCCTCGATCGCCAAGGTGTTCTTCATCTCGGCGGCCACGTTCGGTGCGATGAGCCTCTACGGCTACACCACCAAGCGTGACCTCACTGGTATTGGCAACTTCCTGATCATGGGCCTGATCGGCCTGATCATCGCCTCGATCGTCAACATCTTCCTGGCATCCAGCATGCTCGACTTCGCCATCTCGGCGATCGGTGTGCTGATCTTCGTGGGCCTCACCGCCTACGACACGCAGAAGGTCAAGGAAAGCTACGACCAGGGTATGGGCGCCGAGGTGCTGCAGAAGACCGCGGTGATGGGCGCGCTTAGCCTCTACCTCGACTTCATCAACCTGTTCCTGATGCTGCTGCGCCTGTTCGGCAACCGGGAATAATCCCAGGAATCAGCAAGTCTGATTGGAAGTTTGGGGGGCCGCGATCTATCAAGATCGCGGCCCCTTCGTTTCTCGTGAGTTCCTGATGCCCGACGTCGCCTTCCGCCCCTTTGCCTGGTCCGACGTGCCCGCCATCACTGCCATCTACCGCCCCTATGTCGAGGAGACGGTGATCACCTTCGAGACCGAGACGCCCTCGGAGACCGAGATGGCGGAGCGCTTCGGCAAGCTCAAGGCGCTTGGGCATCCGCTGATCGTCGCCGAGCGGGCCGGCGAGGTGCTGGGCTATGCCTATGCCTCGTTCTACCGGCCGCGCGCCGCCTACCGCTTCACCTGCGAGGATTCGATCTACCTCAGGCAGGATACAGTGGGGCAGGGGATCGGCGGACGGCTGCTCGACGAGCTGATGGCGCAGAGCCGGGCCGCCGGGTTCAAGCAGATGATCGCGGTGATCACCGCCGAGCGCGCCAATTCGGTGCGGCTGCACGAGAAAGCCGGCTTCCGCCATGTCGGGCGCTACGAGGCGGTGGGGTACAAGTTCGACCGCTGGCTCGACATCGTGCACCTGCAGAAGGGGCTATGAGGCCTCGTGGCGACCGGCGAAGAACCGATCTTCCAGTGTGCCCGCGACGTGCTGTGGGTAATCCTCGAGCAGCCATCACCGACGCTCAAGGATTTGGCCGAAGTGCTGGATCGGCTGGCTGTCGTCTACGCAAATACGCCGGCAGGTGAGTTCACCGACAACGCTGCAGATCGACCACGCGAGGACCTGCGTAAACTGATCGCTCCGAGATTTGCGCTTAGACTCTATCCCGATGTCGATCCGACCGACTTCGACCGTACGTACCTCGTCGGTGACGGGATCGACGATCTGATCGATATCGCCGAGCAGATGAAGGAACTCCTCTGGATCTGCGATCAGTTGAGTGCGGATGACGCCCTGTATGAGCTGCACCTGCTTGCTTTCCACTGGATGGGGCATGTGCGGGACCTGAGCCGCTACCTGCATGTGCTGCGCTATGGCAGCCCGTTCCATGAGGTTAGCGACCAAGGTTAGAGCCGCTTCTCCATCGGGTAGCAGAGCATGCCGCGGTCGGCTTCGGCGGGGCCGGCATCCTGCCAGCCATTGGCGAGGTAGAAGCGGTGGGCGGTGCCGGTGCTGGTGAGCCTCGCGATATCGGCGCCGGCCTGGCGGATGCGGTCCTCGAGCGCGGCGAGCATTGCCTTGCTGACGCCAGCGAAGCGGTGGGCCGGCGCGACGTAGTTGAGGCCGATCTCGTCGGGGCCCGTGAGGCAACCGACGGCGGCGATCTCGCCATCGCGCTCGGCGACAAGGAACTGGGCGCCGGGGCGTTCCAGCATCTTAAGCACCATCTCGGGCGTCTTGTTGCGGAGCCAACCGGCAAGTATCTCGGGGTCAGCGCGGTGGTCGGCGGTACAGAGGTCGCGGATCGAAGCGGTGAGCACGGCGCTCATCGCCGCGGCGTCCGCCGGCGCGGCCGGGCGAATGACGATCATTTGACCAGCGCGAGTTCCAGGACGCGGAGCACGGTCACGAGGTCGTGGCCGCGCTTCAGGATGCGGCCCTCCTGGCTCAGCACCATGTACTGGCCCTGCTTGAGGCGCAGCCTGGGGTTCTTCTCGACCACATAGAGCGGCCGCTCGGAGGCGCGCTTGTAGATCGAGAACAGGGCGCGGTCGCGGAGGAAGTCGATCGCGTAGTCGCGCCACTCGCCGTCGACGACCTTGCGGCCATAGAGGTTAAGGATAGTCTGGAGTTCCTTGCGGTCGAAGGTGACCGCAGGCACGAAGCGGTTGTGATTGGCCGGCTGAAGGTCGGCGGGACCAGGGCTCGCGGCTGCCGCGAAATCGATGAGTAGCCCTGATCCAGACTGCTCGGGTTCGTCCACCATTGATCGGCCTCGTCACCTCGTTGTCATGATCGCGTCATTCGCAACGCTTGGCAAGCCGGTCGGATGCATTGTCGCGCGGGACCGGTGATGACTACGCATCCTGCCGCAGAGGTTAACGCAAAATCCCTATTTCGGTCACAATCCCTCCTAGTTGACGCCAGATTGACCCGGCACCTTAGCTCCATTGCCTCCAGTGGTCGGCAAGCGGGCTGACCGAGCCCCCAAACCACGATGCTCGTTTGCCGGCCGCCTCTTACATGCACAGTCATTCTCCTCCCGCCTGCGCAAGCTGGCGGGAGTTTTGTTATGGCGGCGAGGCGCCGCGGCCCTGACTGGCTCAGGGATCATCCCACCAGGCACGGCGTCCCGGCTTCACCCACGGATGTCATTCCCGCGAAGGCGGGAACCTAGTGGGATGCCGCATCACCCGCTGAAGCTGATAAATCCCACTGGGTCCCCGCCTTCGCGGGGATGACGCTGGTGCAGGGTCAGGATCGAACGCAACCACCGGGGCAGTAAGAGTTCAGCGGGTGAAGCCGGCGGCGCCGACGATCGGGCCGGGCAGGCCCGCGTGATCCTGCTGGATCAGGATGACGGCGCCATTGGAGCGGCCGGTCAGCACTTCGCTCAGCGGCAGGGTGAGTTCCGCCCCGGCATCGGCCTTCCACATGCCCAGCACCTGGCGACCGGTGACGATCTGCGTGTAAGCGACCTCCCGGCCCTCGTTCTCGCCGCGCTCAATGGTGACGTCGGCGCGATCGAGGAAGGTGACGAGCCAGATCATCGCGTCGGCTTCGCCGGGTTTGGCGGGCACCGAGACCTGCAGCATGTCGTCGGGGGCCTCAGTGAGCTTGACGTCGAGCGGCAGGCTGGCGCCGCCGAGCGCGGTGTTGACCGCGTCGCGCTTCGAGCCGACGAGACCGCCCTTGCCGTTGATCACCAGTTGCGGGGTGAAGATGCGGGAGGAGCCCCAGCTTTCGGCATAATCGCGCTGCCGGTCGGAATTCTCCTTGGTGCCGAACGTGTCCTCCCAGCCGATATAGTCCCAATAGTCGACATGGTAGGCGAGGGCGACCACGTCAGGACGCTTGCCCATCTCATCGAGCATGGCATCGGCCTTCGGGCAGGACTTGCAACCCTGCGAGGTGAACAGCTCGAGCACGGCTTTGGGCGCAAGCTTGATCTCCCCGGCGAGGGCGGTGGAGAGCAGGGCAAACGAAAGGGAGACGCCGCAAAGGATCGAACGGAAAAGCATGGCGACGTTTGTAGGCAGGCGGGTTGTCCCGCGCGAGTCAAATCGGCGCGACTTGCCGTGATGGGGAAAAGGGGCGCGGGATAACCCGCC
>NZ_LAJE02000266.1 GCF_000970465.2 Devosia insulae DS-56
GGTTGGGGGTGGGGGTCCATCGGTGATCACCGCACCACCCCCTCCCTCAATCCCTCCCCTCAAGGGGGAGGGAGGCCGCTACTGCGTATGCTTCGCGCCCTGGGGCTGGCGTTGCTGCTCGGCGCCGCGCCTGCCGGCGCGCATGAGCTCGGCGATTTCGGCCGGGTGAAGCCGGGCGTGCTCAATGACAAGATCATTCCGGAGACCGACCGGCTCATGCGGCGGCTGGGCAACCAGCCGGTGTCCGATTTCAACATCACCGATGAAGAGCGCGAGATGCATGACCGGGTGTACCGGTTCCTCATCGCGCGGCATGCCAGGGACTGGGCCTTCGACTACGAGCAGGTGATTTTCGTTGCTGGGGTGTTCAGTTCGCGGCCGGACAAGTTCGACCTGTACTATCGCTGGCTCACCCGCGAGGCCTACGCCTCGTCGCGCGTGCGCTTCAACACCATTGCCGACGATGTCGGGGCGGACCTCTTGACGCTGCCCACCACCTTCAAGGCGATCTGCGCAGTCATCGAGATCGACCGGCAGCGCGCCGTGGCGGCGACTGAACTCGATGACATCGAGCCGGCAATGCTCAAGCAGATGCGGCTGCGCAAGGCTGAGAACGATCTCTATGTTGGCCGCTTCGTGGCGGCCCTCGGTTACCGCTATGGCTCCTACGGCTACGCGCTCGATCACTTCCTGGTGGAGACGCCGCACGGCGAGGCGATCGAAGTCGACGAGCGCCTGAGCCGCCTCGCCATCTGGGTCGACCGTGCCGAGGCGCTGGAGTTCTGCGGTGACGGCTGGGACGACAATGGCGCTGGCGGCGGTGCGATCCCCGGCCGGGTGCTGATGGATGCGCCCAGCGAGGGCGAATACCGCAAGTAGCCTGGTTGACCGACTGTAACCCATGAGTTACACATGGCCGAGATCGAGATACGGCAGACGGACGCGTATCGAACTTGGTTCTCCCGACTGCGGGACGAGCGGGCAAAGACCAGGATCAATCTCCGCATCTATCGGCTATCGCTTGGCAATGCCGGAGACGTGCGCCCCATCGGTGGCGGCCTGAGCGAACTACGGATCGACTACGGCCCCGGCTACAGGGTCTACCTGATGCGGCGCGGTGATCTGTACGTCCTGCTGTTGTGCGGCGGCGACAAGGGCAGCCAGGATCGAGATATCCGCCGCGCCCAGGAACTCGCGGCGGCATGGAAAGAAGGATGATCATGGTACTTACGACGACAAAGTGGGACATCGCCGATCATCTCGATACCGACGAACGGGCGGCACTCTTTCTCGAGGCAGCGTTCGAGGATGGCGACCCGGCAGTGATCGCCGCGGCGCTGGGGGACATTGCCCGGGCGCGTGGCATGACGCAGCTGGCGCGGGATACGGGGCTGGCGCGTGAGGCGCTCTATCGCGCTTTGAGCCCCGAAGGGCATCCCGAGTTTGCGACGGTACTGAAGGTGGTGCACGCCCTTGGTCTGCGCCTGACCACCGTACCTCTAACCGGCAAGTCCGAGCCGCAGCAGTAAGCTCAGGTGTCGATGGTGCCGCATTTGAGCCCGGCGAGCGCCTTCTCGTAGCGGGCGCGCATTTCCGGGTGCGGCGGAGCGAGGCGGACGACAACGAACAGGTCGTCTTCCTTGGCCTCGACGATCAACAGGCCCTCGGCGATATCGAGCTTCTGCTCGGCGAGCAGGCGCGTCTGGCCGGGGTTGAAGATACCGAGATCGAGCGCCGTGCCGATGCCGTCGCGGTTGGTGGTCGAATAGACCACCGTGCCGGCGCGGCTGTAGACGGCGACCGACCAGAAGGATTGCGGCAGCGTGCCGGTGACCGAGGCCGGGCCGCTGCGCAGATCGATCCGGCACACCGCATAGGTGAGCTCGGGGTCGAGCCGCAGCGGGTTGGGCTGGCCTGCCGCGGCGGCCGACAGCACGGTGGGGCCCGGGCCGGCACCGGCGGCCGCCACATGATCCCAGGCCGAGGTGGCAGAGAGCGCTGGCAGGCTGAGGATCACCGCGATGTGGATGATGCCGCCCAGCACCACGCCGCCCAGCAGCCAGAGCAACGTGCGGATCATGCGCAGGCCTCGCGGATGATCGAGGGCAGGGCAGCGACATCGGCGCCGACGCCCGACAGGCTCGAGGTATCGTAGAGCGTCAGCACCAGGTCGAAGGCGCCATCGCCGGTGATTTCGAGCCAGTTCTGCGGCGAGAGCGTTTTCGACACATAGAGCTCGACCGAGCCGTCGCCGGCCCGGCTGAGCCGTGCGCTGTGGAAATCGGTCGGGCCGTTCTCGCGGGTGATCGGGGCGCCGTCGCCGGGAGCCACCGGCACCAGGGTCCAGAAGCGTGCGGCGGGTGTCGTGCCATCGATGCGATAGCGGCAGGCGCGGTCGAGCCGGCGGTTGTCGCTGTCGGTCGTTGCGATGAACTGGATGCCTTCGCTGGCCCCCAGCTCGAGCGCGCCCGAACGGGCGATGAAGGCGCGGGTATAGGGGTCGGGCGCCGGCACCCCGACATCGCGCCAGGCCGACCACGGGCCGATCTCGATGGCGCCGAACAGCCGGCCGTCGCTCAGCGCGTACCAGCTGAGCCCGAACCCGACCAGCAGTGCGACCAGCAGCATGGCCCCGAGGTGAACAAGAAAGCGCAAGGGTTACAATGCCTTGGCCGGAAGAGGGGTGGTGACTGTGAGCGCTGCCTGGTTGCTGGCGCCGCCCAGCGCATTGCGCAGCCGATCGGCGACTTCGAGCAGCTTGTCTGCTGCGCCGGGCTTCAGCCCGGGCGGACGCTCGATGGTCGGCGCCACTGGCTGGCCTTCCTCGGCATTGGCGATGACGAACGGCGCCGGCGCGAAATCCACGCCTTCCACGGGTTTGATCTCGATATTGGTGTGGGCGTAGGCCATGAACTTCTGCCAGGCGGTGGTCGGCAGGGTGCCGCCAGTCAGGTTCTTGGTCGGCCGATAGTCGTCATTGCCGAACCAGACCGCCGCCACATAGTTGCCGGTGAAGCCGCAGAACCAGGCGTCGCGATATGATGATGTGGTGCCGGTCTTGCCGACCGAGGGCACGCCCTCGATCAGCGCGCGGCGGCCGGTGCCGCTCTCTACCACGGCGCGCATCATCCGGTTCATGTATTTGACCGTCTGGTCGCTGACCACCCGCTCCTGCTGCGGTTCGGAATCCGCGTCATAGATCGGATCGCCCGACAGCGTCGTGATGCGGGTGATGCCATAGGCCGGGGTCTTGTAGCCGTGGTTGGCGAACACCGCATAGGACGAGGCCATATCGATGACGCTGACCGAGGCGGCGCCCAGCGCCAGCGAGCGGGTCACCGGGAAATCGTTCTGCAGCCCGATCTTGTGGGCGAAATCGGCGATCGGCTGGCGGCCGGTCTTGATCGAGAGGTTCACCGGTACGGTGTTGATCGACTGTTGGAAGGCCGAGATCAGGCTGATCCGGCCCACCGAGTTGCCCGAATAGTTGCGCGGGCACCAATTGCCGATGCACTGGGTCGCACCCGACACCACGGTGTCCGGGTCATACTCCGGGATCAGCTCGAAGGCGGTGGCATAGTCGAACAGCTTGAACGCCGAGCCCGGCTGCCGGTTGGGGACGATCGAGCGGTTGAACTGGCTCTTGCCGTAATCCATGCCGCCGACCATGGCGCGGATCGGCCCGGTCGGTTCCAGCACCACCATGGCGGCCTGGCTGACATTGAACGCCTCGCCCTGCTCGCGCACCACCGAGGTGACGGCATCCTCGGCATAGGATTGCAGCACCGGATCGATGGTCGAGCGCACCACGAAAGTGTTCGAGGTGCTGCCCGAGGTCTCGATGATCTTCTTGGCTTCCTCGAAGGCGTAGTCGAGGAAGTAGTTCGGCGAGTTGGCTTCGGCGGAGCGGTCGATCGGCACGGCCGGGTTGCGGCGCGCCGCGGTGACCTGCCCCTCGGTGAGGAAGCCCGCATCGACGAGGTTGGAGAGCACCAGGTTGGCGCGGCCGCGCGCCGCCGCGAGGTCGACATGCGGCGCATATTTGGTCGGCGCCTTGAACAGCCCGGCCAGCATCGCTGCCTCGGCGAGGTTCACATCGGTGACCTTCTTGCCGAAATAGAACTCGGCCGCCGCGGCGGCGCCGAAATTGCCGCCGCCCATATAGGCGCGGTCGAAATAGAGCTTGAGGATCTCGTCCTTCGTATAGTGCCACTCGAGCCAGACCGACAGGAACGCTTCCTTGATCTTGCGCTCGATGGTGCGCTCGGAGCTCAGGAACAGGTTCTTGGCCAGCTGCTGAGTGATCGACGAGCCGCCCTGCGTCGAGTTCTCGCCCTGCGCGTTCGACACCAGCGCCCGCAACGTGCCGACCACGTCTATGCCCCAGTGTTCGTAGAAGCGCCGGTCCTCGGTGGCGAGCGTCGCCTTGATCAGGTAGTCGGGAAGCTTGTCGAGCGGGTAGGAATCATCCGAGCGGATGCCGCGCCGGCCGATCTCGTTGCCATAGCGATCGAGGAAGGTGACGGCGAAGTCCTCGGCCTTGTTGAAGCGGCCGGTAACGGTGGCATCGAACGCCGGCAGCGCCAGCGCGGTGACCAGCACCATGCCGATGGCGAGGAAGCTGAAGCCGTCCGAGACGATCTCGACGAAGAAGCGCTTGATGCCGGAGACGCGGAAGCGCGAGAAGAAATCCTCGACCCGGGTGTAGCCCCGCCCGAGCGATTGGCCGAACTCGTAGAGCGCCGAGTCGAGCCAGGCGTCGGCCGCCAGCATGCGCGTTTTCTTGCGCCGTTTCTCTTTGTGATAGAACGGATCCTGCACCGAAAACTCCGCGGCGTGCCAATAGCCCCTATGGTCTTGAATCTCCCCAATTTGGGGCGCATTGGCAAGGCAGTCGCTCGAATATGATCAGCGGAGAGTTTGCGCAAGCGCAGTTGCTTTGCGTAGCGGGACTGCAGCGGAAGAGTCCACGGCTCTTTCTCGGTCCCGCTCAGTCGTCACAGGAACCCGAATGGCCTTCTGGGAAGAAAAAACGCTCGAGGAAATGACCACGGTGGAGTGGGAATCGCTCTGCGACGGCTGCGGGCGCTGCTGCCTGATGAAACTCGAGGACGAGGACACCGGCGACATTTACGTTTCCGATGTGCGCTGCCAGCTGCTCGACGGCGAAAGCTGCAAGTGCTCGGACTATCCCAATCGGCTGAAGCTGGTGCCCGATTGCATCAAGCTGACGCCCGAGAACGTGCGCACCATCGAGTGGATCCCCAAAACCTGCGCCTATCGCCGTATCGCCGAAGGCAAGGGCCTCGCCTGGTGGCACCCGCTGGTCTCGGGCGATCCGGAAACCGTCATGACTGTAGGTGTCTCGGTGCGTGGGCGTACGGTACCCGAGAAATCGGTAAAGCCCGGCGAGTGGGAAGAGCACGTGGCGGACTGGCCGAACTGGGAGCCGCCGGAGGAGATTTAGGTTTCGCGATTGGGCTGCACCGGCGAAACGACGGCGCCTTCTCCATCGTGGCTTTCCCCTCATCCGGCGCTACGCGCCACCTTCTCCCCGACGGGGAGAAGAATATCGAAAGGTCGGTGACCCACCACTGTTCCTCTCCCCGTCGGGGAGAGGGTGGATCGCGCGGAGCGCGAGACGGGTGAGGGGTTGGCAGGCACCCAATCATCCCACGCCCCGTGTCAGCCCGGCGAAGACGGGGCCCATGAGATTTAGGGCTCAGAGCCGCCTGGTCAGCCACAGCAGCAGCTCGTCATCGATCGGGAACAATGCGCCCGACACCACCGGCGTATGGCGGTAGGTGACGCCGTTGCCGTCTGGCCGGTAGCCGAGGCGGGTGTAGAGCCGCTGCGCCGGGCCGTAGTCGGCGTAGAGCCCGACGCCGAGACCGGTCACCTGGTGGCCGCGCTGGCGGGCGAGGTCCTCGAGGGCGGCGATCAGGCTGGTGGCGACACCCTTGCCGCGGTGCTGCGCCAGCGTTGCGAGGTCGTGCACTTCTGGAATGTCGGCGGCGGCGAAACCTGGGTAGCCCGAGCGCCACAGCAGGCTGCCATAGCCAACCACCTGGGCGTCGAGCACCGCCACCAGTGTGGCGCGCTGCCCGGTCTCGATCTGGGCGAGCACAGCCAGCCAGTGCTCCTCGCGCCGGTTCCAGCCATTGCCGCCGTCCTGAGCGATGATCGACGCCGCGCGGGTCGGTGTGAGGGGGAGGATGTTCATTCTACCCCGAAACTAGCCGATGACGGGCACACTCGAAAGCGCCGGTCCACACCCGTCCCCGCACTCATACGCGCTAAGCCAGGGTGGTGCCCCACCCACCGGGTCATTCCCCCCACAGCGGGAACCTCTGTTTTCG
>NZ_LAJE02000267.1 GCF_000970465.2 Devosia insulae DS-56
CGTGTGAGCGCCGGTCACCTCCCCCCTTGGGGGGGAGGGACAGGGTGGGGGGTATCTTCCCGCACCGGCCCTTGGGCTAGACCTTGGAGTTACGCCGTCTGGCGGTCGAACTGGCCGTTCTTCATGAAACGCCACAGATAGCTCGGCAGGATGGCGTCCATCGCAGTCGGCGCGATGTCGAACGCGGCAAGCGTGCGCTTTTCGCGCTTGGCGTCTTCCGACACCACATTGTCGGCCTGCAACTGGTCGACCTGGTCGCTGGTGATGAGCGGCGAGGGCAGGAGCGACAGCGGCAGCGCCAGGAGCTTCGCCGGCCCGGCAGGCAGCGGCAGCAGCAGGTTGGTGCGGGCGGTATCGGTCAGCACGCGCGCCACCAGCTCCTTATGGGTCGCGACCTCCGGGCCGCCGATCTCGTAGATCTTGCCGCCCTTCACCTGGCCCTCGGCAGCGCGGCAGATCGCCTCGGCGACGTCGCCGACATAGATCGGCTGCAGCCGCGACTTCGCACCGATCACCGGCAGCACCGGCAGCATGCGGGCGAGCATGCCGTAGCGGTTGAAGAAGCCATCGCCCGGCCCGAAGACGATCGAGGGACGGATCACCACCGCCGACGGGAAGGCCCCGAGCAGTTCGGTTTCACCCAGCGCCTTGGAACGGGCATAGCCGCTCGGCGCCTCTGCACCGGCGCCCAGCGCCGAAATATGCACCAGTGTGCTGACGCCGAGCGCCTTGGCGGCCTCGGCAACGTTCTTGGCGCCCATCGCATGCACGGCGCGGAAGCGCTGCTTGCCGCCCTCGTGGCCGATGCCGACCAGGTTGATGACGACGCCGGCGCCGCGGATGGCACGCTCGACCGATTCGCGGTTGCGGATATTGGCCTGGATCGGCATCACCTGCCCGACGGCGCCGAGCGGGCGGACATGCCCGGCGAGATCGGGGCGACGCACCGCGACGCGGATGCGGTAACCACGGCGGGCCAGGAGCTGCACCACCTGGGTCCCGATAAAACCGGCGCCGCCGAAAATGGTGACCAGGTTCGAGGTGGATTCCATGGCGTTGACGGCTCCGGACAAGGCAATCGGTGCAGGGTTTTGCCGCTTCTAGCCTGCACGCCCCGACGTGTCGAGTGGACGAGGCGTGGTCGGGCAAGAAACCGAGTTGACAGCCCCCGCTCAGTCACCTAGTGAACGGCGCCCATCGGATTGCCCTGGTGGCGGAATTGGTAGACGCGCACGGTTCAGGTCCGTGTGTCGAAAGACGTGGAAGTTCGAGTCTTCTCCAGGGCACCAATGGCAAACGCAAAGGCCTCCCTCACGGGGGGCCTTTTGTTTTTGCGGGACCGAACATGTATGCTCTGCGACTCCGCCCGGCTCCCTAGGCCTCGATCGCGTTTTCTCCGGGAGATGCGCCTCGTCGCTTGATTTGGAGCATTGGCATGGCGAACGTCGACGCAGATTGGAACGTCTTTGTTGACGAGAGCATCCACGTTCGCGGTGATTTCATTGTCGTGGCAGCGGTGTTTGCCGAGGATGGGGTTGCCGAACGGGTGATTGCCGCCCTCACTGATTGCGGATTCGATCCAGCCAGCGACGAGTTCAAAAGCAGCATGACTATGAAGGACGCTCCCGCAGCGCAGAGATTGCGGAGCCACCTCCAGATCATCCTGGGCACCTGCAAGATTGCGGTAACTGTCTGCCCAGTCTCGGAACGCAAAGAGATAGCCACTTACATCGCGAATCTTCTCTCAGCCGTCGACCTCCCGCCAAGCCAACGAATTGCACGTGTCTTCGTGGATGAGGGCATCAGGCAGACGAACGCGGCCATGCCGGACGGCGCAACCGTAAGGTTTGGTTGTGACTCCCGAACAGTTTCAGGAATTCAACTGGCTGACTGCGCCGCACATCTGATCTCCACCACCCTCCTCGGGGAGTTGGGACTAACTACAAAGATGGTAGCGGCGAGCACTGTCTATGATGGCCAAGAGGGCGAGATCGAACTCGCTTGGACGCTGTGGGCAACGGTGAGGTACGCGCTCTCGGGTAGCACACCGTGTGGAAAGGTCGATGAGGATGGGATTTTCGAGCCGTTGATGAAGCCGTTCGGACTTCTCGTATCTGACCTTTGCTCGGACGCCGTAAAGGCGGCTGTTGCCGATCGGCTGGGCAGTGTGTGGGTTGGTTGCATTCACTGATACGACTCGAAAGCACTGATGTGCATAGAACCGTCCGGCCATTCACGAGCGATGAATCCATTCTCGAGAAGGGTCGAGTCCGAGCTATTCCTTGGTTTGACTACCCCCGCTGCGCCTCAGCCTGCGCCACGATATCGAGCCCAACCAGTTCGCTCCACGCCCCCAGCAACCGCTTGGTCACCGGCCCCACCTGCCCATCGCCCACCGGCAAGCCGTTGAACTTCGTCGCCGGCATGATGCAGTACGGCGTCGAGGTGAAGAACATCTCGTCTGCCGTCGCGAGGTCGTAGGGCAGCAGTGAGGTTTCCTCGGTCGGGATACCCAGCCCCTTCGCCAGTTCGAGCGCCGTAGCGCGGCTGACGCCGGCGAGGCAGTTGACGGTGGAGGGGGTGCGGAGCACGCCTTTGGTGACGCAGAAGATGTTGCCGCCCTTGTTTTCGGCGACGTGGCCATCGAGATCGAGGATGACGCTCTGGGCCTGCGGGTCGACGAGCTTGGCTTCCATTTCGGCCAATGTGTAGGCGAGGCGGCTGCGGTTCTTGATGCGGGGGTCGAGCGACTGGCTCGGCACCATGCGGCTCATCGGCGTGACGCCGTGGCAGCCCTTCGAGTAGAAATCCACCCAAGGCAACAGGTTCATCGGCTGGGTGAAGATCATCACCGTGGCGGCGCCCAGTTGCTTGGTCGGATCGGCGCCGGCGACCGACAGGCCGCGCGAGATGTTGTGGACGATCCAGGCGTCCTCATGCGGGGCGTAGTTGGGCCGGTTGGCCTCGAACACCTCGAGCGTTACCCGCTTCATCTCGGCGGGGCTCATTTGCGGATCGATGCGCGTCAGCTTCAGCGACTGGTAGAGCCGCTCGATATGCTCATCGAGCTTGAACGGGACGTGGCGGAAGGTGCGGGTCGATTCCGTCATCGTATCGCCCAGCATGATGGCGCTGTCGAAGATGGAGATCCGCGCTTCGTGCTCCGGCACCAGTTCGCCCGAGATGTAGACCAGTCGCGTCATCACGTGCCTCACACGCTGAGAACGATTGGAGTTTTGAGTTCGAAGACGACGCCGTCAGCTGCCGGGCCAGCCTCGGAGCGCCACATCATCATCCCCACTTCGGCCGGCCGATCGAGCACGGTGAGGCCGGCGTGCCAGACGTTGCGATGGATGCAGACGGCATCCTCGGGGCCGGCGAGGAAGACGCGGATATTGGCAAGGTCGGGTGCGCCATCGCTGAGCGTCGGAGCGAGCAGCACGAGCCAGCGGCCGACTTTGAGCGGCACGAAAGTCTGGGTCGAGTGCGGATGGCGCTCGAGGAAGGTGACGCTGATCGCCTGGGGGTCGACCGGCTGCGGGCAGAGCACGGCGAAGGCGTGTTGGCCGGGCACGTCGCCCGGCTCCAGCACTTCCGGAATGGTGGTGAACTTGCCGCCCTCGGCACGGACGTGCGTGGCAAAGGGGGCGAGGTCGGCGGAGGCAAGTGGCGGGAGGGACATGCGAAACTCTCAGTTGAGCCGGGTGAAACCGCTATGGGCAACGGGGCCCTTGAGCAAGGAGTTGATGTCGCGCCCATCCTCGCATTCCCGGATGGTTTTGAAGATCGGTTCGAGCGCGGCGAAATAGCCGTCGACGATCTCGGGGGTATGCTCGGTGCAGGTGTAGACGCTGGTGGCCGCGAGATAGCCGGCGGCCAGCATTTCCTGGGTGATCAGCGTCTTGTAGGCGAGGCCGTTGGCCGATTTGATGCTGAAGCCGGTGAGCGCCGGCACGCCCGCGGTGACCAGCGGCAAGCCGTATCTCTGGCCCAGCGCCTGCCAGCGCGCGGTGATGGCGCGGCCGGTATCGGTGATCCGCTGCCAGGACTGTTCCTTCTCCATCACGTCGAGGGTGGCGAGCGCCGCCACCGAGCCGATGCGCTCGGTCCAGAAGGTCGAGGAGATGAAGGTGTTCTGCGCCGCTTCCATGATGTCGCGCTTGCCGATGACGCCGGTAACGGCATAGCCGTTGCCGAGCGCCTTGCCGAACACCGCCATATCGGGATCGACGCCATACACCTTGTGCAACCCGCCAAACGCCTGACGGAAGCCGGAGGTGCACTCGTCGAAGATCAGGATGATGTTGTGCTGGTCGGCGAGCTTCCGGACGCTGACCAGGAACCCCGGGTCGGGGTCGTAGTTGCGCGACACCTCCATCTTGATGACGCCGATCTCTTCTTTCCTGATCAGCGCCTCGAGCTCATCGAGCTTGTTGTAATTGAAGGTGAACACCGAGCCGCGCAGCGACTTAGGCACGCCATTGGGGCTGAGCCCCGGCAGCAGGTGCCCGGCGAGCTTGCTCTCATCGCCGAGGTTGGAGGCGAGATACCAGTCGTGCCAGCCGTGATAGCCGCATAGCGCCACCCCATCCTTGCCGGAGGCAGCGCGGGCGATGCGGATGGCGATGGCGTTGGCCTCGCCGCCGGAACGGGCGAAGCGCGCCATGTCGGCCCAGGGGTGCAGGGCAATCAGCCGCTGCGCAAGCTCGACTTCCTCGGGGGCGTTGAGGGTCGCCATGTTGCCGAGGTCAACGGTACGCTTGACGGCGTCATCGACTTCCGGCCGACCATAACCGAGCGTGTTGCAGCCGATGCCCATGATCGACATGTCGATATAGTCGCGCCCGTCGAGATCCCAGACGCGACAGCCGGCGGCCTTCGAGAAATAGGCCGGCCACTGTTCGGGGAGGAACATTTCGGGGCGCTTCGACAGCAACATATTGCCGCCCGGTATGACGGTCTTCGCCGTCTTCCAGAGGTCCTGCCCCTTGCCCATTCCGTCTCCCCCATTCACTCGCTGCGGCGAGCATTGACGTAATGCTATATTGTTATGAGAATAACCAAGTAGCCGTCAAGGAAGAGCCTGATCCTCAATGCAGAAAAACTGGCGGAAGGAAGCTGGGCCGCGGATCGAAGGCAGCCGCGCGCTCGATCGTTCCAAGGTGCAGGCGCCGTGCATCGTGCGGGTGCCGGCAGGCGGTTATCGGCTGTTCTACACGGCGGTCGGACCGGGCAAGCCATTCGCCGATTGCCAGGGCTACATCCTCAGCGCGGTGTCGCAGGATGGGCTGCGGTTCGAGCCGGAGCCAGGCATTCGCGTGGCGCCCGATCCCGCGCTGCCACACCTGGCACTGCGGGTGCTGGCGCCGAGCCTGACGCAGTTGCCGGACGGCCGCTGGCGGATGTATCTCGAAGGCCGCGGCCGGGCGGACCGGCCGACGGTAATCGGCAGCGCCATCTCGGATGACCAGGTGAGCTGGACGGTTGAGCCGGGCATCCGGCTCGATGGCGGCGTCGGCGCACCACGGTTTCTGCCGCTGGGTGACGGCAGCGGGCGGCTGTTCGTGTTTCGCACGGAGGTTGCCGATGGCAAGCGCGTCGGCACGCCGGTGGTGAGTGCGGTGACGCGCGATGGGCTGAGCTTCGAGATGGAGCCCGGATATCGGTTGCGCGACCGGACTGATAGCCTCGACAGCGCCGGGATCACCGCGGCCGAGGTGATCGCGCCACGCATGCCGGGCGAGCCCTGGACGATGTTCTATTCAGCCTGGCAGGACCTGCCACCGGGTGCTGTGGCGCCGATGCATCCGAGCCTCGATGCCGAGGCGGTGGCGCGCGGATCGAGCGCGGATTTCGCCGCAGCCTCGATCGCCGCCGACATGTCCGGCTATCGCTCGCGCATTTTCATGGCGGAGTCCGAGGATGGGCTGGATTGGCGGCGGAGCGGCATCGCCATCGAAGGGGATGGCTATGGCGGCGAGGAGATCGACGCCGTGCATGCCGAGGATATGTCGTTGATTGCCGTCGGCGACGGCCGATATCGCATGTACTACGCCTGCTGCGACGCGCGTGGGGTGTGGCGGATCGCCAGCGCGATCAGTGGGTAGGAGCCGGCTCTGGTGCTCCCCTCCCC
>NZ_LAJE02000268.1 GCF_000970465.2 Devosia insulae DS-56
GGGGACAGGGGTGGGGGCGCAAAGAGCACCCCCACCCCTGTCCCCTCCCCGCAAGGGGGAGGGAGACCAAAACACCGGCGTCAGTGTTGGCGTCTCCTCCCCCCTTGCGGGGGAGGGACAGGGTGGGGGGTACTCTTCCCGCACCAGCCTGTCGGTTGTTCCGTCAGGCGATCACCGACTCCTTCAGCGGTGCCGGCCGTTCCACCGGCGTGGTGATCTCCACTGCCCGCCGTTCGCGGCTCGCCGTCTCGAACGCTTCCATCACCTCGAGCACGTGCAGCGCCAGGTCGCCCGAGGCGCGGTGCGGGCGGCCTTCGAGGATGGCGTGCGCCATGTCGGCGACGCCGAGCGAGCGGTAGTTCGCATCGGCATAGGGCAGGGTGTAGGGCACCACCGTCCAGTCCTTCTCGCCCGCCGCGCGCGTCTTCACCTCGCCGCCGAACATGTTCGGGTCCGGCACCAGGACGCTCTGCTTGGTGCCGTAAAGTTCGAACGGCAGGTGCGCGTGGCCCGGCACGTCAAAGCTCAGCGTCACCTGGATGATGGCGCCGGAGTGGAACTGCAAGAGGCCCGCCACATGCGTCGACACCTTCACCGGCATCAGCTGGCCCTTCTTGGGCTCCGAATAGATCGGCCGTTCCTGCTGCGGCGTGGCGCTCATCGCCTGCACGCTTTTCACCGGGCCGAGCAGGTTGATGAGGTCGGTGATGTAATACGGCCCCATATCGAGCACCGGCCCGCCGCCGACGTCGTAGTAGAACGCCGGATCGGGGTGCCAGCGCTCGTGCCCGGGGCAGGCAAAGAACGCCGTGCCGCCGACGATGTCGCCCACCGCGCCGCTGTCGAGCAGCGCCCGCGCCTCCTGGTGCGCACCACCGAGGAAGGTGTCGGGCGCCGAGCCGGCCCTGAGGCCCGCCTTCGCCGCCGCCGCGGCCAGGGTCTTGCCCTCGGCATAGGTGATGCCGAACGGTTTTTCGCCATAGACGTGCTTGCCCGCCGCGATGGCGCGAAGGCCCACCTCCACATGCGCCCGGGGGATGGTGAGGTTGACGATAATCTCGATTTTGGGGTCGGCCAAGAGCGCCTCGACCGAGACCGCGGTGAGCCCGAACTCGGCGGCCTTCTTGTCTGCCACCTCCGGCTTCATGTCGGCGATGGCGATCACCTCCAGCACCGGGAAATCCCGCATCGCCTTGAGGTACTGGCTCGAGATATTGCCGCACCCGATAATCCCCACGCCAACGCGACGCTTGCCGTCCATAGTCTTGTGTCTCCGTCCCTGTCGGTAAACCGGCCGCTCCGCCCGCGCGGGCGCGCCGCTCCAATCTTCAAGGCAGCATCGCCGCAATTGGCGACGATTGCCAGAGGCAATGAGGTACGTAACGCAAGGTTTCTCACCGTCGCCCGATCCTGCTATGAGCGGCGCGATGCTCAATCCCGTCCCCACCAGTTTCGACTATCGCCCGCCGACCGAGCCATGGCTCACCGTGGTGCATGCCGACGACGATATCGTTGTGCTCGACAAGCCCTCGGGCCTGCTCTCGGTCGCCGGCAAGGACCCGGCTTTGGCAGATTGCCTGGAAGCGCGGGTCAAAGCGCGCTGGCCCAGCGCCGCCATGGCGCACCGGCTCGACAAGGACACGTCGGGCGTCCTGGTGATGTGTCTGAACAAAAGAGCGCTCGGCCATGTCGGCCAGGAATTCGAGCAGCGCCGCGCCAAAAAGTCATACGTGGCAAGGGTCTGGGGCGATGTCGAAGCCGACGAGGGCCGCGTCGACCTGCCGCTCGCCACCGATTGGGAGAATAAGCCGCGCCAGCGCGTCGACTATGAGCGGGGACGCGCCAGCGTCACCGACTGGACGGTCGAGGCGCGCGAAGGCGGCATCACCCGGGTGCGGCTCTATCCGCTCACCGGCCGCACCCATCAGCTGCGCGTCCACATGCTGGAGCTCGGCCACCCGATCCTCGGCGACCCCTTCTACTCGACCGGCGAAGCCTTCGCCGCCGCCGACCGGCTGCAGCTCCACGCCGAGGAACTGGGCTTCAATCACCCTCAAGGACACTGGGTGAATTTCCGCGTTCGGGCGCCATTCTGAGCCATCGCGGCCGGGTCGGCTGTCACGAAATCGTCATTGGAGTGCCGGATTGAGGCCTGAAACGGGCCATTTCCGCCTTTTAGCGTCGCCATCGTCTCAACCCGAGCTCGGAGAGAACGATGAGCGAGATCAAGGACCGGCAGGACGCCGCTTCCGATATCGACCCGATCGTCGCCGCCCTGGCAGATGGCATGGCGAACGACACGGCGAACGACATTTGGGCAGCCGCGGCGGTGGAGGGCTTTGACCAAGCGGCCGAACCGCTCGACGCCGAGGCTGAACCAGTTGCCGTCGAAGCCGAGCTGCCGCACAGCGACGCGGCCGAGCCGCCTGCCACCGAGCTCGCTGCCACTGACGAACTCGTCGAGAGCGAGCCGGCAGCAGCTGAACCGGTGGCCGATGCTGTTGCCGATTTCGGTGACGAAGCCCCAGCCGAAGCCATCGCTTCCGCCGACATCGCCGACGCCATCGAAGCCGCTCCGCTGGACGAGGCGCCCCAACTGCTCGCTACCAACGCCTTCGAGCACATGCCGGCCGCCTATGCCGACACCATCGTCGAACTCGATGTCGCGGCCGACAGCGGCGACGACGAGGCGCCGCTGCTCGATGTCGACCTCGAGGATGGCATCGCCTCGGTGTTCGCCGCGCTCCACGCTGCGCAACAGGACCATGCACCGGTTGAGCCGCTCGGCGATCTCGAGGCCGCCGACGGCGTCACTTTCCGGCTGCTCGGCGAACTCGATCGCCTCTGGCACCGCGCCGCCTGAGCTTTCCCACCGGTCGGCTCACTCTGAGCCGGCCCGTGTCTTGCACTCGTCGCACCAATCGCCTATTGCCTAGTCCCGCTGCACCCGTAGCTCAGCTGGATAGAGCGCTGCCCTCCGAAGGCAGAGGTCATGAGTTCGAATCTCGTCGGGTGCGCCAATCTTCCTACCGCTCGAAGACAAGACTGCGCAGGCAGGGTCCGCCATCGACCCGACGCGGACACCGGAACGTTCAGCGCGTCTCGCGACGGCACGTCGAAGTTCGCCAGATCGGGACGCTCCACGCTATCGCGCCATGTCGTTGAGATCTTTCGCGAGATTTTCGAATAGTGCGTCCAACGTGCCTGGGCCGCCAAAAGCGTAGATGCTGACTCGATCCAGCGCAGCCAAAAGCCGCGGCGGAGGAAGGTCAGCGTCCTCCAGGAGGAGGGCGATCGGTTTGCCGGCAAGCGCGGTTTCGTGCGCTTCCATGGCGATCGAATGCCCTGAGATATCTTGTGCACTCGCGGGCCGGGCGATCACTGCAATCGTTGCATCGGTCTTGCCGATCCTGTCCCGGATTTCCTGGGCAAAGGGATGCGCAGCCAGGCGGTCGAGCCGTTCGGAATATGTGGGCAAAACGAGCTGCATGCCATGTGCCTTGGCCGTGGCCTCAAGTTCGGCAAACAACCAGCCGACCCGAGGCGCCAGCTCAGCTCCGGGCCGCAGCACCGGACCTGCGACGTATACGGTAAACGATGCCATGTTCATCTACCCCGATAAATCTCGAACGGCCTCATTGGGCCGACTGACTGTTGAGCATCGGCACGTAGACATGTGAGATGCACGATGTGCCATCGGAAAAGTTCATCTCGGCCTGCAGCAGTGCCCCACCCCAATAGGCGAATATCGCGCGGAAATCCGGATCGTCCTGTTTGGTCACGCTGACACTGGGGAACCACTTGTCACCGCCGGACCAGGTTACGGCACTGACTTCCGGCCCTGCTGCAGCCGGGTGGTGGGCGCGGTGGGGATGATGGACGATGCGCAGGTGCACTTCGGCCGTTTGCCCCGGCAACATCGCCGGGAGAATTTCCGCGACAGGGAAATAGCCATGCGTCCGCGCGTATTCTGCCTGACGCGCAAGGTTTACGTCCGAGTTCGTCGCGACGCGTGGTCCGTAGCGCATGCTGGTCGACTGCGGCGATGCCTGGCGCCGCCGCGCATAGTGATGGCGATCGTCGATGCCGAGGGTTTTCCAGTGCCACTGATCCGGCATCAGTTCGCTGCCGTTTTCCTTGAAACGCACGAGGCCGCGCGTGACGACCTGGACCCGTGTCGTCCCCTCCTGCGCGCACCAATGAACGCGGATGCGGTTGTAGCATTGCGTGGCGATCTGCGGCGACGGCAACTCCGTCGAACCGCACGTGCCGCCGGCGACAATGAACAGTGAATGATCGTTGGTGCGGACGAAGGCATTACGAACATCTTCGCGAAATGTGTGCGGGTAATGCTTGTGACCATGCAGCACAACGTGAAAGCCGTGTTCATGCAGCATCGGCAGCAGCTTGTCCGCCCCGGTGATCGCATCGTAGCCGCGGCCAGCCTCGGCGCTTGACGGCAGGAGGACCGGGTGATGGTGGACCATCGCGATCTTTATGTAGTCGCGCACGACATCAGGTGGCAGCCGCTCCAACTCCTGGCGTGCCCAGGCGAGTTGCGTCGGATGCAGGTCGCCGCGCGACTGCTCTCCGGTCTCTGCCATTACCTTCGTTTCGGTGTTGAGACTTAGAACGACTGTCCTGGTGTCGTGAGAGATTTGCACGCCGCCGAACTTCGCGGCGTCCTCCGCCTTGTGAACCTTGTTCGTGACGCGAGTCAGAAAGCCGGCATACTGATCCCAACGCTCTACATCATCTCTCGACGTCCAGTTGAGGTCGTGATTGCCGGGACAAAAATGTATCCGGTCGGGCTTCTTGAGGCCGAGTTCCGGGTCATTGCGAAGACGCTCGACCAGTCTCTCGGCTTGGCGGAACTCGTCGAGCGTCCCCTTTTGCGTGAGGTCGCCCGAAATACAGACGAGCTTCGGGAACGGCGGAAACTTGAACGCCGGATTCCCGATCTCTTCCGATGCAATGATCGTCGGCAGTTCCGGTTGCTGCGCCGGATCGGTCAAATCCACAATCAGCTTGTCAGCAAGTGTCGGCATGCCATGCGCCGCCGCCTGTCTCCCGTCAGCGGTTGGCTCCATGGTAAAAACATGGCGCGCGCCATAGTGCAGGTCCGACAGATGAATGATTTCAACGTAAGTAGCGTCGTTGTTCATGATGCGCCGGTTGGTTGGTTTGCGCCCCTTTCTATTGTTATGCCTTGGTTTTGCGCCTGCACCAAGTAGATGCGTGGATCGTCAAGGGATTAATCCCCGCGTGATGATCGTCCGGCTACTTCGTCGCCAGCAGAACTTTGAACGTGCCATTTTCTGCCAGCACGGAGACCGTTTTGAAGCTCGCCTTCAGCGTGCGTTCGTACGGCAGGTGCCGGTTGGCGACGAAGACCAGCTTGCCGCCGCTGCGGAGTGCTGCCGCGGCCACGTTCAGGAATGTGGCTCCGAGCTCGACATCCTGAATGCCCTCGCGATGGAACGGCGGGTTGGTGACGATCCAGTCGTAACTGCCGCGACCAACGCCATCGCGCACGTCGGACCAATGGTACCGGATCTGTCGAGTGTCGCCCAAGGGAGCCAGATTCGCTCTGGCCATATCCAACGCGAGCTTCTCGGCCTCAAACAGATCGAGCTGCCGAATGGCCGGGTACCGAGTAAGCAGCGACCAGCTCAAAAACCCCCATCCGGCGCCAAGGTCCCCGACCACGCCGGCAATGCCCGGAGGAAGATGCGCCACCAGAAATTCTGATCCGGCATCGACCCGATCCCAGCTGAAGGTCCCGGGGACCGCGACGAACGGGGTGTTGGCGATCGGCCGGGGTGTGGCGTAGGAGAGCCACGGGCTCCAGGCATCGAGGTCTTCCTCGGCACGCGCCAGCCAGAAGATCCGGCACTTGGCTTTCGACAGGCTCCCCAGCAACGGGGCAAGCTTGGCCACGGCCTTCTCGTAGGTCGCGGCCCCCAGCGAATTCTGGCCGGCGCAGACCAAGACCCCGCCGTTCGAAAGGTGGCTGTAGGCCCGTGCAATGTTCGCGAAAGTCTCGAGCTTGTGCTGGGTGAGCACGCAAAGTCCGAGGCTATGGCGACCTTCAAGCTGGGCGGTGGTGCGGATGCCCGCCTGCCGCAACCGCTCGAAGGCCGGCTGATAAGTCTGTTCAGCCACAAGGCTTCGGCCGAATGTCGCTTCGAGAGATGGACTGAAATCTCCCCGGATCAGGAAGCCCTCGTCCACCGCGAGGAGGCCCTGACGAAACGGCAGGGTTATGACGTCGAGAACACCCTGGCTCATACCGCTCCCAGCCACTGGCCAACGCTGAAGGGCCAACCTCTAGCTGCCCGCCACCCGCTACGCAAACTCCACCTCCCGGTGGCAGTCGAAGGTTGGGTCGCGGCGGCGGCGTGGCGGCACCGCATCGATATCGTGCCCTCTTCCACCGGCACCGATCTGTCAGGCATAAGCAGCGCATGAACGAAGATTCCAGGCAGCGGCTGCTGATCGCGGACCAGTCGCTGCGCGACCTCGACGGCCATCACTTCGAGTACGATTTCGCTGTCGCAGCCGCGGCCCGATCGCTTGGGCTCGCACCCGTCATTCTGGCCAACCTCGACTACCGCGCGGGCGACGCCCTTGGGGCGCCGGTGGTGCCGTGGTTCCGGCAGGATTGGCTGGCGGCGCGCCGTGGCCCAGCCGCGCGCTTTCTGCTCCATGTGCTGGCCCGGCTGCCGAGCGGGCTTCGTCATTTGGTGATCGGCATCGGCGGCGGCGCCAGGCGCTGGCTGGCGCGCCGCAGCGCTCGAAGGGTTCCGGCGCTGCCGTCATTTGGCCGAGAGCTGCACGCCGGTCTCACGGCGCAGGCCGTCCGCGCTGACGATCACGTGTTCATCCACACCGTCGCCATCAGTGAGTTGCACGCCGTGATCGCGGCGCTCGAGGCGCAGCCGGAACTCCCCTATATCCACGTCGTGCTGCGCCGCGATGCCGATGAGCCATTCGTCCGCGACGATCCATGGGGCGGTGTCGGCGCCGCCATCGAGCGCGCCAGGGCTACGCCACAGTTGCGGCGAAAGCTCTGCTTTTATGCCGACACGCCACAGCTTGCCGACCAGTACAATGCCATCATCGGCAGCAGCGAAGTCGCCGTGTTGCCGGTGCCGCATGCCTTGCCGGCGACGCCGGCTGCCGAACGGCCGGCCCGGCCGCCACTACGCCTCGTCTATCTGGGCAACGCCCGGACCGAAAAAGGCTTCCACCTGCTGGCCGCAGCGATGGACGAGCTGCGGGAGACGCACCTCAGCACCGGACGGATTCAGCTGATCGCCCAGGCGAATGCGCCGCAGAGCCTCGACCAGGAGCTGATCGTCAACGCGCGGCGGCGATTGTCGTCCTACAGCAGCGAAGAGGTCCAGCTGATCGACGCGCAGCTTTCCATCGCCGAGTTCCAGGCGCTGCTGTTCAGCGCCGATATCGTGCTGCTGCCCTATGACGCCCGGCTCTACCGGCGGCGCAGTTCGGGCATCCTGGTGCAGGCGATGGTGGCGGGAAAGCCGGTGGTCGTGCCGGCCGACAGCTGGCTGGCCGCCGAGGCAGGCCCGGCGGTGAGCTCGCAATTCTCGCCCGCCGTACCCCTCTCGGCCGCCATTGCCGAAGCCGTGGAGACGTTTGCCGAGCGCAGTGCCATGGCGCGGCACGGGGCCGCCGAGGCGCGGGCGAAACACAGTGCCGACGCTTTGGTGGCGCAGCTGATTGAGGCTGCGCGCTAGGCCGAGAGGCGGTCGACGATCCGCCGGAGCAGCGTGCGCATCGAGCGCGAGTCGGCCGTGGCGCTGAGCCGCTCGCTGATTGCTTCGAGCAGCTGGGGGTCGCGGGCCAGGCGGTCGATCGCCGTGGCGAGGGCGTGTGCATCCTGCCCGGGCGCGAGAACCCCGGTTTCGCCATCCGTGACTTGCTCGATGATGCCCCCCACGGGAAACGCCACAACCGGCAGGCCCGCCGCAAAAGCCAGCGCGGCGACGCCCGACTGGCTGGCTTCGCGATAGGGCAGGACGACCGCGTCATGCGTATCGAGCAGGTCGCCGATCTCGGTTTCGCTGAGCCACTTGTTGATCAGCCGCGTGCCGGTCGCCGCGATGAGCGGGGCGAGCGATTTCGTGTCGCCCTGTCCTGCAATGGTGAGGCGCGCCACCGGGGCGCTCGTCGTGAGCGCCAGCATGGCCTCGAGCAAGGTATCGACGCCCTTGTAGGCGTGGATCCGGCCCAGAAACAGCAGGGCCAGTGGGCCGCTGTGGGGCTGCCGCTGGCGTGTGCCCGACCTTGGCAGCGCCTCCATATCCGGATGGAACAGCGGCAGGACTCGGTCGCGGGGGAGCCCCGCAGCAACCAGCGTTCCGGCGACGCTGTGGGACAGCGTGATGGTCAGGTCCGCTGCGAAGGCCTCGGAGCGCAGCCAGCGCGTCAGCCGGGCCTTCGGGTCGCCGAGATGCGGGGCCGCGTCATGGATGATGGTGGCATAGCGGATGCCAAGCGCTCTGATCGGAGCGAGCAGCAGCGGCGTCCAGACATGCGGCATGACCGTCAGCACGACGTCGGGTCGCTCGCGGCGCAGGTAGGTCAACAGCTTCCGCCGAGCCGCCCCGAAATTGAGGATTGCACCAAACGGCGCTTGCCGGCTGAACGTATCGATCGTTGTAACCTTGGCGGCGAAGGGTTCGAAAGCCTCGGGCAGTTCGTTGTGCGATGACAGCACCAACCGGACATCGAGGTCAGGCAGGTCGGCGGCAGCCCGCAACAGGCCAAGGCTGAGGTGCAGCGACGCTCCGCGTTTGCCGAGATTAAGGAGCACGAGTTTCACGACGCCCTCCGTCTCACCTGGGGCCAAGCTTCCGTCACCTGGCCGCCCGGCATTCCCGCCGAACTCAGGCGTTGAGCACCACCGAGCCCTGGGTGTCGAGACCGAGCCGGATCACCGAGTGGCCGTGCAGCGTCTCGGTAAAGCTGTCGAGGCGCTCTGCCGGAACCAGCATCAGCAGAAAACCGCCGCCTCCTGCGCCGCAGAGCTTGCCGCCAAGCGCGCCGGCCGCCCGGGCCGCGGCGTAGAGCTCGTCGATCTGCGGGTTCGAGACCTTGCTCGAGAGCTTCTTCTTGGTCTCCCAGCCATCGTGCAGCATGGCGCCAAGATCGATCAGCATGCGGTCGGAGCTGTCGCACTCGAGCACATCCACCGCCTGGCTGGTGAGCGTCAGCAGGTGGCTGAGCTCCCGCTCTACCTTGTTCTCGCGGGTGGCCTTCAGCTGTTCGTTCACGGTGTCCGAGGCCGAGCGCTGCACGCCGGTATAGACCAGCACCAGCGACGCCATCAGGCTCGCCTGGCAGTCCGATGTCATCTGGATCGGCGAGATGCGGATGCGGTTGTCAGCGAAATCGAAGCGGTTGATGCCGCCAAACGCCGCGTGCAGCTGATCCTGCACGCCGACATTCTCCTTGAGGATCTCGCGCTCCACCTTGATCGCCATCTTGCCGAGGTCGAGACGGGTCAGCGACAGCTTCTTCAGCGCCGCGATCACGTTGATGAGCCCGACGGTGAAGCTCGACGAACTGCCAAGGCCGCTGCGCGCCGGCAGATCGGCCATGACATTGATATCGAGCGGCTCGGTGACGCCGAAATACTCAAGCGTGCTGCGCACCACCGGGTGCTGGATCTCGGCAATCGAGCGCACCGTCTCGAGCCGGCTGTAGCTCACCCGGTAGTGGTAGTCGATCAGGTTGCCCAGCTTCAGCGCGCTGACATAGATGTACTTGTCGATCGCCATGCCGACGACCGCGCCGGGGTGCCGCTCGAAATATTCGGGATAGTCGGTGCCGCCGCCGAAGAGACTGACCCGGAGCGGCGTACGCGAAGTGAGGAGCATGGGCGGTCAGACGTTGCCGAACTTGGCGTTGCGGATCATCCGGTAGCCGCGGATCAGTTCCTGGATGCCGGCATCCAGCGAGTGGTCCGGCCTGAAGCCGGTGGCCTCGATCTTGGCGTTGGAGACGATGTAGTCGCGCTTGTCCGGATCCTCGCCGATCGGCGCCTCGATCGGCACGAATTCCGGCACGTATTTCTGGATGCGCGCGCAGAGCTCGTTCTTGGAGAGGTTGGCGTCCGACAGCCCGACGTTGAAGGCATTGCCACGCATCGTCTCGAAATTGGCGATGGTGTGGAGGAAGGCCTTGGTCACGTCGCGGACATGGATGTAGTTGCGCTTGAAGTGCCCTTCGAAGATCACCACGGCGCGGTCGGTAACGGCGCGATAGGTGAAATCGTTGACCAGCAGGTCGAGCCGCATGCGGGGTGCCATGCCGAACACGGTGGCAAGGCGCAAGCTGGCGCCGTTCTCGCGCCCCAGCACGGCCTTTTCGGCCTCCACCTTGGTGACGCCATAGAGCGAGATCGGGTTGAGCGGCGTCTCTTCGGTGCAGTACTCGCCCTGCGTGCCGATGCCATAGCCCGAGTTGGTGGTCGGGTAGAGAATCCGCTGCGCCGGGCTCATCATGCCGATGATATCGACGATGGCGTCCTGGTTGATGGTCTGGGCGTTGAGCGGATCCTGCTTGCAGATCGGCGCGCCGACGAGCGCCGCCAGCGGGATCACGATATCGGCCTTGGCGACGAGGCGCTCGACCAGCGGCTTGTCGCGCGTGTCACCGCGAATCGGTTCGAACCCCGGGTGGGCCGCCACCGCGTTCAGAGCGCCGTCATTGCGAGCAAAGGTATCAAGCGCGGTAACGGAAAAGCCTTGCGCCAACAGCTCCGGCACGAGGATGGAGCCGAGATAGCCCGCCGCGCCGGTGACCAATACCCTATCGCTCATTATGTGCTTGCCGTCCCGAGGTTAGTAGCTGGCGCATGCCTACAGAAAAAGCCTATGGGAGGCAACGTGCCCGATATGTCCGCTTGCCAGCTTCCGCTGCTGCGTGGCAATGCGGTTACGCCTCTATAGCGATGTGACCTTGGCGTCCCAACCGGACGCTCGCAGGAGATCAAATGAGCATTACCGACTATCTCCAGGGTTCGGCGAAGATACTCGACGAAGCTGCCAACTATGCTGGCTCGCAGCGCGTCGATGAAGCCGTGGGGGCGATGGTCGCCGCCGTTCGAGCCGGCGCGCCGATCCTGGTTTGTGGCAATGGCGGCTCGGCCAGCGATGCCATGCATATCAGCGGCGAGCTGGTCGGCCGCTTCCTCAGGGAACGCCGCGCCATCAACTGCATCTGTCTGTCGTCAAATCCGGCTGTGCTCACCGCCTGGTCGAACGACTATGCCTTCGAAACCGTCTTCGCGCGCCAGGTCGAGGCCTATGGCGCCGCCGGCGGCGTGCTGATCGGGCTGAGCACCTCGGGCAACTCAGCCAACATCATCGCCGCGTTCGAAACGGCCTCCGCCGCCGGGATGACCACGGTTGCCTTCACCGGCCAGGGCGGCGGCAAGCTGGCGGCGGTTGCCGATGTGCTGATCGACGTGCCATCGCGTTCGACCCCGATGATCCAGCAAGTGCATATCTGCCTCTATCACTACCTGTGCGAGCAGGTCGAAGCCGCGTTGTTTCCAGACGCATGAGCGCCGGCGCAAACCTCGACGTCTCGGTGCTGGTCCTCGCTGGGGGCAGGGGAACGCGCATCCAGGCGCTGCATCCCGAAACCCCCAAGCCGATGATCGCAGTGGCCGGCAAGCCGTTTCTCCACTGGCTGACGCGGTTTATCGGCGGCTTCGGGCTCAGCCATTTCGTCTACTCCACCGGCTATCGCTCGGAAGCCATTGAGGCCTGGTGCGCCGATGGCTCGCTCCCCGGGATCGACCGGGTCGCCTGCCGCGAGCCGGCCCCGCTCGGCACCGGCGGCGGCGTGCTCAACTGCCTGCACCTCTGCCGCGATTGGGTGCTGGTCGCCAATGGCGATGGTCTGTGCATCGGCGGCATTCCGGAGCTCCTGGCACTGCGCGCGCAGCCGGCCCTTGCCGGCGGCATCATCGGTGTCGAAGTGCCCGATGCCGGCCGCTATGGCAGCCTCGCCTTCGATGCCAGCAACCGGCTGACGGCGTTCCGCGAGAAGGTGCCCGGGCACGGCTACATCAATAGCGGGCTCTACTTGTTCAGGCGCACGGCGCTCGAAGCGTTGCGGCGTGACGGCGCCTGCAGCATGGAGCAGGATCTGGTGCCCGAACTGATCGCCGCCGGCGCCGACCTGCGTGTCGTGCCGCTCGGCGAGGCCGCCTTCATCGATATCGGCACGCCCGAAACCCTGGCCCAGGCCGAAGCCTTCGTCAGGCGGAATCTTTAGGCTGGAGGGCTTTCTTCTCCCCAGAGCTCAGGGGAGAAGGATCGCATGTGGAGAGGCACTGGTGGTGGAGCGAGGTGCCTTCTCCCCTTGCGGGAGAAGGTGGCGCGTAGCGCCGGATGAGGGGTACCGCGCAACGAAGTGCAGCGCGCTCCGAGCGAAGCGAGGAGCGACCCAGTACGCGGAGAGATACCCCTCATCCGCCCTTCGGGCACCTCCGGGCGAGGGCTACGCCCTCGTCCCGCGACCTCAAGGGGAGAAGGCAAGTCCGCGCGCGTTGCCACCATGTGGATGCCCCGCCGGGGTGACACCGTGCATAACATGGCTCAACGGCCGGCCAGCCACTCGCCAATCGCCACTGCGGCATCGGCCCGAACCGTGGCCTCGGGCCACGTCGCGAGCGCGGCTCCGTGCTCCTTGAGGTGCAGCGCCCCATGGCCAGTCGTCACCAGCGTCACGCGGCCAAGGCCGGCCCGTCTGCCAGCTTGGAGATCGGTGACGGTGTCACCGATCAGGCAAGAGGCACGGAGGTCGATGCCCAGCATGTCGGCGGCCGCCACCAGCATGCCGGCCCCAGGCTTCCGCCAGGCGTGACCGCTGATGCGGTAGGGCTCGTGGCCTTCGCCGTGATAGGCACAGGCGAACACCGCATCGAGGCGCGCGCCGCTGGCGGCGAGATGGCGGGAGATCTCCGTCTGCACCGCGGCAAAGCCGCTCCAGTCATAGTAGCCGCGCGCGATGCCGGCCTGGTTGGTCACCAGCACCACGGCGATGTGCAGGCGGTTGACCTCGGCAATGGCTTCGGCAACGCCAGGGATCATCACCACATCCTCGGCCCGGCCCAGGTAGTGCGATTCCTCGACCACCACCCCGTCGCGGTCGAGGAACAGTGCCGGGCCGCCAGCATAATCGGTGGCCGACAGCCGCTCGGCCCAGCAGCCCGGATCGATCAGTGGGTACGCGCGCTGTTCCATCAGGCCACCTGCGCCGTCACCTTCTCGGCGATCATCTGGCCGATCGGCAGGGCCGAGGTCGCGGCCGGCGACGGCGCGTTGCAGACGTGCAGCATCCGATCGGTCTCCTTGATCAGGAAATCATGGAAGGCCTTGCCGTCGCTGGTGACGATCTGCGCCCTGATCCCGGCCTGATAGGGCAGCAGGTCCTCGAGTTCGAGCGACGGGCAGTATTTGCGGCATTCCTCGAGGTAGGCGCGCTTCGAGAGCGAGCCCTTGAGCTCATGCAGGGCATGCTTGCGGTTGGCAAAGATCAGCTTCCAGAAGCCGGGAAAGCTGGCAATGTTCCAGGCGTCGGACGCATCGATCGAAAACTTGGCATAGCCCTCACGCGCCAGCCCGAGCACGGCGTTGGGACCGACCGTCACACTGCCATCGATCATCCGCGTCAGGTGGATGCCGAGGAATGGCAGCTCCGGATCGGGGGCCGGATAGATCAGGTGCCGGATGATCTCGCTCTTTTCCGGTCTGAGCCGGAAATACTCGCCGCGGAACGGCACGATGCGGAAATCGATATCGAGCCCTGCGAGGCGCGCCAGCCGATCCGATTGCAGCCCCGCACAGACGACCAGCCGGCTCGCTGTCCAGAGATTCCCGGCGGCGCCGATTTCGACGCTGTCGGGCCCCTCCTTGATATGCTCGACGGCAACGCCGAAGCGAATTTCCGCACCGGCCGAGCGCGCCGTCTCCGCCAGCTTCTCGCACACCCGGGTATAGTCGACGATGCCGGTTTCGGGGCTGAGCAGCGCGGCGATGCCGGTGATCTGCGGCTCGCGTTCGCGCAGCTCGGCCCGCTCGAGGCGGGTGATCGCGAGGCCATTGGCGGCGGCGCGCGCGTAGAGTGCGTCGATGCGCGCCACCTCTTTGGCATTGGTGGCGACAATCAGCTTGCCGCACTGCTCGAAGGGGATCTGATGCTCGGTGCAGAAGGCCCGGGTCATCTCAGCCCCGGCACGGCAGAGCTTGGCCTTCAGGCTTCCCGGCTCATAGTAGATGCCGGCATGGATGACCCCGCTATTGTGCCCGGTCTGGTGCACCGCAACCCGCTCCTCCTTATCGAGCAGCAGCAGGCTGGCGCCTGGGTTGGCCTCGAGGATCTTGTTGGCAGAGGCGAGGCCAACGATCCCTGCGCCGATGACGCAGTAGTCGAACCGCATATGCGTGCATCCAGTTTGGTAGACTCGCCGGCCCGTCTACGCTATCCGGACCCACCGGTCTATCATCGTCGTGGTCGGGTATGAGGGAGTCAGAACCGATCGTGATGGCACGGAAGAAGCTGGTGTTCCTGCTCACCGAGGACTGGTTCTTCCTGTCGCATTTTCTCGATCGGGCCCACGCCGCGAGAGACGTCGGCTATGAGGTCGTGGTCGCGACGCGAGACAATGGCGATGGCGCAACCATTCGCGGGCATGGCTATCGGTTCGTCGACATTCCCTTCCGCCGTGGTGGGCTCAATCCGCTGCGCGAACTGCAGACGCTGCTGGCGATCCGGCGCCTCTATCGTGCCGAGCGCCCGGCTATCGTCCATCACGTCGCCCTGAAGCCGATCATTTACGGGTCGCTAGCCGCCGGCAACACCGCAGTGGTGAATGCGCCGGTCGGCATGGGCTTCGTGTTTTCATCGCAGGCGCCGCTCGCGCGGCTGCTGCGCCCGCTGATCCGCGCCGTGCTGCGGCGAGTCCTGAACCCTCCGCACAGCCGGGTGGTGTTCGAGAACCCCGACGATCTGGCCACCTCTACGACCGATGGTTCGGTCGACCCGGCCGAAGCCGTGCTGATCCGTGGGGCAGGGGTCGATGTCGAAGCGATCAGGCCATCGCCCGAGCCGCCGGGCCCGGTCCGGGTGGTCCTCGTCGCCCGCATGCTGAAGGACAAGGGCATTGGTGAGTTCATCGAGGCGGCGCGCCTGCTCGCCGCCAGCGGACACGACATCCGCTTTACCCTGGTCGGCGCCCCCGATCCGCAGAACCCGTCCTCGATGACAGAAGCCGAGCTCCAGGCGCTCGACCAGGCGGGCATCGTCGAATGGCTTGGCTTTCGCCGCGACGTCCCCGAAATCCTCGCCCAAAGCCATATCGTGGCGCTGCCCTCCTATCGGGAAGGGCTGCCCAAGACCTTGCTCGAGGCCATGGCAGCGGAACGCGCCATCGTCACCACTGACGTGCCGGGCTGCCGCGAGGTGGTGACCGACGAGGTAACCGGCCTGCTGGTTCCGGCCCGCGACGCCAAAGCACTCGCCGCCGCCATCGCCCGCCTGGCTGAAGATCAGACACTGCGCCGAACCATCGCCCAAGCCGGCAGGCGGAAGGCCGAGACGGAGTTTCCCATCACCGTGGTCGCCGCAAAAACCATCGCGGTCTATCGCAGTTTGGTTCCGTAGCAGGGCGAGGTGCTGGTCGGGTTGGAGCTTGGGCCCCGATTCCGGTGCCGCAGCTCCTGTGCACCGGTCAAACACGCCTTTTAGCAACTGGCAGGAACGCCAATTTGCTGCTAGCAGGACGCTCAAGTGGGGGCACTACTGTGACAGAGCGAGTGATTGAACCGGCAAGCAACAAGGTTGCCGACATACAGGTTTTGCGCGGCCTGGCGATTCTGCTCGTTTTGGCGCAGCACCTCAGTCTCACCCGGACGTTGCGCGATGCGCTGCCAACTCATGTCCAAATGCCGTTCTGGTTGGGCGTCGAGCTGTTCTTCTTAATTAGTGGTGTTGTCGTAACGCAAAGTGTGCTGTCCACTTCCCGCTCGCCAATCGAGTTCCTAGTGCGCCGCCTCTTCCGACTTATTCCGGCGATCCTGGTCTTCTTGGCGGCGAGCGCAGCAGTGTTCTGGGTTGCTAGCTCTCTACCCGTCGACAACTGGGGACGGCAGAATTTCTCTGGCAACTGGACCGATTGGCTTCAGCAGGCTGCCGGCGTGGTTGGTGGGTTCTTTATCAATCTCTCCGGCAGCGCACATTACCTCAATGGAGCAATGTGGTCGCTGAGCGTCGAGTTTCAGTTCTATCTTGCGTTCGCTGCGCTGCTTGCACTGTGTACGCGCCTCTCGGTTTCAGCCACGCGGCGAGTACTGCTGATCAGTGCAACGGCGATCTACGCCCTCTGCCTTGCACAGCGCGTGGGCTTGCTATTCGACTATCCGATACTGTCCGACAGTCCTTTGACCTACCTTCGTCAGTGGCGCTTCGATTTCATGGCGCTCGGGGTGATCGTCGCATGCCTGCCAACGAGGCAGGTGTCGAAGGGCGGCTCTTTCTCTCCCTACCTGATCCTGATCCCCTTGATCATCACGTCCCTTTCAGAGGACATCTTCTCGGCCGAGGCGCCCTTTCTCCACGGCTTCGCAGCGCCGCTTACAGCGATCTGCTTTGCCGCCCTACTGTTTCTTGCGCGAAGCGGATACGCGTTCCCAAATTCGACCGGCTGGCTCTATCGATCGCTCACCTGGATCGGCAACCGAAGTTTTTCGCTGTATCTACTACATTTTCCGGTGATGGCGGCCGTTTGGATTGCCTTCGATCGGCTGACGCCACTGGCGTTCAGCTCCGACTGGACATATGGCGTGAGCCAGGCCGTCGTCACACTTGCTCTGGCCTTGCCGTGTGCGGAGCTTTGCTTCCGTTACGTTGAACTTCCCGGCCAGCGTCTTGGAAAGAGGCTTACCGCCCGCGGACGTGGTCTGCCGACCGGCGTCAATGTCGACGCCGGCGTCGTAGCGCAGCCGTCAGTCGCGCCAGGGGCTTCGTCAGTGTGACGGTTGTGGCTGCCGCTGCATCTTCACCCCCAAGAAGAGCGGCCTGACGACCGCCGCTACGGCAAAGTCGCTGACGGGAACGACGAAGCGAGGAGCCTGCTCTAGTTTGGCAATTGCCACCGGCGAGCTATTGGTGACCCGGATAGCTTTGAGATGATAGCGCCCAGTTCCCGCGCCTTTGCGTTTGCGAGTCGATTCGCCTGCCTTCGCAGCTTGCGCTCGATTGCGGCCCTATCGCCGGCAACAACTTCCAGGGCGTGCTGGGCGATGTCACTCGGACTTGCGAGCGCGAATGGCGATACGCTCACGGACTCAAACTGCTTGTGAATGAACTCGATCCGATCGCCCGAACCGTCTCCGTGGGTCAGAGAGTAGCAAGGCCGTCCCGCCAAAAAGCTGAGCACTGCGGCATGCATCCTGGAGGCGATCGTCACATCTCCCTTTGCTACCTCTGATATCGCGTCGACCGGGTGCATGTACGAAAGGTCGACATATTCAACGGACGCCGGATCAAGATCGAACTCGCGGATCACAGGGGACAGGGCATCAAAGTCGGACACTGGCGGACTTGGAAAGCACTGGAGAATGCGGAAGCTGGCCGACTTGCCACGATGGGCCGCAAGAAGCGCTATTACCTGGCCGATTGTGCTCTTGTTCTGTTCGTGCTCACCATCGCAATAGCCCAATTGAACATTTATCCGTATGCTCGCTTGCGAGCTATTGGTGTACCGGGTCCGAAGCGGCGCAGGGGCCAGCGCCAACAGTAGCGCGTCGTCCGTAGACACGCTGTGTCTAACATTCAGCCTCTGCAATTCCTCCATGCCGCGTTCCATTCGAAGGTCGCAGTACGCCGCCCTCTGCAGGTAGTATTCAGACAGCGCCCGTGTCTCCGGGTCGAATGGCCCAATCTGGCTTCCGCTCAACAAGAGCGGTTTGTGGGTTTTCTCCGCTATCATGGCCAACAAGGCCGCTACTTCGATGCAGTGCGGCATGCGTAGGAACCCGCCGCCGGCGATGTGAAGCAGGTCAGTCTGAGCCACCACTCGGCGCAATATGTGAACATGAGATTGCGTATTAGTGTCGACGGGCCGCAAAAATAGCTGATCCCACAACGCATCAAAATCTAGAGCGTATAGTGCGGCGCGAATCGTGGGATCGGCTCGCAAGTGTAGAAGTATATCGCTGAAGTGATGGGATGTACTCCCACGGCCCCAGAAAAGGCCGGAGTAGTTCGGGTTCGCGGTAATGCAGTGCAGTCGAGTCGCGGGGAAATTTCTCGAGTAGAATGCGGACAGGCCGTGGAGGATCGCTTCATCACCGATATTTGGCACCCCAAATCCACCAAACAACAGGACCCTGAGGGCGCCGTTTCCCCAAAACATCGAACCCTTTCAAACTCCTCGGTGCCGCCTCGGCGAGCTGCTTAAGTCGATATGCCCTACGCCGTGTGGGTAAACCACATGGCGCCGCCACCCCGCCAATCTGCCGGGTCCACGGGGACATCCACAAATGGGCGCGCTATCTCGTCGCCGAATTGCGGATCATTGCAAACGTATGCGGTGGGAAGAAGCGGGCTGATCCGATGCCGATTTCCCATGAGGTACACGGCGAGCATGTACTGCTCGTTCCAGTACCAGTGCTTGAAGCTGTCCGGATAATCATACGGCAGCATGATGTCGTGGATGTGGACGATGACCCCAGGCTTGATACGAGGCAGAACCTCAAGGAAGAAAACGGTAACATCAGAATTCATGAACGTTCGGTGCGACCCATCCATGAACAGGACGTCGCCGGGTTGAAGCTGGTCAAAGATCGCTAGGTCGCAAGTCTCAAGGCCGCCCCGGATAATCTCATCGCAGATCGCGTCAATGCGCGCTCGGGGTTCCGGATCGATGGACACGATCTTGGTCGACAGTTTGGCGTTCTCTACCGCTAAATGGGCCCAGCACGTGGTGATTCCGGAGCCAATTTCGAGGTATACCGCAGGCTTGTGGCGCTGGATCATGGCGTACAGCGCCACAGCGTCAAAGGCGCAGTAGGGCACTCCGGTCCACGCAGGCATTGGCAGATGTGCCGGATCAAATACTATTGGAACGTTGGTCAGTTGCTCGCCGGCACGTCGCATCTCATGCAGGAAAGCATGGTAGCTGTCGCTATTGGATTCGAACCACGTGTTCAGGCTGCGGATCGGATTCTCGACGTCCCACCGCGGGCGAAAATCTCGCGATGGCGGGTACTCAACGGGAATGGCGTACCGGCTGTAGGGGGTGCCTTCCAGGATCTGTAAGGTTGAGCGTCCATCGCCCAGCGCAGCGAGTTTTGCACGAAGCTCGGCATTTTCTTTCGCAACCTGCTGAGCTGCGGGAGAACCGAACGCCAATCGATCGAGAAACTTTCCAATGGCCTGCGTGAGCAACTCTCATCCCCTGTTGCTATCTAGCAATGGCGTTCGGCCACGTTAGTCTGGGCGCCTACGCGCACCAGCCGGCGGTCATACCGACTTCCACAGCCACGAATGCTGTTCGTATCGATTATCGTTCGACAGCTTGTACTGCGCGCGGACGCCAAGCTCCGGCGGCGCGCGTTCATGTTCCTTCTGCCACGAGCGCGCGGTGCGCCATGCGCGCGTCATGCGACCGATGGCGTCGCGTCGCGACGTCGTGTGAGGAGAAAACTCCAGGCGGCGCAATTGCTCGACCAAGGCGTGCAGGCCAGGCGCAAGAGCTGTTGCCAACGCCGAGCCGGGTTCGCGTGACAGCACGTGGTCGGCCAGCAGCGAACCATACTCGACATCCGTACTGAGGTGGCCGCAGTAGGACTTGCGATATCCCGTGCACAAGCGAAGCAATGCCTCCGCGTCTTCGACGGGCCGAGCATCGAAGGCATAGCGCACGCCGCCGGCCGTGCGATGGAGATACCACGCGCGGCTGTCCTCGATCTCAGCCATCGGACTGGCTGTTGTTTGGCCGTCGGGATAGTTGAGGAACAAGCCGAGCATGCTATCCACGAAACGCACGTTGATATGGGGCAGCAGCCGGTTCTTGAACTCCGTGTCGCCCGCACCCCGGAAAGTTTCGTCGTAATAGCCGAAGCGATCGTGGATCGACTTGCGGTACATGCCGCCAACCCAGGACAGGTAGCACGTTTCGAGGTAGACGTGGTCCTTGGTGGCCCCGCGCCGGTCGTAGGCCATGATGTCGTTCTTGTGCAGTCCATGCTCGTCGACTGCGGTGACCAGTGAATTCGCCATCACCCAATCGGTTTCGGGATGCTTGTCGAGCTCGTCCGCCAGAACTTCCAGCGCCTCGGGATACAGCGTTTCATCGACGCCCAGGAACACCAGGTGCGGTGCCGTCGCCAGCTTGATCCCGCGATTCCACGCGGCCTGGATCGTCTCCCGTCCGGCGGAGCGCGCATAGACCATGCTCAAGGGGTGTTCTGCCTGGAAGGCCTCGAATGCCGCCTTCTCGTCCGTCGGCGAACCACTGTCCACCAGGATGATCTCGACCTCGCCTCGTTGGACCAGAGACTGCCGAGACAGCGCCGTCAGGAAGAAGTGCAGCTTGTCCGCGGCCTTGTAGAGAGAGACGATCACTGCGACTCGGGCCGCCCCCATCCGTCGGTCATCAACGACCGCCCAAGGCTTCTCGTTGTAGTGGCGCAGTTGCTCGAAGCGTTCCTTCAACAGCGCGTGCACCCGCTCCGGCGCCGCGGCTGGATCGGCGTACTGGGCCAACACCCCTTCTGCCTCGCGGCTGAAGCCGTGTTCTTCCAGGGTTTCCACCAGGCGCGGCACCAGCCCGAGCCGGTCCTCACCGAGGAGCCGCAGCAGGCGAAGCTCGTAGGTCGCAGCCATCAGGTCTTGACCGCGCAGGCGCTCCACGCGCGCGAGATCGAGCCAGAAATTGCAGCGAAACAGCAGGTTCGAGGAGTCATGATAGATACCCCTCAGCTTGTCCTTCAGTTCATTCTGGCTGCGCTCCGACCGCTTGCCCAGATTATTCAGTCGGTTCGGTACCCGGTGTGCGTCGGCAAGCATGGCGAAGTATTGTGCGTCGCCGAAATATCCGGTCTGGCGCAATCGGTCGACCAGGAAGCGGCGCGGGGCGCGAATGAGCGGACGGAGGTGGTTCTTCCATTCGGTCGGCGTCGCGCTGCGGATCAACCGTGCGACGCGGCGTCCCAAGGACGGCACGTCCTCCGCTTCGTAGGTGGCGCCGGCCGAGCTGGCCTCGGAGACATTCTGCTTCGGTCTCGCACTTGACCGGTCCACGGGCCGCGTCTCCAGTCGCGTTGACGAAGAACGAGCCGGCGCGTCCAGGATGCCCTGATAAACGCGTTCCATGTCGAGCGGTGTGGCCGGCCGGGGAGGATCTCGCAGTAGAGCCTCATGCAGGGCCCGACGATGGCTGTCATAGTTCTCGACAAGATCCTGCATGGCACCAACGTTGCCATAGAAATCATCAAGATCGAGCCGCAGGTATGGGAGGTGCGGGTGCGCATCGTCCAGGTAGTGGCAAACGCCAGCCTTGGACGAGATCGCGACCGGGCACCCCGAGAACAGTGCCTCCAACGCGACGAGATTGAGCGTATCATAGCGCGTCGGCAGCACGACGATTGCAGGCTGGGAATAGCGCTTTGCGAGATCGCCGGGAGATAGGGCCGGGCTATGCGGCACATTGAGATCGCGCAGTCTGGCAACGCTCTCGAGCAGATAGGTTGAACTGGTGCCGTTCGAGTAGTCGCTGGGGCCGATCTGTTCCGCCTTGTCGTAACTGGTCGGATTTAGCCAGCGGACAAGCTCGATGAAGAGATCGTTGCCCTTCCTTCGCTCGGACCGACCAACGCAATAGAGGGACGGTTTCCCCGCTCCTTCCCACTGGGTCCGCGGCATCTCGGCGTGCACGAAATGGGCAGGGTCGATGTACTGGACCTCTCGGTCCACCCGGTCCTGCCACTCACGGATGTAGCTGCGCGAGATGCCGTAAACGCCGTCGGCAGTGGCGAACTGCCGTTCCTCGAGGACCGCATATTCCAACACGCGGTCGCCGGCCGAACCCCAGTTGAGCTCGATCGAGGTCGAAATATTGCCGTGCATCGACAGCACGAAGCGGCCGACCTTCACGCCACGATAGGCGCACGCCTCCCGCAGGGCAGCGCCAAACGTCAGAAAATCCGGCGTCTCGACGATATCAAAAGACTGCCCGGCAACCGAGCGGGCGATAGCGTCCGCTTCTTCGAGAGCGTTTCTTTCGTAGTCCAGATGGGGCGGTGGCGTGTTCAGCCGCAGGGCATTGCGAGACAGCAGCGGGAACGTACGCGTATTAGACGGGCGTTGCTGGTGCTCTGCCTCGGTTTCGCGAAGGTAGCAGAACTCAATGCTCGGCGTCGTTTCGATGATCGTGCGGTATACGGTCTGCCCGCCACCCGTATTTTTGTACAGGTCAGGCAGCGCCAGGAGAACTCTCATGAGTGATGTGCTCCGGCACTGTAGAACCAGCGGATCGTGCTCTCGAGCCCTTCGCTCAGCGCCGTCAGCTCATAGGGAACCGCCGCTTTGGCCTTGTCGACATTGAGGCATTTCGAGGTCGCGCCGACATAGCGGCTGGTATCGTACTGGATCTGGCTGGCGTCGTAGCCGACAATTGCGCTGATCTGGTCCGCGAAGGTGCGGATCGAGAATTCTTCGCCGGCGCCGATGTTGAAGATGTCGTTGTCGAACGTGTTCGTCAGCGACCACAGGATGCGCACGAAATCGTCCACCAGCACGATCTCGCGCTTCTGGTGGCCATCACCCCACAGGACGACCGGTTCGCCGAACTCCTTGCCGCGGATGATCTTGCGGATCAGATCGAAGATGAAGTGCATCTGCCGGCCGTCGGTGTGGTACCCCGGCCCATAGAGGGTGGAGGGCACGGCGCAGAGGTAGTTGAGGCCAAATTGCCGGTGCAGCGCGCGGGCCCCCTGGAACAGCATGCGCTTGGTCATGGCATAGGTGTAGAGGCTGTCGATCGGCTCGCCTGCCATGTACTCGGTTTCCCGGAGGTCCGAGCCCGGTGCATAGGCGCAGCTGGTGCCCATGAAGACGAGTTTGGCCTGCGGCTGCTGGCGGGCCCAGAAATCCAGCACATGCGTGTTGATCTTCTGGTTGATGATCCACTGCTCACCGGGATGCCGGAGGCAGAAATCGCCGGCCTGCGTCCAGGCGGCGAGATGAAAGATCAGGTCGTAGCGATCCGGCGCCGCGGCCGGCAGGCTGTCGGCGCGCGTCAGGTCGCAGTTGCGCGAATTGAGCCGCGTCAGCACCGCTCCCTGCCGCTCGAGGAAGGCGCAGAGCGCCGTGCCCAGGAACCCCGAGGCCCCCGTGACCAGAATGTTCATGCGCTTACCTTCGGGTCGACCGGGAAATAGAACTCGACGCCGCTTTCAATCAGGTGGCGGTTATTGGCCAGGATCTCTTTTTTGAAGTTCCATGCCAGCACATAATATATATCGGGCTGCTGCTCGAGTTCGCCTTCGATCTCGATCGGGATATGCATGCCCGGCGAATAGAGACCACGCCGCAGGGTGTTCTTCTCCACCAGGCACTGGATGCGCTCGGGCCCGACGCCGAAATAGTTGAGCATGGTGTTGCCCTTCACCGGCGCGCCCATGCCGAAGACGCGCTTGCCGGCGGCGCGCGCGGTGTCGAGATAGGCGACGTTCTCCAGCTTCATGCGCTTGATGCGCTCGTCGAGCAGCCGGTAGGCCTCGATGGTATTGCACTCGGAGGTCTCTTCCTCCGCCCGCATATGGGCAAGCCGCTCCGAAACCGGGCGTCCGCCCGCATGGCCGATAAAGCCGATGATCGAACCGCCATGGATGGGGGCGAGGCGCGCATCGAACATCGCCAGGCCATGCCGGTTCAGCAGCGTCTCGATCGTCTTGAGCGTGTAGTAGAGCAGGTGCTCGTGGTAAATCTGGTCGAACGCCAGATTCTCCATGATGCTCTTCATGTAGAGGAACTGGACGACGAACACTCCGTCGTCCTTCAACCCTTGTTTGATCGCCTCACAGACCGAATGCAGTTCTTCAAGATGGAAGAACACGCCCGAGGCATTGAACGCATCGAACTTGTGGCCGATGCCGGCCATCGTCTCGCTGTTGAAAAAGGCATTGAGGGTCGGAACGCCTGCGTCGTTGGCGGCCTTCGCGGTTCCCTTGGACGACTCGACGCCGAGCACCTCGTAGCCGAGCTTCTGGAAGTGCTTGAGCTGTGTGCCGTCGTTGGAGCCGATATCGAGGATCGATTTCTCCGTCCGGCCCTGGAAGAAGCGCTCGTCCACTTCGCTCGCTACCGAGGCGAAATGGTCGGACAGGGCCTTCGTCACACCTGAGAGATAGGTGTGATCCCCGAACATGATTTCCTTTTTGACGGTGAAGTCGAGCTGCGCCGTCGAGCAGTCATGGCAAAAGACCACGCGCAGCGGATAGAACGGCTCCGTGCCGACCTCTTCCTGGCGCAGGAAGTGATTGCACCAGGGCTGCTCACCCAGATCGACCACCGGCTCGAGCCGAAGTCCATCACACACACGACACTTCATGCCAAAATCCTTCGACGCCATTGGGCCGTGCCGCCTTGCTCAAACCTATCGAGCGTGGCGACGCGCATATCGCGTACCAGCGGCGCTGGAACCAGGATCGTATCCAAATACCCGGTTGCGCCGGTCACCAAGGCGTGCCGTGCCATATGCCTTCCTTGCTCGTGATAGACAGCCGGCCCGAAATCATGGAGCCGATCCCGAACACCCTTTACCTAGCCTAAGCCGCAATGGCAACCGGCCCGCCAGCTTGGTGGTGTAAAGTTTTGTCGAGGCTGACTGGAATGCAGATTGGCGTTTATGCGTCATTGCTGCGCAACTAATTTGGTGTGAGGGGATGAATGTATAAATTGGGTCAGAAGTATGCACGTCCAGTGACAGGTGGCGGCCGATATATATTGTAATTGCTAGCGACCATGAGCGAGATAGTCTTGGCCCACCGAGGTGTCGTGGCGTCTAACTCTTCCTTCAGGGGGGTGGAGGCGCCAGCGTGGCCAAGGCCGGCCAAATGCTCACGGCAGGTCTTCCATTCAGCCAGCACTTCGAACATGGAGTCCGAAGCTCCGCTGCTGAGGTGCGAGTGCGGGTTCATGCCGCCATCACGCCACGGTATCCTGCGAGCCGAGCGAATCGCGGAGGCAAAATTGAAGGCTGAGGATCTGGCAACGCTGTTCGATCAGACGCCCGGTGATCTGGGATCCATTGACCAGCATCTCCACGCTCTGGCGACGGAGCGCCGATTGCCTCGACTGGCGATCGCCATGTGCGCGGCCCGCTACGAGGAGGCGGCGCCGGCCCTGCGGGACGTGCTCGACCGGGCAGCGGACGGTGCTGCCTTGTCCGAGGATGAGGCGCAGTTGCTGTTCCGCGGCCTCTACATCATCGGCGGGGCACGCGACAAACAGGTATGGCCGGCCTTGCTGCGGCTGTTGCGACGGCCGCGGTCCGAGCTCGACCCGCTGCTCGGCGACGCGGTCACTGCGGGCCTGCCGGGAATCGTCTGTGGCGTTTTCGATGGCGATGCCGACGCCCTCTTCGCGCTGATCGCGGATCGCGGGATCGACGAGTTCGTGCGGCATTCGCTGTTCTGCGCCGCAGCGTTCCACGCCTGGGAGGGCGGCATCTCTGCGGAGCGGATGCATGGCTTCCTGCAGCGCTTCTACGACGAGCGGCTGGCCGGCGATGGCGATTACACATGGATCGGCTGGGTGGAGGCGATAGGCTGGCTCGGACTGCGCGATCTGGCGCCGCTCGTCTTTCGCGCCTGGGGCGATGGTCGCGTGGACCCCACGGCGCTCGAACGTCCTGATTTCGAGGGCGATCTGGTCAAAGCCGAAGCCGCGCCCCGCGATGTGGCGCGTCTCAAGCGCGCTCACCTGGGCTATATCGATGACATCGTGGAGGCGCTGGAGTGGACGGATCGTCCGGAACATGAACCAGCCTCGGATGGCACGCTAGCTGGCTGGTCGGATCGGCCGGCGCTCCCGGTCACCAATCCCTACCGCGGGGTCGGGCGCAACGATCCGTGCCCATGTGGCAGCGGCAAGAAGGCGAAGCACTGCCACCTTGCCTGAAGGCCTGAGCGCTGCTGCCATCCGTTTTGTCGAGCAGGATCGGCACCGTCGGCCTCCGTTGCCCCTCGACGGCCGGCGGTGTTTCCGGCACTACCCGTCGCCGTGCCGATAGCTGGTTGAAGGGTTGCCGATGTCTAGTCCGATCTTTGCCGATCCGATCCTCGATGGGGCTGCCGATCCGACGGTGATCAACCGGCGCGGCACTGAGGAGTGGTGGATGTTCTATACCGTGCGCCGGGCGGCGCATGTCGGGCCGGGCGTCGAATGGGTGCATGGCAGCCCGATCGGCGTCGCCGTGTCGAGCGATGGCGGCGCGAGCTGGGACTATCGCGGCACCGTCGTCGGCCTCGACGATCCCGCCGATCCCGGCCTCAACACGCACTGGGCGCCCGAGGTGATCTGGGCGCTGGGCGAGTACCACATGTATTTGAGTTACATCACCGGCACGCCCGATCGCTGGCCCGGCTTCCCGCGCCGCATCGTCCATTTCACCAGCCCCGACCTCGTCGCCTGGACGCGCCGCTCGGTGTTGCCGCTGGCGTCGGAGTTCGTCATCGATGCCGCAGTGGCGCGCTCTCCCGATGGGCTGTACCGGCTCTGGTACAAGGACGAGGGCAACGGCTCATGCACGCAGGCGGCCACCAGCCCCGACCTCTACAGCTGGACGCACCAAGGGATCGCCATCCCGGGTTCACGACAGGGTGGCAGGGGGCACGAGGGCCCCAATGTGTTCGAACTCGGCGGTCACCACTGGATGATCGTCGACGAGTGGCGCGGGCAAGCCGTGTTCCGCTCCGACGACACCAGGGCCTGGGAGCGGCAGGGGCTGATCCTTGATCTGCCAGGCGATGCCCCGGAGGACCGGCAGGTGGCGCGCCACGCCGATGTCGTCGTGCAGGACTGCTGGGCGGCGTTAGTTTACTTTACCCATCCCAATACCGGCACCGACCACACCCACGAGATGGACACGCCGAGCGCCCGCCGCAGCACCATCCACTGGGCCCGGCTGACGGTCGAGGACGGCATCCTCCATTGCGACCGCAATGTCGGGACGCTGCAGCTGCAGGTGCTGCAGGACTGACGTGCGGGGGGCAGGGTGTCGGCCGTGCCGAGCTCAATCACAACGCGTCGCGGCGACGCTCTGCATCGCGTTGGCGGTCGTCGCGGCGATGCTGGACAGGTGATCCCGCATGGCGAGCCTCGCCTGCTGCGGGTCGTGCGCGGTCACCGCGGTGACGATCCGCTCGTGCTCTCTCGCGCTGTTTTCCAGCACTCCAGGCGTCTCGGAGGCGATGCGTCTGAACTCTGTTCCGGCGTGGTAGAAGGATCGGGCGGTTCGTTCGAGGAACGGATTGCCGGCCAGCGCCAGCAGGGTCTGGTGGAACTCGAGGTCGAGCACCCGGAAGGCCACCGGGTCGGCGATCAGCCGGTAGCCTTCGCGGACCATGTGGTCGAGGTGGAGGATCGCCTCGTCGCTGGCGCGCAGCGCACCCAGTGCGAGGAGTTCTCCCTCGACCGCCATGCGGGCTTCGTAGAGCGAATCGATATTGCGCTCGTCGAGCGCGATGAGCATCTGCACCGGCGCCGCCAGCCGCTCCGGCTTCAGGTCGGTCACCGAGCAACGCCCGCCCTGCCGCGTCTCGACGACGCCGAGAATCTGCAGGCCGCGCAGCGCTTCGCGCACCACCGGCCGGCTGACCTGCAGCGCCGCGCCGATTTCCTGCTCGGTGGGCAGGGTGTCACCCGCCTTGAGGCTGCCGGCATAGATCAGCTCGAGCAGGCGCTCGACCACCAGTTCCGCGGCGGGTTTACGGGCGAGCGGCGCTCCCTTGCTCAGCGATGCAACGGCGCTGTCGGTCATGGTGTCACCATTTGTAGCGGCAGGTTGAGGGCGATCGAGGCGGCGCGCAGGCCTTCGGCGTGGTGGCCATAACCCAGCACGCCGTGATGGGTCGGGCCGGGGCGGCTCCATTCGTTGACGAAGCGGCGCAGCCCCTGCGGGAAGCGGACCCGGGCATTGGTGTCGCCCAGCTGCAGCGTCGGGCCGGGGACGATCTCCCCCTCCGCCGCCACCAGCTGGAAATCCCCATCGGCTCCCTGCGTCATCGACAACAGGGTAACGGGGCCCGGGCCGGGAAAGAACTGCGTGAGGTAGCCCTTGCCGGATTTGCCGTGAAACACCTCGGACATGGCGAGGCGCGCCGGCTCGCGTGAGATTGCCGGATCGCCGGCGCCGCTATGGCCGATGATCACCACATCGTCGTCGAAATCCATCGAGTAGAGTTCGGCGAGGGTGGCGCTGCCGCTGAGGGTCTTCAGCAGCAGCATGGCCACGGCCACCTTGATGTCGGCCTCGACCGGGCAGGCGATGCCCGCCGCGTTCAACACCGACAGGGCAGGGTTGAGCGCGGCCAGCAGTTCGGCGTGCCGGCCCTGCACCGGGCCATCATAGTGGCTCGAGATGGCGCAGAGATTGTGCCGCACGACGAAGCGCTGCACCGCAGCTGTGACAGTGCCGGCTGCCGCGAACTCGGCCTCGGTCAACGAACCCGATGCCGGAAAGACCTGGCGCAGTTCGGCAACCCCGGCGGACTGCTCGGCAGGCGTCACCGCGTCCATTTCGGCCACCAGATCGTCCCAGTGTCGGTGGTCGACGAAGCTGCCCAGCTGCTTGAACAGGTGGGTTTCGTCGATGTTGAGGTCCATCATGCCGGCAAACGGCCGTCCGAGCAGGCCGATCGACTGGGTGCGCAAGCGGCGGCAGAGCGCTGCCAGCCTGCACCAGGTGGCGAGGCTCTCTGCCAGTTCCAGATCATTGTCGAGATGCCCGGTGAGCACGTCGAAGCGCTTGCCGAGGCGGATCAGCACGTTGGTCATTTCGGGCAATGACGAGGGGGTCACTCCGCTCGCCAGCCAGTCGCCGATGCCGCTGACCCGGGCCATGTCGAGCTTCTTTTGCGGCTGGACGTTCAGCAGCACCACCGGCACATCCAGCGCGCGGATCGCCGGCAGCAAGGTCTCGGAGTTCGCGTAGGTGGCGAGCTGGACGAAGACCAGGTCGACGTTCTCGCGCTGGAACGTGTCGCCGGCGATGCGCGCCGCCGCGGCGCTGTCGACAAGGCCCGCCTCGACCAGTTGGCCATGCGGCGAGACCAGCGCACAGAGGCGCCGGTGCGCGCCCAGCACCGCATCCTTCATGCCGGCGAACTGATCCCAGTAGCTCGCAAGGCCTACCGCCATGGTGCCGATCCTCGGCCGCGGCGCTCTGTCGTCGGTCATCCGTCTCTCCCCGTCGTTTCAGCCTTACAGCGCGCCCCAGCCCCGGGCAATCACTTGAATGCTTCGCAAGCTAGCAACAAAGCAACTTGACTTACAAGTTTCCATGTTGATGAGTATGGGCCAGAGGACGGGCATGCTGCTTGAGGGAAAAGTCGTGCTGGTGACAGGCGGTTCGCGGGGCATTGGCGCCGCGATTGCCGCCCTGGCCGGCCGCCCTGGCGCTGACGTCGCCATCAACTGCGCGCCTGGTGCTGACGAGGCGCGGGCTGCCGATCAGGTGGTAGCGCAGATCGAGGCCGCCGGCCGCCGGGCCATCGTCATCGAAGGCGATATCGCGCTGCCCGAAACCTCGACGATGCTGATCGAACGTACCGTGGCGGCCTTCGGCGGCGTCGACGTCTTGGCCAGCAATGCCGGCATCTGCCCGTTTCACAGCTTTCTCGACCTGCCGCCGGCGCTGCTCGAGCGCACCATGGCGGTCAACCTCCATGGCGCCTTCTACGTCGTGCAGGCTGCGGCGCGGCAGATGCAGGCGCAGGGCAGGGGCGGCGCGATCGTCGCCACCAGTTCGATCAGTGCGCTGGTCGGCGGCGCCACCCAGACCCACTACACGCCGACCAAGGCCGGGGTGCACTCGCTGATGCAGTCCGCCGCGATCGCCCTCGGGGCATATGGCGTGCGCTGCAATTCAGTGCTGCCGGGCGCCATCCTGACCGATCTCAACCGCGCCGATCTCGAAGCCGACGACAAGCGGGCGGCGTTCGAACAGCGCATTCCGCTGGGCCGTCTCGGCCGTCCCGACGACGTCGCGGAATGCGTGGTGTTTCTCGCCTCCGACATGGCGCGCTACGTCACCGGGGCCGCGCTGCTGGTCGACGGCGGCATGTTCGTGAACCTGCAATGACCTTCTCGTCGGCAGCGCAATCCTATGGGGACCAGACAATGACCGCGCCCAAAATCGTGGCGATCCGCACCTACCTGCTCGATGGCGCCGGCGGCGGCGACTATTTCCGTCAGGAGGGCGGGCACTGGCTGATCGACAGCGTCATCGCCAACCCGATGTCCGGCTACCCGGAATACCGCAAGACCCGCACCAGCTGGGGCATCGGCGTCATGGGCTCGATCGTCGTCGAGGTCGAAACCGAGGACGGCCAGGTCGGGCGCGGCACCGGCTTCGGCGGCCCGCCGGCCTGCTGGCTGATCAACCACCACTTCAGCCGCTTCCTCAGGGGCGCCGACCCGCGCGACATCAACCGCATCTGGGACCAGATGTTTCGCGCCTCGATGCCCTATGGCCGCAAGGGCATCGCTCTGGCGACGATCAGCGTCGTCGACCTGGCGCTGTGGGACCTGTTGGGGAAGCTCCGCGGCGAGCCGGTTTACAAACTGATCGGCGGACGCACCAGGGAGGCGGTCGAACTCTACTGCACCGGCCCGCGCCCCGACGTCGCGCAAAAGCTCGGCTTTTTCGGCGGCAAGGTGCCGATCCCCTACGGTCCGGCCAGCGGCCGGGAGGGCCTCCGCGCCAATATCGAGTTCCTGACCCGCCATCGCGAGGCCATCGGCCCCGATTTCCCGCTGATGGTCGATTGCTACATGGCGTTCGACGTGCCCTACGCCATCGAGATCGCTGAAGCCTGTGCCCACCTCAACATCCATTGGTGGGAAGAGGTCCTGCATCCCGACGATTTCGATGGTTTTGCGCTGCTGAAGCGCGCCCACCCCAAGCTCCGCTGGACCACTGGCGAGCACGAGTACTCGCGCTATGGCTTCCGCAAGCTGATCGAGCAGCGCAATGTCGATACCCTGCAGCCGGACGTGATGTGGGTCGGCGGGCTCACCGAACTGCTGCGGATTTCGGCGCATGCGGCAGCCTACGATCTGCCGGTGGTGCCGCATGGCAGCGGGCCCTACAGCTACCACTACGTGCTGTCGCAGACCAACGCGCCGTTCAGCGAGTATGTCGCCAACAGCCCCGACGGCACCGCCGTGCTGCCCAGCTTCGGCGCGCTGTTCACCAACGAACCCGTGCCTGAGAACGGTCGTGTCGACGTCACCGACGCGCCGGGTTTCGGGCTCGAGCTGAACCCCTCGGCGAAACTGGTCGAGGCCGCCTGAGGCAGAACGGCCCGCCTAGCGGGCCCACAAAGGGAGAGAGAAACGTGATTCAGAGACGCAATCTGCTGACTGCCGTCGCCGCCGGCGTCATCTTGCTGGCGCTCGCTCCGGCGATGGGACAGGACAAGCCCTTCGCCGGAGTCGAGCTGAAGGTCGCCATGATCGACGAGCCGCGCGAATGGGCGTTCCGCGACCGGTTGGCCGAGTTCGAGGCGCTGACCGGCATCAAGGTGACCATCGATACCTATGGCTTCGATGGCCTGTTCAACAAGATCCTCACCGCCTCGGCCGGCAAGACCGGCGAATACGACGTGGTGCAGATGCACGTGCCGGATATGGCGCTGTTCGACGAAAAGGGCTTCATGGTCGATCTCACCGACTGGGTGAAGCGCGATGCCGCCGAGTTGGAGCTGGACGACATCCACCCCTCCATCCAGGACTCCCACATGATGTACAAGGGGCGCTACTACGGCGTGCCGACCCATGTGGGCGGCATGAATTTCTACTACCGCAAGGATATCTTCGAGGCCGAGGGCTATGCCGTTCCCAAGACCTGGGACGACGTGCTGGCGATCGCCAAGGCGGTCGACGAGAAGCACGGGCCGGAGCTGCGCGGCCTGGTGCTGATGGGCAAGGCCGACATCCAGGGCGCCTCGACGTTCCAGAACATCTGGGGCGCCTATGGCGGCAACTACTTCGACGAAGCCGGCAAGCCGACGCTCAACACCGAAGCCGGCCTCGCCGCCATGAATATGCTCAAGGCGCTGTCCGCGCACGCCGTGGAGGGCTCGCCATCCTATAGCTTCGACGAGGCGCAGACCGCGTTCAAGCAGGGCCAGGCGGCCATGACCGTATTCTGGGACTCGGGCGACAACTTCTTCGGCGACGCGGCCAACTCGCAGATCGTCGGCAAATGGGCGATCGCGCCGATGCCGGGCGGCCGCGCCACCAATGGCGGCTGGTCGGTGCAGGTGTCGCGCGACTCGAAGAACCCCGAAGCGGCGTTCGAGTTTCTCAAGTGGATCGTCTCGCCCGACATGGAGCGAGCGCTGGTGCCGCTGACGCCCTCGATCCGCACCTCGATCCTCTCCGATCCGGCCAACGACAAGTACCCGGCCTATAAGGGCTTCCTCGCCCTGGTCGAAGGCCAGCCGTTCAACTTCCCCAAAGTCACGCCGAACCTGCAGATCCTCCAGGAACTGGCCGATGCGCAGAACGCCGTGATGACCGGCCAGGCCACGCCGGAGGCGGCGCTGGCGCAGGTGCAGTCCGACGTCGAAGCCATCGCCGTTCGCTTCGGCATCTGGCAGCCTTGAGCTTCACTGCTCCTGTCACCATCGAACCAGGGGCGGCAGCCCCTGGTTCATCGCAGAAATGAGGCCGCATGCGCGCTAGTCTTTGGTCCCGGCTGTTTCCCTATCTGCTGCTCATGCCGGCCATGGCGATCCTCCTCGCCATGGTGGTCTATCCGCTGCTGTTTTCGCTCACGACCAGCTTCACCGACTACAACCTGATCATGCTCAATGGCGTGTGGGTGGGGTTCAAGAACTACCTGGCGGCGTTTGGTGACCCGGCCTTTCGCGACAGCGCCATCTTCACTTTCATCTTCGCCTTCACCTCCACCGGCACCCAGCTGGTGCTCGGTTTCGTCACGGCGCTCTGCCTCGCCCGGGTGGTCTATGCGCGCGGCCCGCTGACCATCCTTCTGATGTTCCCGATGATGGTGACGCCGGTGGTCGTCGGCATCCTGTGGCTGCTGATGTTCCAGCCGGACTACTCGGTGGTCAACGGCCTGCTTGCGAAGCTCGGGATCGCCGGGCCGATCTGGCTGCAGCACCCGCTGACGGCGCGGATCGCGGTCATCGTCGCCGATGTCTGGCAATGGACGCCGTTCTTCACCATCATCCTGTTGGCCGGCATCCTGAACCTGCCCAAGGAGGTCATGGAAGCCGGCGAGATCGACGGCGCAACGCCGCTGCAAAGCCTCGCCAAACTGGCCATCCCGATGCTGATGCCGCTCATCCTGATCACCACGCTGATCCGGCTGATCGACTCGTTCAAAACCTTCGACTCGATCTTCGTGATGACCAATGGCGGCCCCTCGGCCTCGACCGAGGTGGTCTCGCTCTACATCTACCGCAAGGGACTTCCCTATATGGAAATGGGCTACGCCTCGGCGCTGAGCTACCTGTTCGTCATCGTCCTGACGGTGATCGCTGCCCTGTTGATCCGTCAGCTCAGCCGGAAGGCGTGAGGCAGCGATGAGTGCTCCCCCTTCCACCCGCCCGCTGCATCCCGGCCAGCGCGTCGCCGTCGGCGGCATCCTCGTGCTGATGACGCTGTTCGCCGGCTTCCCGCTGCTCTGGGTGCTGCTGACCAGCCTGAAGCCGAACAACGCGATCCTCTCCAAGGACCCGATCTTCCTGTTCCAGCCGACGCTGGAGCACTGGGAGCGCGTGCTGTTCACCTCCGACTTCCTGAAGTTCTACCTGAACAGCCTGATCATCGCCGCCGCCACGGTCACCATCGTCATGGTGGTAGCGACCCTCGCCGCCTACGCCCTGGCGCGCTATCCGATGCGAGCCAGCAAGGACATTTCCTTCTTCATCATCAGCCAGCGCATGATGCCGCCGGTCGCGGTGGTGCTGCCGATTTTCCTCATCGCCTCCAATATCGGCATGCTCGACCGGCTCGAGACGCTGATCGCCATCAACGTCGCCTTCAACATCCCGCTCTCGATCTGGATGATCCGCGGCTTCATCGAGGGCACCTCGCGCGAGATCGAGGAAGCCGCCGTCATGGACGGCGCCAGTTGGCTCGGCGCGTTCTGGCGCGTGACCGTGCCGCAGATCTGGCCGGGCCTCTTAAGCACGGCGCTGTTCGTCTACATCTACACCGTCAACGAGTTCCTCTTCGCCTCGATCCTCTCGGGCACCAATGCCCGGCCGGTTTCAGCAGCGGTTGCGCTGTTCCTCCCCACCGGGGTGCGCGGCACCCTGTTCGGCGAAGCCGCGGTGGCGGCCATCCTCATCATGCTGCCCGGCATCATCTTCGCTGCGCTCATGCAACGTCATCTGGTCGCCGGGGTCTCCCTGGGCGCAGTCAAAGGCTAAGTCGCTCCATGTCGGCAATCTCCATCCGGTCCTTGCACAAGACCTACGGCAACGTCGAAGTGCTCAAAGGCATCGATCTCGATGTCGCCGACGGCGAGTTCGTGGTGTTTGTCGGGCGCTCGGGCTGCGGCAAGTCCACGCTGCTCCGCTGCATCGCCGGCCTCGAGACCATCTCCGACGGTTCCATCTCGATCGGCGGCGCGGAGGTGACCCGCTTGCCGCCCTCGAAGCGCGGCATCGCCATGGTGTTCCAGTCCTACGCGCTCTATCCGCATCTGACGGTCCGCGACAATCTCGGTTTCAGCCTCGGCCTGGCGCGCCAGCCCAAGCCGCAGATCGCCCAGCGCGTCGCCCGCGTCGCCGAGATTTTGAGGATCGAGGATCTGCTCGATCGGCGTCCGGTTCAGCTCTCCGGTGGGCAGCGCCAGCGCGTCGCCATCGGCCGCGCCATCGTGCGCGAACCCGAGGCGTTCCTGTTCGATGAGCCGCTGAGCAATCTCGATGCGGACCTGCGCGTCCAGATGCGCCACGAGCTGATGCAGCTGCACGAAGAGCTCTCGGCCACCATGATCTACGTGACGCACGACCAAGTCGAGGCGATGACCATGGCCGACAAGATCGTCGTGCTCAACGCCGGCCGGATCGAGCAGGTGGGCACGCCGCTCGAGCTCTATTCGAAGCCGCGCAACCTGTTCGTCGCGACCTTTATCGGCTCGCCGCGCATGAACGTCATGAGCGCGGCGGCAGCGCGCCAGGCCGGGCTCGCGGTCGGCGACGCCGCCGAACGGATCGGCATCCGGCCCGAGCACATCGCCATCGGTCACGCCGGCAGCGGCCAGTTCAACGGCACGGTCGGGCTGACCGAGCATCTTGGCGCCGACAGCTACTACTTCGTCGAGCTGGATGATGGCAGCAGGCTGAATGTCCGCCGCTCCGACGACGTCATGCTCAGCCGCGGCGAACGTGTAGGTCTGACGCCAAATCCCGGCTACTTGCACCAGTTCAGCGCTGATGGCGCACGGCTGGACTAGCCATTCATTGCCCAACCAAACGAGGAGGCATCCATGCCGCGACGTGAATTGACTAGGGTCTTTGTGCTCGGCGGAGCGGTCGCGATGGGCCTGACCTTCGCCGGCCCGGCAGCGGCCTGTTCGGACCTGCCCAATATCTGCGCGATGAACGCGCAGCACCATCAGAGCATGGTGGATATCTCGGCCAGCTACGCCTACGGCGACTACTATGGTGAGGAAGACTATTACGGCGACGACTATTACGACAGCGGCTACTACAGCGGCGATATCGACTATTCCGCCTATGCCGAGGACCCCGGCCGCTCGCTGAGCAACGAGGCAGCGAGCTTTGCCAGCGCAGTGAGTGCACAACAGGCAGCGCTCGACGAAAAGCTGAAGGACCCGGGGTTCCGCAATGCCTACGAGCGCTACAGCAATGGCGGCTGGGACTACTTCCAGGACAATGCCGGGGCAGCGCCGGGCGAATACTGCGCTGCCTTCTACTGGAAGGGCGATGGCATGGTCCGGCTGTCGGGGCCGGGCGGGGATTATCAGGGCGCCCTGATCACCTTCTGGGGCCCGAACATTCCGACGCCCAAGGACGTCAAGACCATCAGCGTAACGCTCGATCAGGCTGATGGCGCGCCGCAGAAGGTCAAGGCCTTCAACTACCACCTGGCCGGGGATGCCTGGGGCGCTATCGCACTCGCCGTGCCGAGCATCGAAGCCGCACTCGACGGCATGGAAGACACGCAGAGCTTCAAGCTATCGGTCGGCAACAAGACCGTCGCCGAGGTCGAGTGGCAGGACGGCCTCAAGGCCAAGCGCAAACTGCAAAGCTGCCTCGGCTAGCAGAACGCGCTCGACAGGGGCGGGCCAGGGTTCCGCCACCTGTCCTGTCGACGAATGAACAACGCAGCCAGGACGCCGACCGGCGTCCGCCGCTCATCACGCTACTTCAGGCTGATAAACGCCAGCCCGTTATTGGCGTTCATCGGCACGACCAGCTGATCGGCGCCGGCGTCGTAGCACATCGAGGCGGCGCTCGGGATGTTCTCGGCGATCAGTGATGCGGTGCCGTCGGGCGCCAGTTTGGTGATGCCGCCGTTCATCACGCTGCTGATGTATTTGGTGCCATCGGGCAGGACGACGATGCCGTCATTTCCAGCCTGGGCCGCCTTTTCGGTCTTCAACAGCTTGGCGTCGGCGGCCGCGAAGGTCTGCACCTCGTCGCTGCCGATGTTGACCACCACGACGTTCCCGTCATTGTCGAAGGCGATGCCGTTGGGCTGGTTGAGCGGCGCGCCCTCGATCCACACCGAGGCGGCACCATCCGGCGTCACCTTCCAGATCTGCCAGGTGTCGGGCTCCGGCGACTTGCCGCCAACGCCGGTGTTGCTGGCATAGATGGTACCGTCTGGCGCCACTTCGATATCGTTGATCCACGGCGATCCATCGATCACTGCTTCGCCCATGGGCTCGCCGGTCTGCATGCTGAATTTGCGGATCACCGCCTTGCTCGGCGTCGTCTTGGTCGGATCGGCAGGGTCGGCCGTGCCACCGTCGCGATCGGCGAGGTAGAGCACGCCGCCTTCGATGTCGCTGCCGACCGGCTCGTTGAGGATCAGCGGCGGCATGAGGTCGGCGCGTTGCTGCGGGTTCTGCACGCCGATCCAGCGTGCCGTGTTGACTGACCCGTCATGGTTGATCAGCGCGACGAAGGCGTTGTTTTCCTGGATCGCCTGGTTCACGCCGCGCGCCGGGGCGACGATCAGGTCGCGCTCGGCATCGTAGGAACAGCTCTCGGTGGCGTAGATGGCGCCGAACACCTTCACGTTGCTCGACATCGGCGCAAAAGCGCCATCGGCGGCCGGGTTGACCGGCAGGCCCAGCGGGTTGCCGACGAAGTAGGGGCCGGGCGCCGCACTCTGCTGCGCCATCGCCGGGTTCGCGGCAAATGTGGCGAACAGGACCAGGCTTACGATCGAAACGGGCTTCATCGATTTCCTCCATCTATGTTGCAGGCAACAGGGTGGAGGCTCGCCGTATTGCTCAGGCGCCTCCCTTCATGGCTTCCATCCGCTCCTCGCCCGACCCTGCGGCGTCTCGCTCCGGCCTGGCCGCAGCAAAGGTCGCCGTGATGATCTCGAGCGTCTGCCGATAGTGCTGCATCAGCAGCTCGACCGCGGTACTCGTGTCCCCCGCCAGGGCTGCATCGGCGATCAGCCGATGCTCGTCGGGGCGGGCTTCAAAGGGCGCCGGGTTGGCGCTCTCGGTAATGAACCGGTATGAATCCACCCGGTCCCGGACCTCCTGGCAGTAGCGCAGCAACAGCGACGAGCCGCAGGCGCTGATCAGCACCTGGTGGAACTGCTTGTGCCGTTCCTCCCAGCCGGGGTTCAGTTGCTGCCGTGCCGCATCGGTGTAGCGGTCCGTCCGCGACAGCCAGTGCAGCGCCAGCACCAGGTCCTCCTCCCATTTGACGGTGCGGTTGGCGATGCTCTCGGTCAGCGCGCGTTCCTCGAGCCAGCACCGGGTCTTGATCAGCTCCTCCAGCACCTCCGCCGTGAACGCCGCCACGAAGAACCCTCGTCGTTCCTCGCGTTTGACCAGCCCTTCCGACACCAGTCCGATCAGCGCCTCGCGGATCGGGATATGCGATGTCTCGTAGCGCTCGGCGAGGTCCTCAACATTCACCTTGGTGCCCGGCCGAAGCCTGCCCGTCAGGATGTCGCCGCGGAGCGTGGTTCGGATGCGGGTAGCGGAAACGATCGCACTGTCCGGAACGCGATCGCCGTTGTTCGGCAGGGTTGGCAATGTTGGGTCCCTTGCGAGAGGCGTCGGACCGTCCAATAACTCCAAAAACCAGAAAAAATCACAGGCTAACTATTGCGACGGGGTTGCCGTGGCGTCGCAGGGCAGAAACTCGCCCTTCGGACCCGCACCGTCTTTGAGCGCTACGCTCAGTTTGCTGCCGTCGGCGCTCTCGGTGATATCGAGCGTGCCGCGAACGACTTCGTCATGGCCGCTCTCGCAGGCGATCTTCACCTCGAAGGCTTTGTCGCCGCTCGCGGTGACGCTGGTATAGGGGCAGACATTGCCTTCGAAGCGCACATCGTCGGCGCTGAACAGCACCTTCTCGCCGCTGCTGTCGCCTGTCCCGGCGTGTGCCGCACATCCGGCCGGCGTGCCATAGCTGCCAGCAAGCGGCAGGCTGGCGGCCAGTGCGGCGGTGGGCAGAACGACCAGCAGGGCCCAAAGAGTTGATCTCAGTTTCACTGCATCGCTCCTCGTTAGCGGTCGTCTTCGCCCATCATGTCGCCGCCCACGCGCGAGTCGAAGGCTTCCGCCACCACCAGCTGGCCGTCCTTTATGCCGAGCCCGAGCTGCGGCAGCTTCCGCACCGCCGGCCCATGCGCCACCTCGCCGTTCTTGGTCGGGTCGAACCGCGAGCCGTGGCAGTCGCAGGCGAGCAACTTGCTCTTCAGCGTGTCGCTGAGCGGACAGCCGGCATGGGTGCAGATGATGGTGTAGCCCAAGACGCCCTCAGCCGATTTCGCCGCCGTTTCTGCCGGCAGGGTGGCCGGGTCGTAGCGCAGCAGCAGCACGGTGTTCTCGTATTCGGCATTGCGCACCACCCCATCGGGTGACATCGCCACCGCTTCGAACGGCTTGCTGTCGAGCTTGATGCTGTCCGGCGTCAGCGGCGTACTGCCGGCAGGCGACACCAGAAAGTCCCCGACCTGCGGCGGCATCGCGTCAGGCGCAGCGGCAAGGGCCGTGCCACCCAGCCCGGCAAAGGCGCCAGCCGCCGCGAGGCCACCCAACACGCTCCGCCGGCTGATCCGGGTGCACTGGCACCCGCATTGAGTCTGGATTGCCGGGTCGGCCGCAACGCCCTGTTTCATCAGCTGTTTCTCCTAACGTGCCGGCCTCCGCAGCCGGCAGCGCGGCCGATATCACCGCGCCCTCACTCGCACCGAATATAGAAAGTAGCCGTCAGTGATTGTTCCTATATTCTGAATTGGCTTTTGTAGGTCGCGTACATTCTGGCGGCCAAACGCCGCATTGCGATAACGTCGCAGCGCTCCCGACCCGCATCGGATCGGCAGCCGAGTTTTCGAAATAAAGGGATGAGGAAGATGGCACGCTTGCGCTTTGGCGCCGGCCTCCTGGCCTTGGCGGTGACGATGGCGTCATCGGCCTGGTCGGACGAGGTAACCAATGATCGGCTGCTGGCGGCCGACAAGGAATCCGGCAACTGGCTGATGGTCCACCGGACCTATGATGCCCACCGCTACAGCCCGCTGGACAGCATCAACAAGGACAATGTCGACAAGCTGTCGCTGGCCTTCGTCACCCAGTTCGACCAGGCGTCGGCGGGTGGCCGCTATGCCAGCGCCCGCAACGAAGGGACGCCTTTGGTCGAGGACGGTTTCATGTACGTCCAGGCCGGCTGGAGCCGGGTCTACAAGGTCGACGTGCGCGACGGCCGCTTCGGCAAGATCGTCTGGAAGGTCGATCCCGAAGTCGACAAGCAGTGGATCTCCGATGCCACCTGCTGCGGCGCCGAGAACCGCGGCATCGCGCTGTGGAAGAACGACGTCATCGCCCTGACCCTCGATGGCCGGGTGATGTCGATCAACAAGGATACCGGCGAGCTCAACTGGGAAACCCAGCAGGCCGACAAGGCGCGCGCCGAAAGCTTCACCGTCGCCCCGCTGGTCATCGGCGATGTGGCGCTCTACGGCCCGGCCGGCGGCGAATACGGCATCCGCGGCTGGATCGAGGCGATCGATCTCAATACCGGCAAGCCCAAGTGGCGCACCTACACCATTCCGGCACCGGGCGAGCCCGGCAACGAGACCTGGAAGCGTGAGGGCACCTGGGAAACCGGCGGCGGTTCGATCTGGGCGACCGGCAGCTACGATCCCGAGCTTGGCCTGACCTATTGGGGCACCGGCAACCCGGCGCCGCAGATCGACGCCGAGTATCGGCCGGGCGACAACCTCTATGCCTCGAGCCTCGTCGCGCTCGACACCGAGACCGGCGCCATCAAGTGGCACTTCCAGTTCACCCCCAATGACCCCTACGACTACGACGAAATCGGGGAAACCCAGCTCATCGACAATGGCGACCGCAACCTCGCCTTCCGCGCCGCCCGTAACGGCTTCGGCTATTCGTTCGATCGCTCGAACGGCGAGCTGCAGCACGCCACGCAATATGTCGACGACCTGAACTGGACCACCGGCATCGACCAGAAGACCGGCCTGCCGCTGAGCTACGATCCGAAGGCGGACCTGCAGAAATATGTCGCTGGCACCGTCGGCTCGCGTGACGACCTGCCGGGCATCTATTGCCCCACCCTGGGCGGCGGCAAGAACTGGCAGCCGGCCTCCTATAGCGCCAAGACCAAGCTGGTCTACCTCACCTCTAACGAAGGCTGCTCGGCCTATGTGCCGACCGAGGCTCCGAACCCGACCATCACCGGCGGCGAATACGACGTGGTGGCGGCTCAGAAGGAATGGAACGGTCGTCTGCCCGCTCCTGAGGGCACCGAGCTGCCGGCCGAACAGTCGGGTTCTGTCGTGGCGATCGACCCGGTCACCGGCAAGATCGCGGCCAAGATCCCACTGCTGGCCCGTGGCAACGGCATGCTGGCGACTGCCGGCGGCCTGGTGTTCGGCTCCGACCGTGCCGGCTGGATCTACGCCTATGACGACGAGACGCTGAAGGAACTCTGGAAGTTCAACGTCGGCACCTCGCTCGGCTCCCCGCCGATGGCCTATGCCGTCGACGGCAAGGAGTACATCGCGGTCCTCGCCGGCGCGGCGCCCAGCACGGCGCAGATCAATGCCGACCCGTCGCTGAAGTACTTCGTCCCGACCGACGCCATGTACGTCTTCGCCGTGAACTGATCTCTCCCCCGTGGCACGGCAGCGAAATTTGCCGCGCCACTTCAAATCCCTGGCACGGCGGCGAAAGCTGCCGTGCCACCCCTTTTCGCCTCGTGCGACGGTACCATGATCAAGTTCCTGAGAGTCCTGCCGGCCCTGTTGCTGCTCGGCCTTGCCGCCCCATCCCTGGGGGCGCCGCTGCCGCCTGAATTCCGCACCCTCGCCATCGGCGAGACCGCCGCCACGCTGCCCACCGAGGGCTATGAGGCTTTCGCCTGCGGCTCCAATGGCGGCCCGCCGCTCAAGCACATCACCGGCTGGACCGACTTCGCCCAATGCGCCGCCGACGAGCGGGGCCTGCATGAGGTTTATGTCGAGTTCGGCCGCCGTGTCGGCAAGCTGGCCGAGCGTTTCCACGACCAGTATGGCGAGGAACTCTGGCTGCAGCGCTTTGGCGGCACCCGGCTCGCCAACTTTCCGGTGGTGCTGTCGCTGCTGTTTGACGATGCCGGCATGGTGCGCGGCTTCCGCGCCGTCACCGATGATCGCGCCGGCATCGAGGATCGCGGCCGCGCCTACCTGTTCCGGCTGCCGGTGTTCCAGCGCTACGGCTCCAAGGATTGGACCTGCACCGACCTGGCCAGGGCGCCGGGCGAAACCGGCGTCGGCGAGATGTTCATCAAACAGGTGTGCACCAAGCAGGTCGAAGGGCGGCACATCCGGGTGGAAACCCACTATTTCCGCAAGCCCGGCCAGACCGGCCTCGATATCCAGGGCATGTTCGAGCCTGGCCAGTATGAATCCTCGACCCGTTGGGAGGCGTTCGACGTGACGCTCGATGGCGGCAAGGCGGCGCCATGAAGCCGGTCATCGGTATCGCGCTCACCCTGCTGCTCGCGACAATCGCGCCGGCAATGGCGCAATCCTCCGAAGCGTCGGCCTTCCTCAACGGCGAAACCAATGCCTGCCCCGGCTGCGCGCTCACCGGCGCCGACCTGAGCGATCGCAACTTGAGCGGCGTCGATCTCTCGGGCGCCGATCTCAGCGGCGCCTTCTTCTTTCAGTCGGACCTGAGCGAAGCAAACCTCAAGGGCGCCAATCTCGAAGCGGCCGACTTCACCGCCGCCAAGCTCAGCAATGCCGATCTCACCGACGCCAGGCTCGATAACACGGTGTTCTTTCGCTCGACCCTCAGTGGGGCATCCCTGGCTGGGGCCAAGGGGGAGAGCGTCAACTTCCGCCGGGCCATCCTGACCAACGCCCATCTCGATGGCGCCAGCCTCCGCTTCGCCCAGTTCGAGGATGCCCGCTTCGGCGGGGTGAAGGCGACCAACGCCGATTTCTCCGGCGCCAGCTTCCGCCAGCTGAACATGCAGCGGGTGGATTTTTCCGGCAGCACCATCGAGGGCGCCGACTTCACCGCCAGCAACCTCGAGTCCGGCATCCTGCGCGGCGCCAACCTCGCCCATTCCGACCTGTTCGGCGCCCGCCTGATCGCCGCCGACCTGACCGACGCCAACCTCTCCGGCACCCGCCTCGTCTCCGCCAACCTCCGCGACGCCATCACCGACGGCACCAACTGGCAGGACGCGTTGATGCCCGACGGCAGCTATCATCGACCCTAGCGCCGCGCCTGGCCTGCGATGCCTACATCTCGCGATGCTGCCGGCGGAACGCTGTCGGGGGCATCTGGCAGTGCTGCGTGAACCAGCGTGAGAAGTAGTAGATGTCCGAGAAGCCCAGCGCTTCGGCGACCTGCTTGATGCTGTCCGAACTGCTCAGCAGCATGGTCTGGGCCAGCGCAAAGCGGCACTGCTGCCAATAGGCCTTTGGCGAGAGTCTGTAGCTGGCGCGAAAGCGGCGGTTGCATTGACTGACGCTGAGCGCCACCTCGCGTGCCAGCATCGTTGCATCGAAGTGGCCGCCGGCTTGCGATCTGATGCGCTCACGCAGTTGCCGCATCCGCGGATCGCGGGGCGCGGCCTCAGCCGGCACGCGACCGAACGCAACCAGGTAGGACATGATGATCGCCAGCGCGCTGCTGGCGGCGATGCCACGCTGCACGACGTCGCCACCCCATTGCTGCTGGATCAACCCCAGCCGCGCGTGAATTGCGGCCATGTCATCCGGGGCGAAACTGATCGGCAGCAGAGACTGCTCGTGCAGCGCCATACCGTCGGCCTCGTCGAGGCGGGCATGCAGGTTGAGCATCGTCCATACGCCCGCCCCCCGCTTCTCCCAGCGGCAATGCCGGTATGGCGGCACCACCAGCACATTGCCTGGCGTGCTCTCATAGCGCTCGCGCCCGACATTCAAGATGCCGAAACCCTCCACGGTATGGATCAGGTGGAGGTCGCTGCTCCATTGCGGTGCGTCGGTGAAGCGCTCCGCGGCGGCATGCGTGCTGCGCGGCACGGACAGCAGTCGAAAGGTCCAGGCGGTGTCGTCGGCAAGCATGATGCGCGAAAACTACAAATCCGTGCGCCCGCCGTCCATGGGCTTTGGAGCCTCGCCCGCTGAGGATGTGACCTCGCGCAGGACAAGGGAGTGGCGACATGCATGCGACGACACGGAACTGGGACGAGTTTGGCCGGCGCTGGGCGGGGCCGCGGAATTTCCGGATGGCGCCGGGGTTGGCGGAGTTCGATTATCGGTTCCCCTCGGTCGATCAGGTGATCGACGAAATGCGGAACGACGACGCGGTCTCCTACAAGGCCGGCTTGAAATCGGCGAAGCTGGACCTGGCGCTGAAATCGGTCGATGCCTTTCGCAGCACGCCGATCGAGCAGGTCATGGAGCAGCCCTTCGCGCTGGCGCATTTCGACCTGGCGCGGTTCGACGCACCGGGCCGCTTTCTCGATGGCTTCGGCGACAAGGTGTTGCGGCCGTGGCAGCAGATGCTGACGGACGCCGGCTACACCTGGGAGCGCTGTTACCCGATCGTCTTCATCAGTGGTCGCGGCAGCGCCACCAACTATCACATGGATTTTTCCCACGTGCTGGCCTGGCAGATCTACGGCACCAAACGCTTCTGCGGCCTGGTCGATCCCGACCGCTGGGCCGACCACGCGACGCGCGTCAATTACAAACCAGGCGAGCTGGCAAAGCCGCCCGAGGTGCGCGAGGAAGATAGCCTCTGCTACGACATGCGGCCGGGCGACAAGCTGTGGAACGTGCTGCTGACGCCGCATTGGGTCGAGGCTGGGGACGAGCCGGCGATGAGCATCAACATCTCGCATGGCGGTTTGCGGCGCCATGGCGAGCTGTCGCCCAACGAAGCCGAACTGGAGCTGTTCCGGGCCGAGAACCCGGCCATCGCCCCGCCCAGGCTTGAACGGGCCTACCGCTAGCTCCGCGTCGCCGGCGGCGGTGCCGTGGTGTTCCGAACCACCAGATAGGTATCGAGCGTCACCCGGGCGTCGCCCACGGCGCGTGAGCCCAGCATGTCGAGCAGCAGCGACATCGCCGCGCGCCCGGTTTCGTCCGAGCGGTTGGAAACCGTGGTCAGCGACGGGTAGGTCGCAGCGCCCAGCACGTCGTCGCAGCCGACGACGGAGAAATCGGCGGGCACGCTGACGCCGCGATCGGCGAGGCCGGTCATGATGCCCTGCGCCGTCAGGTCGTCGAAGGCGATGGCGGCGGTGGCGCCGGTGGCGAGAATATCGGGCACCACGGCGCGGCCGCTCTCATAGCTCGGCACCCGGGCGGCGACGATGCTGACGTCGAGCCGGTGCTGCCGGGCCCCCAGCCGTACCGCGGCGCGGCGCTGCTGGTTCGACCACGAGCTGGCCGGACCGCTGACATAGACGATGTGCTTGTGGCCCAGTTCCGCCAGATGGGCGATCGCCTCGTGCACCCCGATGGCGCTGTCGATCAAGACGCGCGGGATACCCGGCACGTCGCGATTGACCAGCACCAGGGGGCGCTTCAATGCATGGGCGCGGATCCGCTCATCGGTGAGGCGCGAGGCGCAAAGCACCAGCCCCTCAACCTGGCTGAGGAAGCGGTCGACCAGCTTGTCTTCCTGTCGCCAGCTCTCATCGGAATTGCCGAGGAACACGCAGAAATCCGAGCGATCCGCCTCCATCTGCGCGGCGCGGATCAGCGGTGGAAAGAACGGGTTGGCGACATCCGGCACCACCAGCGCCACATTGCCGTAGCGCCCGGTGCTCAGCGCTCGGGCGGTGTGGTTGGGGACATAGCCGATGCTGCTGGCGATCTCGAGGATGCGCGCCACGGTTTCCGCGCCGAGCATGCCCGGTTGCGTGAAGGCGCGCGACACTGTCGACTTCGACACCCCCGCCGTCCTTGCCACATCCATCATGGTGGGCAGGTCCTTGCGGCCCTTGCCTGTGGTCATGCTGTTGCCCTTGCGCAGCCTGGAACGATCGCTCCCACAGTTCAGCGTGGCTTGGCAATATCCCGTTCCATCCAATGCCGAGTGTTCGACAGGGGATTGACGTGCAACCGGTTGCATTCGATAGTCAAACAAAATCGTGGTTCGAACGCGATGGTTGCGGGGAGTGCTTTCGCCGATGAGTTCGAGTGTCGTGCCTGAGGCCGGAACGCGTGACCGGAGAGTTGACCAGCTCAAGGTCCGGAGCTTTGTCACCCGCGAGGAGCTGGGCCGCGTCGCCGCCGGCGAGATTGCCACGGAGTTGCGCTCGCGGCTCGCCCGCCAGGCCGCGGTGCGCATGGTCTTTGCTTCGGCCCCGAGCCAGAGCGACGTCATCGATGCGCTGGCGGCGGAGCCCGGCATTGACTGGCGCCGCGTCACCGCCTTCCACATGGATGAATATATCGGGCTCGCCCCCGACGCGCCGGAGCGCTTCGGCAGCTGGCTGTCGCGCTACATCTTCGGCCGCCTGCCCTTCGCCGCGGTGCACCCGATCCTCCCCGGCGCCGACCCCGAGGCGACGGCGCGCGATTACGCGGCACTGCTGGCCGAGGCGCCGATTGACATCGTGCAACTCGGCATCGGGGTGAATGGCCACATCGCCTTCAACGACCCGCCGGTGGCCGATTTCAACGATCCGCTCGATGTCAAAGTGGTGGAGCTCGATGAGGTCTGCCGGCAGCAGCAGGTCGACGATGATTGCTTTGCTACCCTCGCCGATGTGCCGCTGCGCGCCATCACGCTCACCGTGCCGCGGTTGCTGCGGGCCGATCGGCTGTTCTGCATGGTGCCGGGGCGGGTGAAGCGCAACGCTGTGCGCGCCGCGCTCGAGGGCCCGCTGAGCACGGCTTGCCCGGCCTCGATCCTCCGCACCCATCCCGACTGTACGCTGTACCTCGATGCGGAGTCAGATCCCCATGCCTGATATGATCGACGCCGACGCACTCTGCCGCACCTATTATGACGACGTCACCGCCCTGATGCGGCGCATCCTCGTCGAGGAGCGCGACGCCACCGAGTATGCCGCCGAGCGGGTAGCCGAGCAGATCGCCGCCGACCGGCTGGTCTATGCTTACGGGCCGGGCGGCCACTCCAATCTAGCTTCGCAGGAGATCTTCTTTCGCGCCGGCGGCCTGATGCATGTCAGCGCCATTCTCGACGAGGGCACGCTGCTCTCGGGCGGCTCGCTGCGCTCGATGGCGATCGAGCGCACCCCCGGCTATGGCAAGATCGTCATCGCCGATCAGCGGCTCGGCGAAGGCGATCTGCTGATCCTCGTCAACGCCTACGGCATCAATGCCGCGCTGATCGATGCAGCGCTGGAGGCCAAGCGCCGCGGCGTGTTTCTGATCGGCGTCAACTCGCACGAGCACGCCAACAACTCCGCGGCGACCCACCCGGCGCGCCACCCGACCAAGCACAACCTGCACGAGCTGGTGGATATCGCCATCGACTGCAAGGTGCCGATCGGCGACGCGATCGTTCAGGTGCCCGGCATGGGCGAGAAGATCGGCGCCATCTCCACTTTCGCCAACGCCTTCGCGCTCAACAACCTGGTGATCCGCACGGTCGCCAAGCTGGTCGAACGCGGCATCGAGCCACCGGTCTGGCGCAGCGGCAACGCCCCGGGCGGCGACGAGGCCAATGCGAAGTTCATCGCGCGCTTTGCCGAGCGGGTGCGCTGGCTGTGACGGCTCAACTCGTCGGCCGCGATCCCGACACCGGCCAGGGCCTTGCCATCAGCATCGCCGACGGCCGGATCGCTGCCATCGATGCGGCGGACTACAACGGCCCGCTCTATCTCTCGGCGGGCCTCATCGACCTGCAGGTCAATGGCTATGCAACGCACGATCTGAACGACGGCACGGTCACGCCGGAGCGCGTCCTGGCGCTGACCGAAATGATGCTGGCGCTGGGCACCACCACTTTTCTGCCGACCCTGGTCACCGCCAGCGAGGCGAACATCACCGCCGGGCTGGTGGCGATCCGCGAGGCGCGGGCGCGTTACCCGCTCGTTGCTCGCGCGGTGCCGTTCGTTCATGTCGAAGGGCCGTTCATCTCAATTCATGATGGCCCGCGCGGCGCCCATCCGGCGGAACAGGTCCGCGACGCCGATATCGCCGAGTACGAGCGCTGGCAGGCGGCGAGCGGCGGGCTGGTGGGGCTGCTGACGCTGTCGCCGCACTCCGATGCCGCCATTGCGCTGGTGCGGCACGCGGCGGGGCAGGGGGTGCACGTCGCGATTGGTCATACCGATGCGAGCCCCGAACAGATTCATGCCGCGGCAGCGGCCGGCGCCACGCTTTCGACCCATCTCGGCAATGGCATCTCCGCCCTGCTGCCGCGCCATCCCAACGTCATCTGGGCGCAGCTGGCGGACGATCGGCTGACTGCCACGCTGATCGGCGACAGCCACCACCTGCCGGCCGACACGCTGAAGGCGATGTTGCGCGCCAAGGGGCTCGATAAGGCTTTGCTGGTCTCCGACGTGGTCTCGCCGGGCGGATTGAAGCCGGGCATTTATCACCAGACCATCGGCGGTCGGGTCGAACTCCAGGCCAATGGTCGGCTGGGGCCGCCCGGCACGCCCTACCTCGCCGGCGCCGCGCTGCCGCTGGGCGATTGTGTGGCCCGCACCGTAACCATGACCGGGCTGAGCCTCGCTCAGGTGCTGGGGCTCGCGACGCACAATTCCGGCCGCTTCGCCGGCGGCCGCGGCTTGCTCGAAGTCAGCGCGGCGGCGGACCTCATTCAGTTCGAGTGGACACCGGGCGCCGAGCGCCTGACCATTGCTGCAACCTATCTGGGTGGGGAGCGGGTATGGGCGCGTTGAAGGCCGGTATCGCCGTCGTCGACATCACACCTCCATCAGGGCTGCTGCTCGCCGGCTTTGCCGCCCGCACCGAACCGGCAACCGGGGCGCACGACCCGCTGACGGTACGGGCCGTGGTGGTCGGCGATACTGCCATCGTCGTCGCCGACGTCATCGGCATCCATGAGGCGATGAGCGCCCGCATCCGCGAGCGCTGCCCGCTGCCGTCAGCCAATGTCATCGTTGCGGCCACCCATACGCACGGCGCGCCGGTCTCGATGGCGGACCGGCTGAGCGCCGAGGCCGATCCGGCATTCCTTGGGGCAATCGAGGATGGCTGCGTCGCCGCGCTGGCCGAAGCTGCCGCCAACGCCGTGCCGGTCACGCTGAGCGCCGGTCTCGGCGCCGATCCCGATGTGGCGCGCAACCGCCGTCACGCCGACGGTCCGCTCGATCGAACGCTGCCGGTGCTGCGCATCCGCGACGAAGCGGGCCGCCTGCTGGCGGTGATCGTCTCCTATGCCTGCCACCCGACCGTGCTGGGCGCCGACAACCGGCTGATGACGGCGGATTTCCCGCATTTCGTGCGCACGACGATCGAGGCGGCGCATCCGGGCGCGGTGGCGATCTTCCTCAATGGCTGTTGTGGCGACGTCAATATCGGGCACACCGCGCAGGCCTCGGTGACGCTCAACGCCAGCGCCACCCGCACCTTCGAGAATGCCGAGCGGCTCGGCGCCCGGATCGCCGAAGCGGCGCTCGCGGCGCCGGAGGCAGGGCTCGGCGATACGGCGACCGCCGGGGAACAATGGGTCGAACTGAGCCTCGAGCGACGCGAACACGACCTGCCGGCGCTGGCTGCTGCCTGGGACCATGACGCCCGCACCGCCGAGCCGGTGCGTGCCACCGTGCTGCAGCACTGGGCTAACTGGGCCCGCCGTTATGCCGGCCAACCCGCGGGAAGCTGGGCCGGTCGCGTCAGTGTCCTCGATTGGGGCGGCCTGCCGATCGCGGCGCTGCCGGGAGAGATTTTTGCCGAAACCGGCCTCGCCGTCCGCGCTGCCTGTGCCGGCCGGCCGGCTCTGGTGCTGTCCTATGCCGACGGCACCCCGGGTTACATTCCGCCTGCCAGCGAGTTTGGCTTCGGCGGCTACGAGGTCGATGAAGCGCATCGCTTCATCGGTATGCCGGGGGCATTCGCCGCCGGTTCTGCCGAGCGCCTGGCCCTCGCGGCCAAGACCTTGCTCGGACTATCAAAACAGGCTGCAACGCCTAGAAAATGAGGGGTTTCGACGCGGGTCGCGCGGTTTGCGCCGCTTGACACGCAACCGGTTGCAGTCAAGACTTCACTATGTGCTGGATCGTTCGTTAAACAGGGATGACAACGATGATGAAATTGCTTTCTCGGCCTCAGCTTTCTGCCTTCTCGATATCAGGACGACAGCTGCTGCTGGCGTCCGCCATGGGCCTCGGGCTGGCCGCCACGGCGGTCTCGGCTCAGGAGATCCGGGTGTGGAGCGGCTACCCGGAACTGGCGCCGTTCTATCAGCATGTCGCCGAGGGGATGGCGGCGGAATACCCGGACCTCAAGGTCACGGTTGAAGCCATCGCCTTGCGCGAGCACGAAAAGCGCGTGGCGCTCGGCGTCACCTCCGGCGAAGCCGCCGAAGTGATCGAGCTGGCGACCACCATTGCCGCCCGCTATCTCGAGGGCGGACTGCTCAATACGCCGCCGGCCGACGTGACGGCCTTCGTCAAGGATCCCGCCAATTTCGGCGAGTTCTTCGTCAACTCTGCCAGCTATGACGGCACCGTCTACGGCATGCCGCTGTTCCGCGGCCAGAGCGCGCTCTACTACAATACCGACATGTTCGCCGCGGCCGGCCTCACCGAGCCGCCCAAGACCATGGCCGACTTCGATACCTATGCCGAAAAGCTGACGCAGCGTGACGCCAGCGGTGCGCCCACTGTCACCGGCTGGAGCATGCGGCTCTCGGGCGGCGGCTCGGGCATTGCCGAAAAGTTCGCCATCAACATGTGGCAGCATGGCGGTGAGCTGATCGCGCCTGCCGGTGAGGGCCTGTGGAAGTCGAACTTCGCCTCCGAAGCCGGCACTGCCACCATGAAGCAGTACCTGCACAACCTGTTCGACACCAAGACCGTGACGGTGGAATCGCCGGCTGATGCCGATGCCTTCGAGCGTGGCCAGACTGCCATGTTCATCCGCGAGTCCTGGGTGATCGGCGATATCGCCGCCAAGGCTCCGGACCTGAAATATGCCACTGCGACGCTGCCGCGTGGTTCGATCGTCAGCCCCGGCCAGCTCTACGTCAAAGCCGGTGCCGACAAGGAAGCCGCCGCCTGGGCCTTCGTGATGGCAACCCAGAAGCCCGAAAACCTGCTCTGGCTGCTCGACAATGTCGGCTGGCTGCCGAACCGCTCGGGGCTCGACTTCTCGGCCATCCTTGCTGCCAAGCCCGGCTTCGAAGCCTACGTCAACTACCCCGCGAGCTATGAGTTCTTCACCGTTCCGGCCATCGGCCCGATCGATGAGATCCAGACCCGCGCCGCAGCCTTCCTCGTTGAAGCCTACGCCAAGCCGGAACTGGCCACCGACGATGCGGCGCTCAAGGCCTTCCTCGAGAATGCCGACAAGGAGATCAACGCCATCCTCGACCGTGAAGGCCTGCTTGGCCAGTAAGTCGGTTTTGCAAACCTGCCCTTGCTCAACCGCTGCCTTCGGGGATCATTCCCCGGAGGCACCGCCAGCGCAATCGCATGTGGGGGTTGGCCGCTGGCCTCTCAATGGTCCTCCACCGTGAAACGGGGGAGGGGGACCAGCGAAGCTGGTGGAGGGGGCGGCCACACACATTGGCGCTTCCTGCCGCCCCCTCCACCG
>NZ_LAJE02000269.1 GCF_000970465.2 Devosia insulae DS-56
GGGGAGGATCAAGGAGAGGGCGGTGCGTGCTTCACGCCGGCGGGATGTTCTGGTTGAGCCGGAACAGGTTCTCCGGATCGTAGGCGCGCTTCACCTGTCTGAGCCGGTCCCACGTATCGCCGGGATAGGCGGCGCGGACGCGGGCCGGGCCCTCGTCGGCGACGAAGTTGACGTAGACGCCATCATCGCCCTGGTTCAACGCCTTGGCGAAATCGGCCGCCCAGGCCTCCTTCTTCGGCTTGTCGGCTTCGCCATCGTAGAACGCCGCCACGTTGATCATGATCGGGCTCTTGCGGTGGGCGTAAGCGGTGGCTGAGGGGGCAACGCGGCCGAGCGCGCCGCCGAGCACCCGGATCTGGCAGACCCTGAGGCTTGCGTCGGATTCCTCGAGGTAGCCGAGAATCGTCTCGGCCTCCGGGGTGCCGATGCGGTCGACCAGGAGGTTCAGCGCCGCCGCCGTCGGGTGATAGTCCGGATCCTCGGGCGGATACATGCTGGCATAGGGGCCGGGCTTGACGAAATCGGCGAGCGGGGTGCCGAGCGCCCGGAATGGCGCCAGCGCCTTTTCGGCGGCGTCCGGCTCTCCGGCGAAGGCCAGCATGGCGAGGATCACCATCTTGCCGTGCTGCTCGGCCGGCAGGAACGGCATCGGCGGCGCCGGCATGATGTTGGCGATGCCCGAGAGTTCCTCGGGCGCTGCCTTGGCGGCGGCGACGAAGCCGGCAATGGTCTTGGCCGTCGCCGGCAGCACCAGCATGCCGCCGGTAAAGGCGGGGAGCGGGTGGAGCTGGAACTTCAGCCGGGTGACGACACCGAAATTGCCGCCGCCACCGCGCAGCGCCCAGAACAGTTCGGGGTGATTGGCGGCGTCGGCCAGCAATTGCTGGCCATCGGCAGTGACCAGTTCGACCGCCAGCAGCGAGTCGATGGAGAGCCCGTGCTTCCTCGCCAGGTAGCCGACGCCACCGCCGAGCGTGATGCCGCTGATCCCGACGGTACCGGCATCGCCGAAGCCGACGATCAGCTGGTGCGGGGCGAGGGCTTCGGTCAGCTCCATGGCGGTGACGCCGGCGCCGACCCAGACCGTTCGATTGGCGGCGTCGATATCGATTTCGTCGAGGTCGCGGACGTCGATGACGAGGCCGCCCTCGGTGGTCGAGTGGCCGGCGCCGCTATGACCGCCACTGCGGATGGCGAGTTCGAGCTGGTTGTCGCGGGCATAGGCAATGGCCGTCGCGATATCGGCGGCATTGGCGACGCGGATGATGCTGGCGGGCCGCCGGTCGGGGCCGCCATACATCACGGTGCGGAGCTTGTCGTAGTCGGAATCAGTTGCTGTGATCACCCGGCCGGCAGAGCCGGCGGGCAGGCGGAAGGCGTTCGCGGCAGTCGAGAGGGGCATAACCTTGTCCTCAGGTTCTCGGGTTGGCGCGCTGGGTTGCGGTAACATGGGTGTGACTATCCGTGATTGCTAGAGCCGAAGACGGCGTTTGTTGCAGCGCATCCCGATCTGTTTCCCCCGGGTCTGTCCGGGGGTGCGACGCGACGGGATTTGTCATCCGAGAAGGACTGCTCTAAAGGACATCCGCAACTACCTCGGACTTCCCTTAGGGAAGCCGCGCGGGTCAGCTTGCAGCGAAAACGAAACTGATCTTTGCGGTCCGCCGGCAGGACGCCCGGCCGGGCTGCCGCTTCCTGAGGGACAATAAGCGCATGGCAAACGTGATCGTCGTCGGCAGCCAATGGGGTGACGAGGGCAAGGGCAAAATCGTCGACTGGCTGTCGGAGCGCGCCGATGTGGTGGTGCGCTACCAGGGCGGTCACAATGCCGGTCATACGCTGGTCATCGACGGCACCAGCTACAAGCTGGCGCTGCTGCCCTCGGGCGTGGTGCGCGGCAAGCTGAGCGTCATCGGCAATGGCGTGGTGGTCGATCCGCATCACTTCGTCGCGGAAGTCGAAAAGATCGGCGCGCAGGGCATCGACGTCACGCCCGAAGTGTTGAAGATCGCCGATAATGCGCCGCTGATCCTCAGCCTCCATCGTGAGCTCGACGCGGTGCGCGAGAGCGGCAATTCCGGTCTGAAGATCGGCACCACCCGCCGCGGCATCGGTCCGGCTTACGAAGACAAGGTCGGCCGGCGCGCCATCCGGGTCTGCGACCTCAGCGAGCCCGAGACGCTGATGCCCAAGATCGAGCGGTTGCTGGCGCATCACAATGCGCTGCGCCGCGGCATGGGCATGGCAGAGCTCTCGGCTCAGTCGCTCTACGACGAGCTGATGGAAGTGGCCGGCAAGATCCTGCCCTATGTCGACCAGGTCTGGCGGCTGCTCGACGAGAAGCGGCGCGCCGGGGCGCGCATCCTGTTCGAAGGCGCACAGGGGGCGCTGCTGGATAACGACCACGGCACCTATCCGTTCGTCACCTCGTCGAACACTGTGGCGGGCCAGGCCGCGGCTGGTTCGGGCCTCGGGCCGACGGCGATCGGCTATGTGCTGGGGATCACCAAGGCCTACACCACGCGCGTCGGCGAGGGGCCGTTCCCGTGCGAACTCGATGACGAGATCGGCCGGCACCTCTCCACCGTGGGCCGCGAAGTGGGTGTCAACACCGGCCGGCCGCGCCGCTGCGGCTGGTTCGATGCGGTGCTGGTGCGCCAGACGGTGAGAACTTCGGGGATAAACGGCATTGCGCTGACGAAACTGGATGTTCTTGACGGCCTCAAAGAGCTCAAAGTGTGCGTGGGCTACGAGCTCAATGGTCAAAAAATTGACTACTTGCCTGCCTCAATGGGAGCACAAGCTGCTGTTAAGCCGATTTACGAGACCCTCGAGGGGTGGTCGGAGACAACGGCAGGGGCGAGAAGCTGGTCTGAACTCCCGGCCCAGGCGGTGAAGTACGTCAGATACATCGAGGAGCTGATCGGGGCGCCGGTCGCCATGCTCTCCACCAGCCCGGAAAGGCTGGACACCATACTGGTTCAGGACCCGTTCCAAGATTGAGTTTTTTTCGGTAGAACTGGCCCCCTAAAATACGGATGTCGCTTAGCCAATGGCGGACTACAAAGAGCTGTTACGTAGGGCGGTAGAAGCTCTGCCGGAGAATAACGGCGCCGCGCGACGCGCGGTCTACGAGAAAGCGCGCGCCGCGCTGGTTGGGCAGTTGCGCGCCATCAATCCGCCGCTGGCGGCCCGCGACATCACCGCACACCGCCTGCAGCTCGAGGATTGCATCCGCCAGGTCGAGCAGGAAGCCAGCGAAGCCGTGATCGCCGGGCTCGGTTCGGGCAAGGAAGACAATCCGCCGCCGCCGCCGGTTTACTTCGAGGCTCCCGCCAAGAAAGCGCCGGCCGCCGTCGCCAAGCCGGTGGCCAAACCCGTGCCGCAGAACGGCAAGGAGCCGCCGCGCCCGCTGCCGCCGGGCGGTTCGATCGAAGAGATCATCGCTGCCGCCAATGCCGAGCAGACCGAGGGATCGGACCGGTCGCGCTCGATCGTCCGCCCGGACGCCAAGCCGATGGGCAAGCCGGTGCCCAAGCTCGTGCCCTCGACGCAGCGCCAGCAGCCGCAGCTGGCGGCGCCGGTGCCATCCGACGAAGATGAGGACGACGGCGAGGAGCTGCAGCAGCGCTCGTCGCCGGTCCGCTCGCCGATTCCGGCCAGGTCGCCGACCGGCCGCTCGCCGCTGCCCTCGATCGTGGCGCGTGCCGAAGCCGCCAAGAGCCGCACCGGCAACGCCGCGTTCGGCGCGCCGATTGGTGGCGCCGCGCGTGGCCCGGTGCTGGAGCCGCGCCGCGAGTTGCCGGCGCCCCGACTCGAGCCCGCCGGTCGCAACGGCCAGGCCGCGGCCCGCCAGATGTCCGAGCCGGTGGCCCTGTTCAACGATCCGCCGATCGCGGCCGCCATGTCGGCAGTGCGCGAGGTCGAGGTAGAAGCCCCGCCCGCCGATCCGCAGGGTGCGATCGATCGCGCCATCGCGACGCTCGACCGGGAAGCCCGAGGTGACAGCGAGTTCGAAGAGCCAGTCATCAATGGTGGCTACAGCGCCTTCGACGACGACGAGGCTGACGAGCCGCCCACCCGGCAGAACGGCTTTGCGCCGTCGATCCTGAAGGCCGATGCGCGCCCGCAGCGCGAAGGCAAGGCGGCCAAGGCCAGCGGATTTGCCCGCGACGCCCGCGAGCCGCGCGGCAAGAAGCAGCAGCGCGATACCGAGCCGAATTTCCCGCGCGCCCGGGCCGAGGACGAACGTCGCGGCCTTGGTGCCGTCACCATCTTCCTGATCGTCTTTGCGGTGCTGCTGATCGGCGCCGGCGGCGCCGGGTTCTGGGCCTGGCGTGAAGGCTTCATCGACCTCGACCAGATGTTCGGGCGCGGCGCCCCGACGACGCAGCAGGCGGCGATCACCTCGCCGACACCGACCGAAACCACCACCGATACCCCGGCTACCGGCCCGGGCAACACGGCGACGCCCGCCGAGAACGATACCCCGACCGCCGAACTGGGCGCGACCGAAGATCGCCTCGGCACCGAGTCGGCCCCGGCTGCCGAGACCCCGGCCCTCAGCCGCCTGGTTCCTGCCGCCCCGGAAGAACGCCTCGGCACCGACCAGCAGACGGCGGCAACCGCTGCGACGCAGGCAGCTGCTTCGGTCGATCCGGCCAGTCTCGCCGGCAGCCAGTCGCTGCTGCTCGAAGCGTCCGACAGCGGCACCACTGGCGCCGTGCCGTTCTCGGGCACGGTCGAGTGGAGCAAGGGGACCGACGAGATGGGCCTGCCGACGCTGATCGGCAAGGCGAACATCCCGGCTCGCAACCTCGCGGTCGACGTGCTGATCCGCAAGAACTCCGACGCGAGTCTGCCGGCCAGCCACCTGATGGAAGTCAACTTCCGGGTCACCGACAGCTTCATCGGCGGCTCGATCGCGGGCCTCCCCGGTGTGCTGCTGAAGAACGAAGAACTGGTACAGGGGACGCCCTTGGTCGGCGCCTCGGCCCGGGTCGTCGGCAACTCGTTCCTGTTCGCGCTCAGCGCCTCGCCGGCCGATATCACCGCCAACAGCAGCCTGTTGATCTCACGCAAGTGGATGGACCTGGCGCTGATCTACGCCACCGGCAAGCGGGCGATCATCACGCTCGAAAAGGACGCCGCAGCCGAGACGATGTTCACCGAAGTGGTGGGCGAGTGGACGAAGTCGGTCGCTGCCGCGAACTGATCGGCTGAGAGATAATCATCGAGACGCCCGGACCTTGTCCGGGCGTTTTTGCTTTTCGCTGGTCGAAACTTGAGCTGGCGCGCTTGGCGCCCCTCACCCCGACCCTCTCCCCAGAGGGGCGAGGGGGCGTTGTGGCACTGCCGGTGCAGAGTGCGTCCCCTCGCCCCTCTGGGGAGAGGGCGGCGGAGAGGCCGAAGGCCTCACCGCGGGGTGAGGGGCGCCAAGCGCGCCGGCCGAGCCGGCTACAGCCGCTTCAACACTCGCGCCGGAACGCCCGCCGCAATAGTGTTGGCCGGCACATCCCGGCTCACCACCGCTCCAGCCGCGATCACCGCGTTGTCGCCGACGTTCACTCCCGGCAGGATCGTCGCCGCGGCGCCGATCCAGACATTGCTGCCGATGGTGATGGGCTTTTTGACGATGCCGTTGCGGCGCTGCAGCGGATCGGTCGGGTGGCCGGCGGAAACGAGGTTCACCTTCGGCCCGATCATCACGTCGTCGCCGATGCTGATGCCGCCCAGGTCCATGAAGTGACAGCCCTGGTTGATGAAGACGTTGTTGCCGACGGTGATGTTGAGGCCGCAATCGGTGGAGAAGGGCGGGATGATCATGAAGCGCTCGCCCACCGGCTTGCCGATCAGCTCGCTGAAGGCGGTGTTGAGCCCCGCAAGGTCATCAAAGCCGATCTCGCTCAGCCGGGCGCTCAGCCGCACGGCGCGTTTGAGGTTCTCGAACATCTGCCGCCCCTCGGACGAGCGGGCGGGGTTGGCTTCGGACATGACGGGGCATCCGGGAGAATCGGGCGGTTAGTGTAGCGCGCATACCGCGCAGGCTGGACAGCGACTCGCTGCTACCACCGGCGCAACCTGACCCC
>NZ_LAJE02000270.1 GCF_000970465.2 Devosia insulae DS-56
CAACCCCTCCCCTCAAGGGGGAGGCGAGCTCGCGGCCGGAGCCAAAGCACTGCAATTCAATCGTGAAATGCTCTAGCTTCATACCATGGCCGAGACCAAGCTCAACAAGTACCGCGGGAAACGCGACTTCTCCAAAACCACGGAGCCCGCCGGTGGCGCGGTGGCGTCCGGCAGCACGCGCTTCGTGGTGCACAAGCATTCGGCCACCGCCGACCACTATGACCTCCGCCTCGAGCATGATGGGGTGCTGCTGAGCTGGGCGGTGCCGCGCGGCCCGTCGCTGAACCCGGCCGACAAGCGGCTGGCGGTGCATACCGAGGACCATCCGATCGAATATATCGACTTCGAGGGGGTGATCCCTGAGGGCGAGTATGGCGGCGGGCCGATGATCGTCTGGGATACCGGCGACTGGGCGCCGATGGAGGATGTCGACGCCGGCCTCAGGAAGGGCGGTTTCAAGTTCCGGCTATGGGGCGAAAAGCTGAAGGGCGGCTGGATGCTCACTAAGCTCAAGGGCCGCCCGGGCGACAACGACAAGGAAAACTGGCTGCTGTTCAAGGAGCACGATCCGGCCGTCGATACCGAGACCGATATCCTCGCCGAGCGGCCGGAAAGCGTGAAATCCGGGATGACCACCGAGCAGTTGCTGGAGGCGGCGAAACCGAAACCGGTCAAGCTGCTGAAGGCCTCCGCCGTCACGGGCGCGGTGAAGGTGCCGCCGCCCGAGCAGGTGGAGCCACAGCTCGCCGCCTCGGCGACCGAGCCGCCGCAGGAGACGAGGGCGGCGCAGTGGGTGCACGAGATCAAGTTCGACGGTTATCGCACCATCGCCCATGTCATCGACGGCAAGGTGAAGCTGATCACCCGCAGCGGCATCGACTGGACCAAGCGCTATGGCGACCTGCCCAAGGAGTTCGCCAAGCTGCCGATGAAGCAGGCGATCATCGATGGCGAGATCGTGGTGCTGGACGAGAAGGGGATCTCGCGCTTCTCGGCGCTGCAGGATGCCTTGTCGGAGGGGGCGGGCAGCAAGCTGCATTTCTATGCCTTCGACCTGCTCTATCTCGATGGTTACGACCTGAGGGGGGCAGGGCTGACTGACCGCAAGCAGCTGCTGTCGCAGATGCTGGGCGGGCACATCAGCGGGCGTTCGGCGATCCAGCTCAGCGACCATGTCGAGGGTGACGGCGAGGCGCTCTACGAGCGGGCCTCGGCACTGGGGCTCGAGGGGATCGTCTCGAAGCGGACCAACGCCACCTACCAGTCGGGGCGGACCACCACCTGGGTGAAGGTGAAGGCCAAGCCGGTCGGCGACTTCGTCATAGCAGGATATACCGTGTCGGCGGCGGCCGAAGGGCTGGCCTCGCTGGCGCTGGCCGAGTTCGTCGATGGCGAGCTCGAGTATCGTGGCAAATGCGGCACCGGGTTCGATGCGCCGATGCTGGCGCAGCTATTGCGCCGGCTCGAGCCGTTGCAGGATCCGGCGCTGAAGCTCGAAGGGGCGCCCAAGGACATCATCTGGGTGCAGCCGGTGCTGCGCTGCAAGGTGCACTACGCCAACATCACCTCGGACAAGCTGCTGCGGCACTCGGTGTTCAAGGGCCTGATCGAGACCGAGCTCACCGCCTCGGCGGCGCCACGGCAGCGGCTGATCACCGATGCCGACCTCGCTTCCATTACGATCACCAACCCGGAGCGGCGGCTGTTCGGCAAGAGCGGGCCGACCAAGCTCGATATCGCGGTCTACTATGCGGCGGTTGGCGATTTCATGCTGCCGCATCTGTTCAACCGGCCGGTGTCGCTGTTCCGCTGCCCGACCGGGTTGTCGAAGGACTGCTTCTTCCAGCGCCACGCCTTCAAGGGCATGCCGAAGAGCATCAACGTATTCGAGACGCAGAATTCCGATGAGGAAGACAAGACCTACCTTACCATCGAGGACGCCAAGGGCTACCTGGCGCTGGCGCAGTTCGGCGTGGTGGAGTTTCATGCCTGGGGCAGCCACCTGACGCATCTCGACAAGCCCGACCGGGTGACCTTCGACCTCGACCCGGGCGAGGGGATCGAATTCCGCGAAGTGGTGGAAGCGGCAGTGCACCTGCGCGGTGAGCTCGAGGCGTTCGGGCTGGTGCCGTTCGTCAAGACCTCGGGCGGCAAGGGCCTGCATCTGGTGGTGCCGATCGAGCCGAAGCAGAACTGGAAGCAGGTGCACGCGGTGACCGGCGAGATGGCCGCGACGATGGCCAAGACCGCGCCCGACACGTTCGTCACCACCATCGGGGCGCAGAACCGCAAGCGCCGCATCCTGATCGATATCCACCGCAACGCCCGCAGTGCCACGGCGGTGTCACCCTATTCGCTGCGGGCGCGGACCAATATGCCGGCCTCGACGCCACTCGACTGGCGCGACCTCGAAAGCATCGACGCTCCGGTGGATTTGAACTACTCTACGCTTCCGGGATTATTAACCACGTCCGGCGATCCGTGGGCCGAGATTAACCTGTCAGCCCGGCCTCTGCCTGCATCATCCAAGGCTGGACGTAGTACGCGCGCGTAGGAGACGAAGGTGGCACCCAGGGCAAGCTGGAAAGGCTATATCAAGCTGAGTTTGGTCAGCTGTCCGGTGAAGATGTATCCGGCGACGAGCGCGTCGGAACGGATCACCTTCAACCAGCTGCACAAGGACACCCACAACCGGATCAACATGAAGCCGGTCGACCCTGAGCTGGGTCTGGTGGAGCGCAGCGACCTCGTCAAAGGCTATGAGTACGAGGACAAGCAGTACATCATCATCGACGAGAGCGATCTCGATGCGGTGCGGATCGAATCCAACCACACCATGAACATCGAGGCTTTCGTCGACGAAGACGAGGTCGACGTCATTTACCAGGACGCGCCGTATTACCTGGCGCCGGATGGAGCGATGGCGGAAGAAACCTTCGCCGTGCTGCGTGAAGCGATGCGGCAGTCGGGCAAGCTCGCCATCGCGCGGCTGGTGCTGACCAACCGCGAGCGGGTGATCACCATCGGAGCGCGCGAGAACGGCATGTTCGTCACGGTGCTGCGCAACCCGAGCGAGGTGCGCGGCACGGCCGAGTACTTCGGCAACATCCCCGAGGTGAAGCCGGACCAGGAAATGCTCGATCTCGCCGAAAAGCTGATCGAGCAGAAGGTCAAGGAATTCAATCCTAAGGACTATGAGGACCGCTACGAAGTCGCGCTGATGCAGATGATCCGCGAGAAGCTCAAGGGCCACAAGCCGATCATCGCGGCAGCGCCGGAGCGCGGCAATGTCATCAACCTGATGGATGCCCTGAAGGCGAGCCTGGGACAGGCCAAGCCCGCCGCGCCGAGCAAGGCCAAGGCCGAGCCCGCCGCGCCGAGCAAGGCCAAGGCCGAGCCGGCGGAGAAGCCCGCAGCGAAGAAGCCGACGCTGAAGGAAGCCGTGGCGGCGTCCAAGGCGGCGGCGGCAAAACCGGCGGCGAAGAAGAAGGCGTAAGGCCGGTGTGCTTGGCGCCCCTCACCCTAACCCTCTCCCCAGAGGGGCGAGGGGACGCGCTTTGCACCGGCAGTGCCACATCGCCCCCTCGCCCCTCTGGGGAGAGGGCGGCGGAGAGGCCGAAGGCCTCACCGCGGGGTGAGGGGCGCCAAGCACACCGGGCTGGCGGATCACCCATACAAAGCTGTAGAATCAGCTGATGCGGAAATCGGACAGCACTGTCGGTATCGTGGGAGCGCTCAGTGCGTTTCCGCGACGGCTGGCGGCGCGGGCGATGGGGACCAAGGGCAGCCGGCTGCGGCGTGGCCTGACCCGCCATACCGGCACGCTGGTGCTGGGTCGGACACTGCTGGACAAGCTGACCGACGCCGAGATCGAGGCCAAGGTCGCGAGCTTGCGCGAAACCGACGCGACGCTCCTCAGCGAGAACGGCTTTCTGCGCTGGCTCGGGCTGTTGAGCGCGCCCGAGCAATCCAACCTCAGCCGGCAGTCATTGCTCGATCAGAGTAAGCTCGATGCCCGCGCCTTTGATCTCCTGGTGCTGTTCGACGCCTTCGAGCATCACGCCGAGCCCTTCTCGTTCCGCGACCTGATCCTGTCGCGCAAATATGCCGGGCTCCTGGCCGGCGGCGCCACCTGGGGGGCGATTGCGCGCTCGGTGCATCGCTCCGGGCCGGTGCAGTCGCTGACCGCGATGTCGCTGCACCCGGGCGGGCCGAAGCGCATCCGGGCGCTGATCGGCGACCAGCCGGCCGAGCTCGATGGACAGCGGCTCCTGGCGCTGGCGCCGATCGAGGACGAATCCGAGGAGTATTTCTCGCTCGCCGAGGCGGCCGAAGCGGCCGGGCTATTTGCCGAGGCGGCGGTGCTTTACGGGCACTGCCTGTCGATCGACCCCAACGATTCGGTGGCGGCCTATAACCGGGCCAATTGCCTCAAAGCCGCGAACGACAATTCCGAGGCGGCGAACGCCTATATGCAGGCGATCAAGCGCGACCCGGATTTCGTCGAGGCATGGTTCAACTATGCCGGGCTGCTGCGCGAGGAAGGCAAGATCGCCATCGCGCGCCAGCACCTGAAGACGGCGATCGACATCGACCCTGACTATGCAGATGCGATCTACAACCTTGCGACGCTCGAATATGACGCCGGCAATCTCGGCGAAGCGCGGCGCTGGTGGGTGCGCTATCTCGAACTCGACCAGGACTCGGACTGGGCGAAGACCGCCTCGCGCGGTATCGCCTATGCGGACCTTCACACACGGAAATCGGCTGGCTGATGACGACCAGTTTTCTCTTTGACGGCCCCGAGGATGCTCGGGTGACCATCCTCCTGGCGCATGGCGCCGGGGCGCCGATGGACTCGGCCTCGATGAACGCCACCACCAAGGCGCTGGCCGCGGCCGGCTTCCGGGTGGCGCGCTTCGAGTTCGGCTATATGGCGGGGCGACGGGCCGAGGCGGGCAAGAAGCCGCCGCCGAAGGCCGAGACGGTGATGCCGGAATATGTGGCGGCGATCGACGATCTCGGACCGACCACCGGGCCGCTGCTGATCGGCGGCAAATCGATGGGCGGCCGGGTCGCCAGCATGATCGCCGATGCCGAGTTTGAAGCCGGGCGGATCGCCGGGCTCGTCTGCCTCGGCTATCCGTTCCACCCGCCGGGGCGGCCGACGCAGTTGCGCACCAAGCACCTGATCGGGCTCAAGACCCCGGCGCTGATCTGCCAGGGCACCCGCGACGAGTTCGGCGTGCCGGACGAGGTCGCGACCTATGGGTTGTCGCCGCAGATCGAGGTGAAGTGGCTCGAGGATGGCGACCATGACCTGAAACCGCGCAAGGCCATTTCGGGGTTCTCGACTGCCGATCACCTGAAGACGGTGGCCGACAGCGTCACGGCGTGGGTCGGGCGCATCGCGCCTTGAAGGTCGCCACCTTCAACATCAACAACGTCAACCGGCGGCTGGACAATCTGCTCGCCTGGCTGGACGAGGCCGAGCCGGATGTCGTCTGCCTGCAGGAGCTGAAGGCGCGGGATCACCAGTTCCCGGCAACGGCGCTGGCCAATGCCGGCTATGGGGCGGTGTGGCGGGGCGAGGCAAGCTGGAATGGCGTCGCCATCCTCGCCAAGGGCGTCGAGCCGGTGCTGACGCAGGAGTCGCTGCCGGGCGACCCTGAGGACGCACAGGCGCGCTACATCGAGGCGGCGGTGAACGGGGTGGTGATCGCCTCGCTCTATGCGCCCAACGGCAACCCGCAACCCGGGCCGAAATTCGACTACAAGCTCAGCTGGGGCGAGCGGCTGATCGCGCATGCGGCAGAGCTGTTCGACAGCGGAGTACCGGTGGTGCTGGCGGGCGACTACAATATCGTGCCAGAGGCGCGCGACATCTACGTCACCACCTCGTACCGCGACAACGCCCTGGTGCAGCCGGAGAGCCGCCAGCAGTTCCAGCGGCTGCTCGAGCAGGGCTGGACCGACGCGCTGCGGAAGAAATTCCCCGATGCGACGCTCTATACCTTCTGGGACTACATGCGGAACCGCTGGCCGCGTGATGCCGGGCTCAGGCTGGACGATAGGG
>NZ_LAJE02000271.1 GCF_000970465.2 Devosia insulae DS-56
TCTGTGTGTGATTAAAGTCAGAGGCGACCACACAGACCTACCCTGGACGGGTCGTCGGCAGCGGGAGAGGAGGAGAAGGGCCAGGCCCCTCACCCCGACCCTCTCCCCGGAGGGGAGAGGGGGCGATGTGGCATTGCCCGTGCAAAGTGCGTCCCCTCTCCCCTCCGGGGAGAGGGTCAGGGTGAGGGGAAGGAACGTAGTCACTCTAGCGGTTCACCCCTTCACCGCCCCGACAGTCAGCCCGCCGACCAGGAAGCGCTGGGCGTACATGTAGAGCACCGCCACCGGGATTGCCGTCAGCAGCGAGGCTGCCATCAGTTCGCCCCAGGGCAGGATGTCGCCCACCACCATGGATTGGAGGCCGATCGGCAGGGTCCTGAGCGATTCCGAGGTGATGAAGACGAAGGCGAACAGGAACTCGTTCCAGGCATTGGTGAAGGCGAACAGCGCCACCGACAGCAGCGCCGGCGCCGCCAGGGGCAGGGTGATGCGAACGAAGGCGTAGAGCCGGCTGGCTCCGTCGATCATTGCCGCTTCTTCCAGTTCCACCGGGATCGAGCGGAAATAGCCGATCAGTACCCAGGTGGCGAATGGCACGAGGAAGGTCGGGTAGGTGGTCAGCAAGGCGCCGTAGCTGTTGATCAGGCCGAGGTCGCTCAGCGTCTGGTACAGCGGGATGAAGATCAGCGTTCCGGGCAACAGGTAGGTGATCAGGATCGCTGTGGTCAGCAGCCCGGCGCCGAGGAATTTCAGACGGGTCAGCGCATAAGCGGCGAGCGCCGCAATCGCCACCGAAATAACCGTGCTCAATGCCGCGACCAGGATCGAATTGCCCAGCCAGTGCAGGAACGGCGAGCCGAACAGCAGCTCCTGGTATTGGTTCAGCGTCGGCGGGTTCGGCCAGAAGATCGATTGTCGCTGGCTGATCTGCGTCGTGGTTTTGAACGAGGTGATCAGCACCCAGTAGAACGGGAATAAGACGAACGCCATGATCGGCAACAGGATCAGGATGCGGATGCCGATCCCCATGCGTTCGCGGCCCTGCGGCTTGAACACCGGCTTTTCGGTGGAGCCGGTCATCCGCTTGCGCAGCGCCTGGCCCAGCACCTCGATGCCGCGGTTCAGCATGTCGAACGGCCAGAAGAAGATATCGAGCACGGCGCTGAACAGCCCGCCGAAGAACTTGCCGATGCCGAGCCCCTTCTTCTGCACCCCGGCGGCGCGTTCGTCGTGCCGCATGTACTTGGAGAGCAGGTAGATCAGGAACGCCATCAGCGGCGCGACGGAAAGCGCGATGGCGCTGCCGGGGCCATATTGCAAGGAGCCGATCGCCTTCTCGTAGGCGAGGATCGAATAGAGGCGCGTCGCGCCGCTCGGCCCGCCGCCGGTCATCAGGAAGATCAGCCCGAACTGGTTGAAGGTGGAAATGAAGCTCAGCAGCAGCACCACGAGGATGACGTAGCGCATCCCCGGCAGGGTGATGTAGCGGAAGCGCTGCACCGCATTGGCGCCATCCACCTCGGCCGATTCGTAAAGCTCGGTATCGATCGCCTTGAGCCCGGCCAGCAGCAGCAGGGTGAAGAACGGGATGCCCTTCCAGACGTTCACCGCGATGACGCTGCCCAGCGCCAGGTTCGAGTCCGACAGCCAGCCAAGCGGCTTGCTGATGATACCGGCGCCCTGCAGGATCGGGTTGAGACCACCGAACAGCGGGTCATAGATCGACTTCCAGGCCAAAGCCGTGACGATCTCGGGCACGATCCAGGGGAGCAGCATGATCGCCGACATCAGGTTGCGCCATGGCAACTTGGAATGCAGGATCATCGCAATGGTCATGCCGGTGACGAACTTGATGCTGAGCGACCAGAAGGTGAAGTTGATGGTGTTCGAAAGGCTCAGCAGGTAGTCGGAATTGGTGTAGAGGCGCTGGTAGTTCCTCAGGCCCACCTGCACCGTGTCGCCGGTGTTGAAGTTGAAGGTGGTCATCGACATCAGGATAGCGCTGATGAATGGCCAGAAGATCAGGCCAGCCATCAGCAGGACCATGGGCAGGACGAACAGGTAGGCGATCTTCCAGTCGCGGCCGAGAATGCCCCGCACCCGCCGCGCCATCGACATCGGCCGCATCGTTCGGCCTACCGCGGAATTCACCTGAGCTTGATCAACCATTACCTGTCCCCTCGAAAGTGCTGCACGGCGAGGCGTCTGGCCTCAGCACCGGAGCCTTGATCCACGGCGTAGAACGGCACCCGCACTCTCCCCGGAGTGCGGCCGATGACGCTGCGGCGCTAGAGTGGGGGAGGGCGGCTACGCCGCCCTCCCGCGCGGGTTGCATCGCCTTACGGCTGCATGATCCCGCCTTCTTCGAACAGATCGCGCATCTTCTGGTGCGCATCCTTGACGGCATCAGCGGGGGCCATGCGCCCCGAGATGACGTTGCCGACCGACTGTTCCAGCACACCCTGGGCGCGGATCGCATCGACGCCCGCGTTCGGATTTGCCGGCCACGACTGGCCGAGGAACGGATCCTTGACGTCGACCGCCTGCTTGATCGTCGCGAGGTTCGGTTCGGCCGCCAGCAGCTCCGGGGTCCAGAGGTTCTGGTAGGCCGGGGTGAACAGCACGCTGCCCAGAGCCGCGATCTTGCCGAAGTTGGCCGGATCGAGCAGGTTGAGCGCCAGCTCCTTGGCGAGCGCCGCGTTCGGCGCCCCCTTGAACACCGTCATCCAGCCGCCGACATTGCCGCCATCGCGGCTGTCGCCGTTGATCGCGGTCGGCGCCTGCAGCAGCAGGGTGTTGGCATAGACCGCATTACCGTCGCGCTTCGACTGAGCGTAGATCGAGAAGGCGTTCTGGGTGAAGCCGATCTGGCCCGCGAGGTACGCTTCGTTGTTGCCCGTGTCGTTCCAGCTCTCGACGCCCGGCGGCAGCATGGCGGCGTATTTGCCGTTGCGGTCGTAGGTTTCGCGTAGGAACTCGAAGGCAGCCACCGTCTCCGGCGAGTCGAAGGTCACCACCTGGCCGGTCTCGTCGGTGAAGTGGCCACCGAAGGCCTGAACAGTAGCGATCAGGAAGCCGAAGCCGTCACCCGACTGGTTGGGAGTGAAGCCCCAGCCGTAGAAGTCGGGACCCGAGATGGCGAGAGCTGCTTCGCGGCGGTCGACGATGGTCTTCAGGGAAGCGGGATCGATGCCCTTTTCCTTGAGCTTGTCACCACGCGCATAGTAGCCGGTCGTCGTGCCGATCAGCGGAACGGCCCACCACTTGCCGTCGATCTGCGCGGTCTTGGCGGCATTCAGGCCCGGCATGATGTCGCCGTAGAGCTTGATGGCCTCTTCGACCACGTCGGTCATATCCTCGACCAGGTCGAGCAAATGCAGCTGCGCGATCGAAACGTTGGACGTGTATGCGAAATCCGGCGGGTTGCCGGCCTTCACCGCCGCCGTCATCTTGCCCATGAAGTCGCCGAACGACTCAGGGTTGGTGGTCGAGATGTCGAGCTGGACCCCCTTGCCATCGGCGAAGGCCTGCACGGTGTCGCGGAACGCCGTCTGGGCCGCCTCGAAATACTCGGTGCGGTGAATGACGGTGAGCTTCCCCGAACCGCCTACCGGCAGCGGTGCGTCCGGTTTGGGTGCGGCGGCGTCCTGCGCAAAAACCGGAAGGCCGCTCCCCGCGGCGATAAGTCCGGCGCCGGTAGCAACGGTCCCCCTCAGGACGTCGCGACGGCTCAACTTCTTGATAGTCATCGTAGTTTCTCCTCCTCGTCGTTGGGCAGTCTCTCCTAGTCACGTCTGGTTGGTGGCTCTCGTGTCCACCTTGTATGACAACACGTGCAGCATTGAACAGATTTCGCTCTGCTGCAACACGTACCTCACGGTTCGGCTCCGCGACCCTTGCAGGCCCCCCGTCCATTGCCTACCTTGTACACAGGCATCGTGCCCGGCCAGAGGCCCGGCGCCGGCCTGTCTCCGCAACACCAGGACAAGAGCATGGATATCGATCCGACCTTGCGGTCAGTCGTGGCCGTCAGATCCACCATCCCCGACGATGCCTTCACCGCCGCCGCCCTCGGCACGCTGCGCGAAGGCAGCGGTGTGGTGATCCGCGAGAGCGGCCTGGTGCTGACCATCGGCTATCTGATCACCGAAGCCGAAGAGGTGTGGCTGACCGCCAGCGATGGCCGCGTCGTCGCCGCGCACGCGCTGGCCTACGACCAGGAAACCGGTTTCGGCCTGGTGCAGGCGCTTGGGCCACTCGACCTGCCGGCTCTCGAACTGGGCCATTCCGCCGACGCGCAGCTGGGTGACTCGGTGATCTTCGCCGACGGCACCGGCCGCTCCATCCGCGCCAGCATCGTCGCCAAGCAGGAGTTTGCCGGCTATTGGGAATACCTGCTCGATGAAGCCATCTTCACCGCCCCGGCGCACCCCTCGTGGGGCGGTGCGGCGCTGATCGGCGCCGACGGCAAACTGCTCGGTGTCGGCTCGCTCCGCCTGCAGATGATGCGGGCCGGCGAGACTGCCGACATCAACATGGTGGTCCCCATCGACCTGCTCCGCCCCATCCTCGACGACCTGCTCACCCGCGGCGAAGCCAACCGCCCGCCGCGGCCGTGGCTTGGCGTGTTCTCGGCCGAGAGCGATGGCGAAGTGGTGGTGATGAGCGTCGCCGATGGCGGCCCGGCCGCTAAGGCCGGCCTGCGCCAGGGCGACGTGATCTCCGACGTGCGCGACAGCGAGGTCGAAAGCCTGGCTGATTTCTATCGCAAGGTGTGGAGCAGCGGCCCGGCCGGCGCCGAGTTCCCGATGCGCGTCGTTCGCGATGGCCGCGACACCTGGGTCCGCATCAAATCCGCCGACCGCAACAGCTTCCTGCGCAAACCCCACCTGCAGTAGGGCGCTTAGGTAGTTCGTCACGGGCCGGTGCGGAAAGAGTACCCCCACCCCTGTCC